>CAYZBM010000014.1:18162-31600 GCA_964476705.1 uncultured Rickettsiales bacterium | reverse complement strand
AAGAAAAATGAACCAGTGTTCATTTTTCAGGATTTGTCTATAATACGACGGGCCGGTCCCAAATAAAAAGTTTTCAAAACCCATATAAAATTAAGTTGTAAACTTAATTTTATTCCCCGCTCATAATCCGATCAACCAACTGTTTTACCGTCGGTATAAAACCATCTTTATAAAATGGATCTTCACCAAACTTATAAGCATTGTGCCCGGCAAACATTAATTGATCTTCTAAACTTCCAACGCCATGCGCCGCATCTTGTAGAGTTTTTTGAATACAAAAACTACGAGGATCGGCTTTATAACCGGTATTATAATCATCATGATCTTTCCAGTTACTAAATCTACAATGACTTAAACAACCCATACAATTAATTTGATCTTCTCTAATTTGTAAGGATTCTTCTTTAGTTACAAAGAGTAAAGTTGAGTCTGGAGTTTTTAAAACCTCAGCAAATCCTTCTAAAATCCATTTTTCTCCCCGATCTTTATCTTGTAGTTCTACATAAACCGGACGTCCTCTTGGACCTATTAAAAAAGACTCAGTTAATACACCTTCAGGTGAAGTAACATAAGGTATTTGTCTGTCATGTCGACTTTCCAGATTTTTTAAGAAATTATTCCGCACAGCCGAAGAATAAAAACCAGTTGGACTAAATCTATTTAAAGAAACATCACCTCTTTTAATTGTAAGTAAACGTTTTTTCCAATAATCTGGAACTGGACTTTCTTGAGTTAAAATTGGTCTAGTACCGAATTGAAATACCACCGGTCCTATTTCAGGATTATCTAGCCAATTAGCCCAATCTTTTAAAAACCAAACTCCTCCAGCCATAACTATTGGCACATTATTTAAGCCTACTGAATTCATAAAACTTCTAATTTCAGCAACCCTTGGATATGGATCTTCAGGAACTTTAGGATCCTCATTATTAGACAAACCATTATGACCACCAGCAAGCCAAGGATCTTCGTAGACAACGCCGCCTAAAAGCTCAAAATTTTTATGAAAAGATCTTTTCCATAAAGCCCTAATAGCGCGCATTGATGAAACTATCGGATAATAATAAACATTATATCTTGCGGCAATTTCAGCTAACTTATAGGGCATACCAGCACCGCAGGTAATTCCATTAATTAAACCTCGACTTCCTTCTAAAACACCTTCTAATACTCTTTGTGCTCCACCCATTTCCCACAGGACATTAATATGCACCCGACCATTGCCATTTGACATTTCATGGGCAATTTTTGCTTGGGCGATACCACCTTCTATACCGAGAGCCACTAGTTCTTCATGCCTTTCTCTTCTAGTTGTCCCTTTATATACAACCGGTATAACATCACCATCTTTGTTATATATATCTGGATTTACTCCAGAAAATGTTCCTACACAACCAGCATTGGCAAAAGCACCTGAGGTTTTACCACTAGATATTGCAACTCCTTTACCACCTTCGATAATCGGAAGTACTTCTTTACCAGAAATCATTATTGGTTTTAGTTTATCTAATATCATTGACCTAACATCTAAATCCGTTAAATTTTAAATTTGCAAAAGAGTATAGAGTAAACAATCAGATAAAAAAACTGCTTATTTCACTATTATGCTAATAATACACCAATAAATGTAATAAAACTATCTAAAGAAACTTGGATTTTGATCTAAAACTTCAAAATTATGCTGCTTAATTCTTATGATAGCTAAAGAACGCTCCGCAAGTCCATTATTATTAAATCTAAAAATACCATCAATTCCAACAAAACCACGAGGATTATTTAAAATATTTTGGTCTTCCTTATTAAAGCCACTTAACATCACAGCCAGCGACATAGCATCATAGGCTATACTTGCAATATTATCTGGTTTATAATTATAAGTATGGAGAAAATTTTGTTTGAATTCTTGCTGTTTATCACTTTGCATTGTTGGGAAAATAGCCCCTTCTAAATAATTATTAGCCAATAATGAATTATCATCCCACTTGCTACTGCCTAGAATTAAGATTTTTTTGCTAAAAATATTATCATTGAGACCTTCAGTTACTTTACTTGTAACAATTCCAGCCTCAGGTAGCAACAAGGCGGTCTTAATATCATTACATTTACTAGTTAAATTAGGAAGATTATTATTTTCATTAGCAAAATCGTTAATTTGCTTAATAATATCGCTATAATCAGTTGGTAATCTTTCATAATAAATTGGGTTAAATACACCATTTAAACTAACCATTTGTTGCGCTTGTTTTTCCACCACTAGACCATAAGCATTACGAGGTAAAACCGCTATATATCTTTTAATCTCGCAACGATCTAAAGCGTAAGATATAACTCTTTCAATTTGTTCTTCAACTGATAACCCTAAAATATTAGCTCCTGTTTTTGCTAAAGCCCGATCGTTAGAAAAAGAAATAATTTTTATATTTTTGTCCTTAACCATATTATTAATAATTCTGGTGGTATCACTAAATAATGGACCAATAGCAATTTTAATATTTTGCGAAATTAAAAGTTCTGCAGCCGAGCTAGCTTTCGCATTATTGTTATTGCCGGTATCTACAGGCACTAAAGTAATATTTTTATGCTTTAAATCAAATAAAGCTAATTGCGCTGAATCTAATAACTCACGACCTATTTTCGCATATGTTCCGCTAAGAGGAACTAAAATTGCAATTTTTACTGGATTTTGTTCAAAATTTTCATTATAAAAAGGTTCTTTTTTAACTGCTAATTTTAGCGCTTGTTTTTCTGTAGGAGCTTTGACTACTGGTTTATCTTTGTTAGATATCCCCAAACTATCTGACATATCTGAAATAGATGAGCAGCCTAAAGTTAAAAATAACAAACCAGCAGATAAAATTAGTTTAATTGATTTAATATTCACAAAATAACCCATAAGCTTATATTTTAGAAAAAAATAATGAACGATCTTAACCAAATGATTGCTAACTGTAAACAAAATGCTGAGCTTAAAGCTGGGCTTTATATAGTAGCCACTCCAATTGGCAACATTCATGATATCACCATTAGGGCTTTAAGTATTTTAGCTAATGTTGATATAATATTTTGCGAAGATACTAGAGTTAGTGGAAAATTATTAGCTCATTACGGCCTAAATAAAAAAACTTTTTGCTACAATGATTATTCTGATGAAAAAGATAGAGAAAATATTATAAATTTAATTTTAGCTGGCAATAAAATAGCTTTAATTTCCGACGCTGGAACTCCTCTTATCTCTGATCCTGGTTACAAATTAATCAGAGAACTAATTAATAAAAAAATCTATGTTACTTCATCTCCAGGCCCTACAGCTTTAATTACCGCATTAACTTTATCAAGCATGGCGACCGATCAATTTTATTTTTTAGGTTTTTTACCAAATAAAGAAAATGCTAGGCAGAAAGCTTTGACCTCGCTTAAAACTATAGCCACAACTTTAATTTTTTATGAAACAGCCTTAAGACTTACTGCTTGTTTAAGCGATATTAAATTAATCCTTGGTGACAAACCAGCCTGCATCGCCAGAGAATTAACTAAATCTCATGAAGAATCAGTAACTGGAACTGTTAGCGAAATTATTAAATATTATGAGACACATACTTTGAAAGGCGAATGCGTAATTATTCTCGATAACCGCGAAGCTAAAAAATTTAGTGAGGATGAAATTGACGAGTTAATTGCTAAATATAGTAAAGAATTATCGGCCAAAGATACCGCGCAAATAATTGCGGACATCACTGGTGTTAGCAAAAAAATTATTTACCAAAAAATTATCGGACGTTAAACGTGTATAATAAAAAATTATATGGTCTTTATGGAGAATATTTAGCTATTATTTTTTTATTTACTAAAGGTTATAAAATTATCAAACATAATTACAAACATCCCCTTGGTGAGATTGATATTATTGCCCGTAAGAAACAATTAATTATTTTTATTGAAGTTAAAGCTAGGCACAAAATAGATTTACTTAATTTCGCCCTTAGTGAAACACAAAAAAACCGCATTACGAGTTCAGCTAGTAACTTTATCAATAACAGTAGATATAAAAACTATAATCTTCGTTTTGATATAATTAATATTTGGGGATGGTTTAATGTTAATCATTATAAAAATTGTTGGTGATATATAGCAGATTGATTGACATATTTAACTATTCAACCATCTTCTTTCTTCAATAGATAAAAAAGGATATAAGGTTTCAATTACTTGTTTTTGATAATTAACTAACCAAGCTTTCTCTTCCTGATTCAGCAATGAATAATCAACTAAATTAAGATCAAGAGGGGCTAAAGTTATGGTTTCAAAGCCATAAAAATTGGGGGATACTTCTACTACTAAAACTAGATTTTCAATTCTAATTCCATAAGAACCTTCTAAGTAATAACCTGGCTCATTAGAAATAATCATCCCGGGTCTTAAGGCAACATTATTAGGAATTTTACTGATTCTTTGCGGACCTTCATGAACATTTAAAAAGCAACCTACTCCGTGTCCCGTACCATGATCATAATCTAAATTTTCTTGCCATAAAAATTGCCGCGCTAAAATATCTAATGCCGAACCAGTAGTCCCTGCTGGAAACACCGCTTTAGCTAAAGCAATATGCCCTTTAAGCACTAAAGTAAAATGGCGTTTTTGAAGATTTGTTACTCTACCTATAGCAATAGTCCTAGTTATATCGGTAGTACCATCTAAATATTGTCCCCCGGAATCAAGAAGCAAAATATTATCGCCCTTAATTTCAATATCAGTATCTTCTACAGCATGATAATGAACTATAGCTCCATGTTCAGCAAAACCTGCAATAGTTGCAAAACTTGGACTAATAAAATTAGCTCCTTGCAATCTAAATTCCAGCAATTTTCTTGCAGCTGTAATTTCAGTAATTTTTTGCTTAGTGACATTTTTATGCAGCCAATATAAAAATTTAGTAACTGCAATACCATCTTGGATATGAGCTTTTTTCATTCCAGATATTTCAATTTGATTTTTACATGCTTTTAAAATTAAACAGGGATCTTCATGATTGATAATTTTATCAAGTTTAGTTAAAAACCAAATTGGAGCTGTATTCTCATCAAGCAATATAGATATATCTTTTAATTGGTTAAGACGTTTTTCTAATAATTTAGATGAATATACAGTTACATTATCTGGCAGATTAAAACTGCTTCTAGAATTTTCAACAAACCATTCAATATTACCATCTTTATAGATTATCGCATAACCTAAAATTATTGGTACATAATCAACATCACTACCTCGGACATTTAATAACCAACAGATAGAATCAGGCAAAGTTAAAATTAGAGCCTCGCTTGCAGATTTTTCAATTACTTCAATAATTTTAGCTATTTTACTATTTGTATCTTCACCTGCATATTTAAGCGGATATTCCATAACATCAGACGATGGAGGCTCTGGCTTATCATACCATAATCTGTCAATAATATTTTCGTTTACCGCTTTAGTTTTTGGATATTTTTCAATATTAGCTTTAGTATGCAATAATGGGTCATAGCCAATAACTAAATCTTTAGCAAATTTTTCTACCCATTCCCAAGGTTTTAGATCTTTTATATTATAAATTTCATAGATATTAGTATCCAGTTGTTTTTTGGCTTGGACCATATATCTGCCATCAGTAAAAAAAGCCGCTTTATCACTTAAAACAATTGCAACTCCCATCGAACCGGTAAAGTTAGTTAGCCAAGGCAACCTTAAATAACAAGGATGAACATATTCATTTTGATAAGGATCAGTTGCCGGAACTATATATCCATCAATCTCATAATCATATAAAATATGTTTTAATCTTTCTGTTCGATCCATTGATAACCTATATATCTTCGCAAGCTCTCTGTTTATCTTTCTGTTTAGCATTAGGTTTAAGCAAAATCTAGATTTTTTATCTAATCATTCAAGTTTATCTTGCACATGAGTGATGTTTTGGTTAGAGTATGAAACTTGGGCTAACTATATGGGCGTTTTGTTTTACAAAATCCGGTCAGGTCAGAAATGGAGCAGCCGTATGTTTAACTTGCGGGTCGTACTAGTTAGCCTTCCTTTTAATTTAAAATAAGCATACGAGATATCACCTTGCACAGCAAAACTTATGTAGTTTTGGCTAATAAATATAGGCCACAAAATTTTTCAGATATGATCGGCCAAGAAAGCTTGGTACAAACTATCAGTAATGCCATAAAACAAAATCGAATAGCTGGAGCTTTTTTACTTACTGGTATCAGAGGTACAGGCAAAACCACTACCGCCAGAATTATTGCCAAAGCTTTAAATTGTACAGCAAATAATGATAATAGTCCTAATGCTAATCCTTGTGGAATTTGTGAGAATTGCAAATTAATTGGCCAAGGACGCCATCCGGATATTTTAGAGATGGATGCAGCTAGCAGAACTGGGGTTGACGATATTAGAGAAATCATCGACAATGTTTGCTATGCACCCGCTATGGCTAGATTTAAAGTCTATATTATCGACGAAGTTCATATGCTTTCGAAAAATGCGTTTAACGCTTTACTTAAAACTTTGGAAGAGCCACCGTCGCATGTAAAATTTATTTTTGCTACCACTGAAATTCGTAAAATTCCAGTAACTATATTATCGCGCTGCCAGCGTTATGAACTAAAAAGAATTACGATCGAGACCTTAAGTTCACATTTAAAAAAAATTATTGGTCTAGAAAATATAGCAGCCGAAGAAAATGCTTTAATTTTAATTGCTAAAATTGCTGAAGGTTCGGTAAGAGATGCGCTTTCTATTCTCGATCAAGCTATAGTCCATGCAGATGGCACTATAACTTATGAGCTAGTTAGTAATATGATTGGCCTGGGCAGTAAAGAGAAGTTATTAGAATTATACAAATTAACATCTAGCGGCAATATAACCGAGGCGATAGACTTATTAAATGCCCTATATAATAATGGGCTTGAAGTTACTCAATTATTTCAAGATCTATTAGAGCTAATTCATTTGTTGTCTAAAGCCAAAATTACTCCAGATTTAAAATGCCCATTATATTTAAGTCAGGAAGAATTTAATAATATTAAAAACTTAAGCATAGAGCTTGAACTTTCATATTTAACTAGATCTTGGCAGTTAATAATTAATAGTTTAGAAGAGTTAAAAAGAGCGGCAGTAGATTTAATTGCTGGCGAAATGTTATTAATAAAATTATCTTTTATGAGTGACTTACCGTCACCTGCTAAAGTAATTAGACAACTTGAAAATCAAATAAACACTCCTAATAATTTTAGCATACAAAATAAAGTTACTCACAATGTAACAACTACTAGCTCAAGCTTAGCACAAAATATAGAATATGCGCTAGATGTAGAAAATCCCCTTAAAAATAAAATAGATAATTTTGCTCAAATGGTAGAATTATTTAAAAAAAATGGCGAGATCTTACTCCATAGCTGGCTTATAAATGAAGTTCGTTTAGTTAAATATGCTTTTGGCCAAGTTGAAGTAAATTTATCCGACTCTTTACCTGCTAATTTTACTCAGCGTTTGAGTAATTGCTTAAATGACTGGACTAAAACTAGATGGATGATTGTAGTTTCTAAAGAAAAAGGTCTAGAGACTTTAAGTGAGCAAAAAATTAATCATGATAAAATGCTTAAAGAAAAAATAAGCAATCTTCCAGAAGTTAGAGAGATTTTAAATTTATTTCCCGGCTCCACTGTAACTAAAGTTGAAAATCTCTAGACAGAAATCCACCTTTAGGGTAGGATTTCGGTAATAGTCTTAATTTTGACCTAGTATAAATATAATTTAAAAGACAGTTATGCAACATTGGCAAACCATAAAACCCGGAGATATCGTTGATATAATAGCTCCTTCATCTGGATGTGATAAACTTAATCTACAAAATATAAAATATTTTATGACCAGCATTGGTCTCATCCCTAGAATAGCTAAAGATATTATTAGCAAAGACATTCCTTATTGCGCCAATAACGATGATTATAGATTTAAACATTTACATAAAGCTCTCTATAACAATAAAAGTAAGGCAATTTGGTGCTTACGTGGTGGTTATGGATTAACTCGAATAATTGATCGCCTAGATCCTAAAAATCCTCCCAAAAAAAATAAATTATTAATTGGCTTTAGTGATATCACCGCTTTACATATTTTTTTAAATAGCAAATGGCAATTCGCTTCACTACATGGGCCTATGGTAGAAAATGGCGCTAGCGGTAACATTGATCAAGAAGCTAGAGAAAATTTAAGAAAAATAATCTTTAAGACAACTAGCAAAATAAAATATGACAATTTATTACCTTTAAATAAAGCGGCAAAAATAGAAACTAGTGTCTATACTGAGGTTACTGGCGGAAATTTATGTTTAGTTAGCAATTCACTAGGCACCAAGTGGGAAATAAAAACTACCAATAAAATATTATTTTTAGAAGAAATAGGCGAACGTGGTTATAAAATAGATCGAATGTTACAACAAATGAAACAAGCTGGTATCTTTAAAAAAGCTACTGCGGTTATTTTTGGCGACATACTAAATTCAGCTGACAAAGATGGCAAAGATTACGCTGATTTTACTATTAATGATTTTGCCAATTCACTTGATATACCAGTACTTAAAATCCCTAATATTGGTCATGGTAAAATAAATCATCCTTTACCTTTAGGTTTGCGAACCAAATTTGTACTTGGAAGTGAAAATAGTATAACTATAAAAGTAGGACTATAATATGAATATGCCTAAAAAACAAAAACCAATTATTGGCATTACTTTAGATTGGGAAGTAAAAGGTACTTTTTCTGATGCACCATATTATGCATTACGTGAAAATTATTTTACGGCAATTTATAATGCTGGCGGTATTCCTATTGCTATTCCTTATATCAAAGAAGAAATTAGTACTTATTTAAATATAATTGACGGACTAGTTATACCAGGTGGAGATTTTGCATTTCCTAAAGAATGGTATTTAGACAAAAAAGAGCAAAGTCCATATAATAGCACTCCCAGACTTGAATTTGACATCGAAATAATTAAAGCCGCTTTAGAATTAAATAAGCCCTTATTGACTATCTGCGCAGGCATGCAAATATTAGCTTGCCTGCATGGAGCTAAATTAACTAGCCAAATCAAAACTAATATTGAACATCGCTCAAAAAAACGTAATGAATTTATTCACGACATAAATATAGTACCTGCCACCCTATTAGCCGAAATAATTAAAACTAATAAAGCCAAAGTAAATAGCGTTCATATTGAAGGCCTAACCACCCTCAATCCAGCTGATTTACATACATCAAAGATAATAGTAAATGCTGCCGCTTTAGATGGCACAACTGAGGCAATTTCCATTAAAAATCAAGCCTTTGCTTTAGGAGTACAATGGCATCCCGAGTTTTTTAGCCATAATGAGAAGGCTAAAGAGGAACCAATTCATGAGGCAATATTTATGGCTTTAATTAAAAATGCAAAATAGTCCATTTAATAATTTATTAATAAATCCTTGTTTTTAATAAAAAATCAATTATAATAAATTTTAAATATAGGATTAATATTTATTTATATTTGGAGTTAGAATATGTCGGCAGGGAGACCTAGTTTTGGTTACAAAACTGAAGCACAAAATAATTTTGCTTTGGCAATAATGTCTTATTTAAAAGCTGAAAAGCAAGAAAGTCAAAAGCTAGTTGAAGATCTCAAAACTGCAACAAAGGCTTTTTATATGGAGTTGGACAGTAAATATTCCAAATTATACAATGATTATCTAGATATTGTAAAAAAAAGAATTAGAGACCATTGGGAAAATCGTATAAGCAAAATAGACCCTACAAAAACAGGATCAGAAGTATACTTCAGCCATCTAGATCAAAATGGTGATTTTTTAAAATTAGAGATTTTACCATACCAGGAAGCTGTTAAGGCCAGAGAACAACAAATAAATTCATTATGCGAAAAAAAATTTCAAAAACACACATACCAAACGCCAGAAAATAAAGACGAATTTCTTGACAATTTTTTAAAAGTAATGGTAGCAGATCTTATAAAAGATAATACATCTGAAGTATCGAAGAGTCCTCTTGCTTTGATTAAAAAGATTTCTTCAGATAGAGAATTAGCTAATGCGTCTAAAGCTATAAAAGAAATTTCAAATAAAAAACAAGAAGAGGAGGCTCTAAAATTTTATCAACTTAGAGCTCAGTCAGTGATTAAAGATCATGAAAATGAATCTAAATCTAAATCTACCCCCTTTGCCGAAAAAATTAAATCTTTAGATGAAATTTTAAAACAGGAACTTTATGATGTAAAAAGTCAGATTAGAGAAAGAGAATCAAAAGTATTATTCGTCCTCTCCAAAGAGACAGATCGTAATATTACTCCTGAAATGAAATTTCAAAAACAGCAACAAGAAAATTTAGCAGAAGAGTTAAAAGCACTCCCAAAAAGATCTGATATTATTCCTGATACTTTTCTTGAAGAATTAAGAATAATGCAACAGAATCGATCTCAGTCAGCCCAGAAATGAAATAACTAACACATCTCAACAACCAGCTGCCTTTACTCAACCATCACCGCAATAGGCTTAAAGCTTTTGCGGTGATGGTCTGTTATTCCATATTTTTTAAGCCCATCTTGATGGATTTTAGTACCGTAACCAACATTTTTTTCCCAGCCATAATAAGGATGAGCTAATGCTAGCTTGGCCATTAAATTATCTCTAGTTACTTTTGCTATAATGGAAGCGGCCGCTATTGAGAGGCTAAGATCATCACCTTTTACAATTGGATAGATCTCCGCTTCGAATTCAAATTTTTGATTACCATCCACTAATACAATATTAGGTTTGTTTTTTAACGCAGTTACCGCCCGGTTCATGGCAAGTTTAGTCGCATTTAGAATATTCAGCTGATCTATCTCTAAAACTGAAGCCATACCAATGGCGCAATCAGCAACTAGCATTAATTCTTTATATATTGCGTCTCGTTTGGCTTTATTTAGTTTTTTGGAATCTCTTATACCTAAAGGTATATTATTTTGATTTAAAATTACCGCAGCTGCAACTACCGGTCCTGCCCATGGCCCCCGCCCTACTTCATCAACGCCGGCAATTATTCCTGAATATTTACTTTCAAATGATAAATCTGGCATACATACTCTGTCATTTTCAAAGATTTATAAAATTGCTTATTTTAAAGGGATTTCTAGGCTAAGGTTATTAAAGATACCTTAAGTGTATTCTTCATACATAAGGACAGCTTTAGTAACCTTCAACAACAAAATTACCAAAAAGAACCAATTTTATTTGCGCTTACCTTTATACGGATTATCACTCTTACGCAACATCATTCTTACTGGCACCCCTTGCAGATCAAAAACATCTCTTAAGTCATTAATTAAATATCTTTTATAAGAATCTGGCAATTCGTCTGGGTAATTAACAAATAGTGTAAAAGTTGGTGGCCTTATATTACCTTGGGTAATATATTTAAGCCTAATTCTTCTTTTTTGACTACTTAATGGGGGCAAATGTTTTTGCTCGGCATCCCTAAGCCACGCATTTAACTTAGCCGTGGTAAATCTTTTATTCCAATTTTTGTAAGCTAATTGGGCAGCATCTAGTACCGCCATAATATTTTTATTTTTAAGTGCCGAAATTGGCACCACTGGCACGCCTTTAATATTTGGCAGCACTTTATCTATTTGATAATCTATTTCTTCCAAAGTAGATTTTTTATCTTTAATTTGGTCCCATTTATTTAAAACAATAACTACCGCCCTCCCTTCATTAATTATCAGTTCAGCTATAGTTAAGTCTTGTTTTTCAAAAGGCATAGTTGCATCTATCATTAAAACTGCCACATGCGTAAAAGTAAGCGCCCGCAGTGAATCTGTAACTGATAATTTTTCTAATTTTTCAATTACATTAGTTTTGCGTCTGATTCCTGCCGTATCAATTAATTTAATTTTACTACCTTTATATTCAAAATCTATGGCAATTGAATCGCGAGTAATTCCAGCTTCTGGACCTACTAAAACCCTATTTTCTCCAAGTAACGCATTAATAAAAGTTGATTTACCAGTATTAGGCCTGCCGAGTATAGCAAATTGCAAGCTAATTTCTTCGTCAGTTTTTTGTTTATCTACTTCTAGTTCATTATTATTATTTGCTGATTTGTTATATTCAGCCACTTCTTTTTGCAAAAATAGATAAAGATCTTCAAGACCTAAATTATGTTCAGCTGAAATCATTATAATTGGTGAAAATCCTAAAGATAAAGACTCATAATAACCAGAATCACCTTTATCCCCTTCACATTTATTAATTAGCATCGCAATTTTTTTACCTTTTTTCCTGAGCCAGGTAGCAAAAAATCTATCCGTTGAAGTAAGCCCAGCCCTGCCATCAATCATAAATAGACATAAGTCAGACTCATCTACAGCAATAGTAGTTTGCTCCATCATCCGATATTCTAGAGACTCTTTTTTGGCGTCCTCTAAACCAGCTGTATCGCTTAATTTAAAGCTAAAATCATAAATTTTTATAACAGCTTCACGTCTATCCCTAGTAACTCCAGGAATATCATCAACTATGGCGTGTTTTTTGCCCAATAACCTATTAAATAAGGTAGATTTACCAACATTCGGCCGACCAATAATTGCAACTTTAAACATTAAAACTAACTCTAAACTATTATATAAAATGAAAATATATAGAACTTATATAGATTATGCTTGAAAAAGTCTATGTATTCTAATAACATTATGTCCTAATATGAGGTTTTACCTATTTTAAATCATAGCAATTTTAAGAAGAGTAATAAGATATATGGCCGGTTTTGCAGATAAATTTGGAAAAAAAGGTGGAGATAACGGTGATAATGGGGACAATGGCAACGGTGGAACCGGTGGTAATACTAGTAATGTAGCCGGTGGATTTGCTAGCCGGTTTAATAAAGCTGAAAAACCAAAACCAGGGGCCATAACCCCAGATAGCTTCAAAAAAGAAGAAAAAGGCGGCTATGCTGAAAGCGTTAAACCTAAAAGCGCCTCTTATACTGATCAAATGACCAGAAGACTAGACTTAGTCTATTTAGTTCATGGTAAAGACCGTGGCCGTGATGCTTGGCACTATGTACTAGTTGATAAGCCAAAATTACCAATGTTCTTAAAACAAATTGAAACCGGATCAATTGATGTGGCTTTATTTGGTGAAGTTTTAAAATCTGGATGGGGTAAAAATCCACCTCCTGAAATTGTAAAAGAAATTGAAGATGAGTTTAGTTAAGGTTAATTTTTCTTTTAAAAAGCTTCGCACTAGGGATAAAATTTATCTCTTATTATTAGTTTTATTTTTGCTTTATACTCTTATTGCACCTTTATTTTTAAGTCAAAAAAAAGCTGACAAGCAAAATAAATCAAAAGAAAATTTAACAAAAA
>CAYZBM010000014.1:0-18062 GCA_964476705.1 uncultured Rickettsiales bacterium | reverse complement strand
CCAAAAAACCTATGGCGGCGCAGGTGGGGCTTTTAATCAAGTATTCAACGAACATATTTTGGCTCCATATTTAAATACTTACTCAGGTGAAGTCGCAAAATATAATGATGAATTCTATTATATAAGAGATTATTCTAGTAAAAAACCAATTTTAATTAGAGAATATCTAATAAAGAAATTAAGCGAATATTTTAAAGAAAAACCTGAACTTATTGAAAAAAATTTAAATTTAATAAAATCTTTAAATAATAGTCAAATCATTTTACTGAACGAAAATAAATTTGATAGCCTATCTAACAATATTAAATATACAAAACAAAAAAATCCTACCTTAAATCTCACTAAAAAAATCTATGATAAAGTTATTGAACTTTATTCTAATGATCCAATTTTACAAAAACTTAAAAATAATTATTTAATCTTAAGAATTTTTGAGATCGGCAATGTTTTAGAAAATCCAGAAACTTATGTGGAACTTAATGATGAAAATGAACTTTATTACCCCGACCTCCATTACACTAAAATAATTTCAAGTAGTACTGGCTTTACTTCTTATGATAATTTAGTTTTAGATTTCTATAGTACAAGCATAGCTAAAGATGGAGCTTCCCCTGAATTGCTTAAGAAAACTAGTTCTTATAATAACAACTATGACAGCAATTCTAATTCTGATAATTTAGGAATTTATTATAATATTTCTTATAATGATATAATTGAGCAAGTAAAAAATTTAAAAGCCGGCTTTGCTCGAAATGGCATGATAGAATTAACTACAGATAATTACAAAACTCCTATTATGGTTGGTAAATATTTTCTAGAAACTTATAAAAAATATTATCCTTATCCAGAAAATGCTTTAGACCGAGCTTATGAAAAAGCCTTAGAAATAATTTACATTACTGATATTTTATTTAAAGATAGTTTAAACCATCAAACAGACAATAATACAACTCCAACAGGAACTATCTTTGCTAATCCAGCAAGCACTAATAATCAAGTGAGCCAAAATAATAAGCAACCTGACAGTATTTGGGCTACCATGGATAATCCAGAGTTTAAAACTCTATATGATAATTTAATAAAAAAAATGAAACCTGAACCAGATAATTATTTATTTAATTCCTCTATAGGCCACTACCAAACCGACAACTCCGAAACCATAGAAAAACAGCTAGAGGTTAATGATAGCGGACGAATTCTTGCTCAAGAAATAAAATAGACAAATCTTCTCAAAGCTAACTTCCTTTAATACTCTTTTTAGTCTCTAAGGTGCAATTATAAGAACTTAATTGTAGAATTTTTCCTTTATCTTTAAGGCGAAAGTTAATATGTTAACCACAAAACAATCCTCAAAAAAATCAATTATAAGAAAATATATGAAAAATAAAGATATATATTTAGAAGTAATTAAGGCAATTTCTTCTAACGACGAGAAAGGATTACTTTCTCTTATAGCGGCTTACGGTAAAGCCATTCTTAATGATCAGTCCAAACTTAGCACACCATTAGAAATGGCTGTAATACAGAGAAAACCAGAAATAACTAAGATATTACTCTCTAATGGCGCTAATATAAATGCTATAAACAATATTGGCGATACAGCATTATTAATGGCTACAAGGCGAAACTACCCTGACATAACCCAGATATTACTCTCTAATGGCGCTAATATAAATGCTAAAAACTCTCGTGGTGAGACAGGATTATCAATGTCTGTATATAGAAACTACCCTGACATAACCCAGATATTACTCTCAAATAAAGCTGACACAGAAATTAAATATGAAAATGATAAAACCGCGTTAATAATAGCTGCTGAAAAAGGCTATCTAGAAATAGTTCAATTACTAATTAGATTCGGAGCCAAAATAAAAGCTGTAGATAGATATGGAAAATCAGCTTTAGCCTATGCAAAAGAAAATGGGCACTTAGTAGTAGTAGACGCTTTGCTTGGAAAAAACACTAAATATAGTGGCTCAATAGCCGAACAAAGAGTAGTTCCTGATAAAAAAGATGTACCGCCACAAGCAGTAGCAGAAATGACACAAGCAGTACTCTCAGATGACAACAAAGAATTACTTTTTCTTATAGCAAAATATGGCAGAATAGTCGTTAATGCCGAGGATACCAGAGGCAATACAGCTTTAGTAACAGCTGCAATGCATAGAAGACCGGAAATAACTAATATATTACTCTCTAATGGCGCTAATATAAATGCTAAAAACTCTCGTGGTGAGACAGGATTATCAATGTCTGTATATAGAAACTACCCTGACATAACCCAGATATTACTCTCAAATAAAGCTGACACAGAAATTAAATATGAAAATGATAAAACCGCGTTAATAATAGCTGCTGAAGAAGGCTATCTAGAAATAGTTCAATTACTAATTAGATTCGAAGCCAAAATAAAAGCTGTAGATAGATATGGAAAATCAGCTCTAACCTACGCACAAGCAAATGGGCACTTAGTAGTAGTAGACGCTTTGCTTGGAAAAAACACTAAAGATAGTGGCTCAAGAGCCGAACAAAGAGTAGTTCCTGATAAAAAAGATGCGCCTCCACAAACAGCCCAAAGAGAAGAAATTCCACATACCAGATTAGAGTCAAAGGAATCTTTAATCGATGTAGTAAAACAAAATAGATTAGATTTAGTTATAGAAGTTCTTAAATCTAAACCAGATATTAATGCCAAAGATAGGGAAGGTAACTCAGCTTTAACCCTAGCTATACTGGCAGGTCAAGATCCAAGAATGCTTGAAGCTCTTCTTAAAGCTGGCGCCAATGTAGAAATGCAAGACCATAGAGGAAGAACTGCATTAACCTTAGCTATAGAGAGCCAAAAAAGATATATAGTGACAATTCTTTTAAAAAATGGCTCTAACGCTAATAGTAAAGATGGTAAAGGTGAGTTACCATTATTCTTATCACTCAATTCTAGAGACGAAATTATAACTCAAATGCTTATTCAACATGGTGCGGATATAGAAGCTCCATGTAAAAATGGTAAATCAATATTAAAAATAGCATTGGATAACAAAGATATACTACCATTAAGATCCCTACTTCGTAAATATAAAGATTTAAATAAAACTTTAATTGAGGCTGCTGGCCAAGGAAAATTAGATCTAGTTAACGCATTGATAAAATGTGGTGCGGATGTTAATGCTCAAGATGAATCTGGCGAAACAGCTTTAACCTTAGCTATAAGAGGCAGAAAAGAAGATATAGTACAGATGCTTTTAGATCATGGGGCTAAGGTAAATAGTAAAGACGGAAGAAATGATTTACCATTACAATTATCCATAGATTCTAAAAATATATTTATAACTAAAATGCTTGTTAAAGCTGGCGCTAATATAGAAAATCTATGTAAAAATGGCAAATCAATATTAAGAGTAGCCTTAGATATCAATGATATTGAAGGACTAAGGTCCTTGCTCCTTAATAAATACCAAGATAGAGATAAAGCCGTAGTTGACGCCTCAGCCCAAGGAAATCTAGATTTAGTTAAAGCTTTAATTAAATGTGATGCCGATATAGAATATCCAAATCCCCGTGGAGATATAGCATTAGTATCCGCTGCAGCAAATGGGCATTTAGAAGTAGTAAGAGTTCTACTTAATGAAGCTGCTAATATTGAAGCTAAAGATTATAGAGGCGACACAGCATTAATCGCAGCATCTAAAAAAGGCCACTTAAATATAGTAAATACCTTGCTTGAGTATGATATTAATATTGAAGCTAAAGATAAAGATGGAAAGACAGCAGCAATACATGCTGCAGCAAATGGCCATTTAGCAGTATTACTAGCTCTAACAAGACGTATGGCGGATATAGAAACTCAAGATAAAGATGGTAAGACTGCATTAATTCATGCTGCCACAAATGGTTACTTGGAAATAGTAGCCGCCCTAACTATGGGCGAAGTATTTGATGAAGAAGCTCGCGATAAAAATGAAAAATTAACCTTAATCTCAGCTGCAGAAAATGGACATTTAGAAGTAGTAGATTTTTTACTAAAACGGAATATTGATATTAATTCTCAAGATCAAAATGGTAGAACCGCATTAATGGCAGCTGTATTAAAAGGACATCTTAATTTAGTACAATATTTGCTTACCCATAAAGCTGATATCGAAGCTAAAGACAATGACGGCAATACAGCATTAATATTAGCGACACGTAGCAAAGATCCAAAAATAATAGAAGCTCTAATTTCACATGGTGCTAATATAGAAGCTAAAAATAATTATGAGAACACAGCATTAATAGCAGCCGGAGCCCAAGGAAAATTAGTAGCTATAGAGGCTTTACTATCAGGAGAAAAAAAAGCCAATATAGAAGCTAAAGATGAATCTAATAATACCGCTTTGATTTTAGCTGCACTACTTGGACACACAGAGGTAGTAGGAAGACTTCTAAAACACGGGGCTAATATAGAAGCTAAAAATAATTATGGCAACACTGCATTAATAGTGGCAGCAAGACGAAATAGATCAGAAACAGTAAAATCCCTAGTACAAAAAGGAGCCGATCTAAATACTATGAATAAGGGTAATATGACTGCATTAGATGAAGCTCGCAGAAATGATTTTACCGATCTTTATTTATACCTAAAAAATATTAAAAAAGAACCAGAACAAGCTTCGCTATTATCAGAAGTAAATATAGTTAGTCCAAGCGTAGATCCAAAGTTTCGGTATACGAGTTTATAGTCACAACCTAATCAACTTACTCTTGTCTGAAAGTAAAAATATTTTGCCTTCGGCTATAAAGAAGGTAAATAAAATAATAAATCTATTGCCTATGAAAAATATTTTAATATATTAAGCCTCGGCTTTTTAATGTAAAAAGCTTAATTTATTATACAATTTATCATAAGAGTATATTTACTATGTCCAAAGAAATGTCTTTAAAAGTTTCAAATAAGTCTAAAGAAATCCTTTGCGGATTTGCAGGAGCATTTGCAGGAGCTGCTACTTTTTGTTGTGGGCTTGCGGTAGGAGCAGGAGCTGTAAGAGATGATAAAGAAAAAGAAACAGCGATAATAGCTACAGCTTTCGGAGTAGGATTCACAGCAATTGCATTATTACTTGCTTCTCAAACAAGAGTAGAAGGTATAGTACATAACAAAACCCAAAAATATCCTGCCAAAGATTTAGATTTGGCATGGGAAGAAGAGTTCTCTCCTCAAGGATTACAATCTCAACAAACTCAGCATTAGCCTTCATCTTGCTTCTCAGTCCTCCATGAAAAAACATTTTGCCTTCGGCTATAACTGGAGGCAATAAACTAATAAATATATTGCCTATCAAAAAAATTAAGATATTAATCAATAGTAAATAGCTGATTTGCTAATAATTTAACTGCAATCAATAATTATTAAATTTTATTATATAATTTATTATAAGAGTATATTCATATGTCTAATCAAAAAATTACATCCGCAGCAACCATTTTTGGTTCACTTTCTCTATATTTTTGGGGGCTCTCGACAGGAGAACATATAGCAAGGAATCAAGCCCCCGACGGAAATTTTACGATAATAACTTCGACTATTGCAGGAGTATTATCAGGATCAACACTAGCATTAGCTGGTCTACTACTAATAAGAAGATATAATACTAGAGAAACTCATCAAGCAGCAGCATCAACAACTCAAGAAACATCAACAACTCAAGAAACACCAACAACTCAAGCAACATCAACAACTCAAGCAGCATCAGCAGCAACTAATAATAATAATAAGGATCATACAGCTGTAACTATAAATCCTCCGGCTATTGAAGATACCAAAGTAATCGGAAATACTACTATTAAAGATTTATTTGATATGCTCAACGAGCCTTCAAAAGTTAAGATAACAGAGAATAAAGATATAAAAATAAATAAATCTAAATTCATAGAGAGCTCGAATATAAGTAAGCAGAATAAAGATGTTTTTAATTGGAATAGTTTTGCTAGAATAATAAGAGAAGGTCTATCAAAAAGTAATCTTTATGCCTCAGAAATGAACTCTTTTTCCAATTCTCCAACCAAAGACCAACGAGACGAGTTTACTATAAATGACTTCTTAAGCAAGGTCCAAGCGGGAAGATATACAGTAACAGTACGCGATCCTAGTAATATATTAGGAAGTAGCACGGCAGCAGGAGCAGGAACAGGAACAGAAGTGACAACACTATAAAAGAATATCTCTACAATCTAATCAACTTACCCTTATCTGATAGTAAAAATATTTTGCCTTCGGCTATAACTGGAGGCAAATATATGTTTTTAGGTACTGCAATTTCTTGGATTTGCTCACCATTATCTGGAGATAAAGCCTTTAGCTGACCTTCACTATTTACCACCCAAACTAAATTATTAGCAACTACTGGGCCATTCCAGAATATTGGCTTAGTTTTATCACTATCTTTATATGAATCTAGTTGTTTAACAAATTTTATCGAACCTGTTGGTAAATAAATGCCAACTAATTGACTTTGTTTGGTTAAAACATATAAAAAATCTCCTGCAACCCATGGAGTTACCGAAGTTGACATTTCTTGCTGCCATATTCTGGCGCCAGTTGACAGATCAAAAGCTACTAACATTCCTTCTTGGCTAGCTTCAATAAGCATATTTTTATACATAACTGGAGAAGCATCAAGATCAGTTAAAGAAAAATAAGTCCGGTTATAAGTAGTTAAATTATCTGACCATAATTCATGACCGGTAAAAGCATCAAGCACAAACATTTCACCAGAAGAATAAGGAGCAACCACAATTCCTTGTTTAGCTAAAGGCGCTGCAGTACCTAAAGTAGTAACATCAGAAAATACTCCAGCTTGAGTCCAAATAATACTGCCATCATTTTTATTTAGCGCATATAGATTATTATCTATAGTATTAACATAAACCAGATTTTCAAAAATATCTGGGGCTGAACTTGCAGTACTAGTTAAATCCCGCTCCCATAATAAAGTGCCAAGTTTAGCATCTAAGGCTAGCACTTTTACACTAGCTGTAGTTATATATAAAACTCCATCACTAAAAGTCATACCCGCACTTAAAAAAGCCTCTTTAGTTTTACTGCTAAGTTTTATTTTATATTTCCACAGTTGTTTTTTAATATTGTCTATTCCATGCGCTAAAACTACACCATCACCATCGATTGTATAAATTGTATTTTGGCCAATAACTGGAGTAACCGCCAAATGATAATCACCTTTACTTGCACCTATATCTATATTTTCTTGGGACTCAGATAATTTTAAATTAAGGTTACCAGAAACTCCATAACCTTGACTTCTATGCCAGCTTTTATTAGTTAGCAGATTACCTAAATTAGTAGGTAGAGACTTAGCTTTTATATCAACTTTAAGAGTATTATCTGTTTTTAAAGCATCAATCCTCGTGCCTTTTAATTTTTCATTGTCATCAGAACCACCAAACCATTTTCCAGAACCACAAGCAGTTAAACTTAGTAAAACTATTAAAATATAACCACAATTTTTGTAGCGCATCATTAGCCTCTTTTTTCTATAGTTTGGAGCATTTGTTCTGCATGAACTTTTATGCTTTCAGGAGTAGATTTACTTTCAAATAACTCTTTAAATATTTTTTCTGAATCTTTTAGTTTATTTTGTGAAAAATAATAAAAACCTAAATATTCTTTGGCCGTATCATGCCAAATAGAACTATTTTTCGACAAATCATTAAGATAAGAGATTATCTCTTTATCTTGATCTGGTACTGATGGGTTGTTTTTATCTAGCAACAAAGTTACATAGATAACACTCGCAAGTTGTTGATATTCTTTAGGGTAAGCAGTGTTGCCCTGAACTTTTTTTAATGAAGCTAATAATTCAGGCCAGCTCTTAGACTTATCTGCAGCTTTATTAAAATTATCTATTTTAAGATAAATCTCATTAAGCTCAGTAAGGGCAGCAATTGAAGCTGGAGAATCTTTTAATATTTCACCATAAATCTTAGTAGCTTCTCTTTTATCACCATTTTTTAAATATTCATTGGCCATATATAATTTACTGCCATTTAACCCACTTATCGTCTGGAGGTGATTTTGGTACCAAACCGATAGGCCAGTCCCAACAACAATTACTACCAAAAATGAGATAAATAACCCACCATAACGCTGCCATAATTGTGCATAACGTTCATATTTTAAGTCTTCTTTAATTTCATCGAGCAAGTCACTCATATTCCCACTAAACCTTTGATTTTTCTTGATTTGTTATAATTATTTGCGTATTTATTCTATATTTCTAACTTTCAAATACTAAAAGTCCCATCAGCATATGGTCTTTACGTTATAAATCAACATAAAGTATAGTAGATAAAAAAATGATTTATAGCTGATTGCTGATCTGCTACAAAGGATTTTTATCATGTTAGATAATACCGGATTTAAGCCGCCATCCATAATATATCAAAAAGTTCATTTTTTAATTGACGAGGGCAAGTTTAAAGCTTATATATCGCCATCCTGGCCTTTTAAAAGGGCGGTATTTAACTAAAATAATAGATAAATAATATAATTAATAACAAAACAGATACAAAGTTTAAGATTTTTAAGAAAGTATAGCTTATGACAACTTTTAGTGCTAAACCCCAAGATATAGAACATAAATGGTTTGTAGTTGATGCAACTGACCTAGTTCTTGGCCGCCTAGCTAGTGAAATTGCCCACAGATTAAAAGGCAAACACAAACCTTATTATACAGCTAATTTAGATTGTGGTGACTATATTATAGTAACTAATGCTGAAAAAATTCACTTAACTGGTGCTAAGGCTGAGAATAAAAAATTCTTCTGGCATACTGGCTTCCCTGGTGGAATTAAAGAGCGTATTGCTGGCAAAGTACTTAAAAGTAAACATCCAGAAAGAGTATTAGCTAAAGCTGTAGATAGAATGATGGATCGCGGTCCACTTGGTCGTAATCAGCTAAAAAAACTATATATTTATGCTGGAAATGAACATCCTCATACTGCGCAAATGCCAGAAGTGATTGATTTTGCTGCAGCAAATCCTAAAAATAAAAAAAGAAAATAAATTTTAATAACAATAAATAAAGATGTATTAATTATGACTGTAGCAAAAATTGACGATTTAGGTAGATCTTACGCAACTGGCAGAAGAAAAAGCTCTTCAGCTAGAGTTTGGTTAAAACCTGGTAGAGGAAAAATAGTTATTAACGGTAAAGAAATAACTCAATATTTTGGCCGTCCAGTTTTAAGAATGATTGTTAATCAAGTTTTTGAAACAACTAATACTATTGGTAATTTCGACATTAATTGTACTGTTGAAGGTGGTGGATTATCTGGGCAAGCTGGCGCTATACGTCATGGTATTGCTAGAGCCTTAGATAAATACAACCCTTCTCTACACAGTGCATTACGTAAAGCGGGCTTTTTAACTAGAGATAGCCGTACTGTTGAGCGTAAAAAACCTGGTAAACCAAAAGCAAGAAAAAGCTTCCAATTCTCAAAAAGGTAATATATTTATTCTATCAAAATTCATTATTTATTTAAGAGGCAGCAAGATTATCCGCTGCCTCTTTTTTTATGCAAAATAGGAGCATCTATATTAAGCTATTTTTAAGTAATTTGGCCTATAATCGATATAGTTAAATAGTAATTTAATTATAAAGAATATAAGAATAATGGCACAAAAAGATAAAGATAGTAATTCAGAGGCCTCATCCCCTACTCAATTATCAAGATGGCAAAGACTTAAAAGTTTTGTTAGCGCAACAGACACAACTCAAGAAAAGCCAAAAAATCAAGCTCCTCTTAGAAGAGCCCGCTCTTTGCCAGTAGGAAGGGAACATAAAGAAGCTGCCGCATCTATAAGAGCAGAAAAACGAATATATAGCCAAGGCATAGAACCAAAACATCCAAAACCAGTATCATCAAGATGGCTGGACCTTTTAACCAATATTACAGGCAAAAATAAACCTGAAGAAAATAACAAACCAAACCAAACTAAACTACTGCGAATAATCCATCAAAAAATAATGATCCAACCCAAACTATCGACCCAGTTGAAAAACGCGCTAGACTAAGTAGTAAAATTACTAAACATAAAGCAAAATTACTTGCCCCACTAATAGAAGCTATTAGAGCCGAAGCAAAGGATCCCACACCAGAGGAAAAAATACCCAAATCGCCCCATGAAATATGGAATAAGCGCATTACTAATCAATCTAAAGAACATAATGATCTTAAGCAAGTAGACAAATCTAGCGCTTCTAATTCTCTATCAAGCTGGAAAAAACTTAAAAATTTTGTTAGTGCAAAAAAAACAACTCAGAACGAACAAGAAAATCAAGCTACAAATCTTAAAAGACCCCGTTCTCAGCCAATCACTAACAAAGAATGTGAGGAATTAAATCCTTTAAAAAAGGCTATGGAAGAAGATAAAAAAAATAAAGACAAACCAGAAGAGAAAATACCATTAACTACCCTACAAAGATGGGATAAAATTATGGACATAAAAACTAAAGATAAAAAAACAACCCCAGATTCACAAACTATAAAACCTGACCATACACCACCAAATCCTAGTGCTTCTAATGGGCTAAAAGGGCCAGCGGCCTCCAGATAAACAGCTAGAACTAGAGAATATCTATATATATTAGAGTAAATTTAATAATAAAAATCATAGATTAATAATCGTAGAAATAAACTTCTTTATCTGCTATTTTTAGCAAAAATCTTTTAAGCCTAATTTAAAGTAATAAGACTATGGTAAAAAAAAACAAAACTACAAAAACTATAAATGCCGCGGTTATTGGGGCTAGCGGTTATACTGGTATAGAGTTAATCAGACTCTTAATTAGTCATCCTTATGTTAATATAAAATATTTGGTTGCCGATAGTAATGCTGACAAAAGCATTAACGATTTATACTCCCATTTAAGAACTGTTAATTTACCGAAATTAGTTAGCTTAGATAAAGTTAATTTCAAAAATTGTGATGTAGTTTTTTGTTGTTTGCCACATACAAAATCCCAAGAAGTAGTTAAAAAGATTCCTAGCCAAGTAAAGGTTATTGATCTTTCTGCTGATTTTAGACTTGAGGATACTAAAGAATATCAAGAATGGTATGGTCATAAACATATTGCGGAAAAATTACAAAAAGAAGCGGTTTATGGCTTAAGTGAATTATACAGGAAAGAGATAAAAGCAGCAAAATTAGTTGCCTGCCCTGGCTGTTATCCAACTAGCATATTATTACCTTTAGCGCCATTATGTAAGGCTAAGCTTATTGATGTATCAGATATTATTATTGATTCTAAATCAGGAGTAACTGGCGCTGGTAGATCCCTAAAAGTGGCAAGTTTATTTTGTGAAGTTACCGATAATTTTAAAGCTTACGCCGTTTGTAATCATCGGCATATTCCAGAGATTGAACAAACTTTAACTAAGGAAGCTGGTAAAAAAGTAACTATTAACTTTACTCCACATTTAGTACCAATGAATAGAGGAATATTATCGACAATCTATTTAACCTTAAACAAAAAAACTAAGTATGAAGATATTGTAACTTACCTTAAAAAATTCTATGAAAAAGAAAATTTTGTAAAGATCTTAGCCGACGGTATCTTACCAACTACTAAAGATGTAACTGGTAGCAATTATTGTAATATCGCAGTTATAAGAGCAAGAACTCCAGGAAAAATAGTTATAGTTTCGGTAATTGATAATTTAATTAAAGGCGCATCAGGTCAAGCAGTACAAAATATGAATATCATGTTTGGCTTTGACGAAACTACAGCTCTTGAAGCTTTGCCAGTTTTTCCTTAAATCATAAAATTAAAATCTTTTAAATATTAGAAATTAAAAAATATGCCGCTTTATCCATATAAAAACATTCTCCCAGAAATAGCTAATAATAGTTTTATTGCCCCAAGCGCTGATATAATTGGTGCGGTTAAAATTGGGACTGAAGTTGGCATTTGGTTTAATTGCGTGATCAGAGGTGATGTGGCTAATATCACAATTGGCGACCGGACCAATATTCAAGATGGCACAATAATTCACGTAACCAGAAATGGTCATCCAACTATTATTGGCTCGGGAGTAACTATTGGTCACAAAGCCTTACTTCATGCTTGTAAATTAGAAGATGGTTGTTTTGTTGGAATGGGCGCTATAATAATGGATGATGTTATTGTTGAATCGGGCGCTATGGTTGCGGCCGGAGCCTTAATTACTCCAGGAAAAATTGTTAAAAAAGGCGAAATTTGGGCTGGAAATCCTGGAAAATTCTTCCGTAATCTTACTGAAGTTGAAGCAGATTATATTAAAATATCTGAAAAAAATTATGTGAAACATGTTTATGAATATTTGGCCAAAGAATAAAAATAACATATCTAACCAAGGCGTAACTATTGTTGAACTCTCAATCAGTTTAGCAATAATTGGCTTACTAATTTCTTTAGTAGTTTTAGGTTACAATCTTTATCATGGCGCTGAAATTCGGAAAACTATTAGTGAAATTACTGATTTAAATTCCGCAATTGATGAATTTACTAAACAATATAATTATTTGCCAGGCGACCTACCAACTGCCACAAATTATTGGGGCACTTTTTCAAAAAATATTAATAATGATGGTGTTTACAATGGCGATGGCGATTCTTACATAAATAATGATGAGGATCTTTATAGTTTTAAACATTTAAGCAGAGCTGGTTTAATTTTTGGTAACTTTTCTAGTGTTAAATATAATTCCGAAGAACGTTTTAAATCTGGAATAAACGCACCAAAATCTACAATTTTTGTTGATGGTCTATATCGCTTTTATGATATTACAAATCCAGTAAATAATAATAGTGGTCATGTAATTCAGCTGGGAGCTGCAGATAGTACTGGCCTACCTAATAATCCAGTAATCAAAGCAAAAGATATTTATGCTATCGATCAAAAAATTGATGATGGGATTCCTACAACTGGCTTAGTTTCAGGAGTAAACGGTAATAATAGTTCGTGCCTTGATTCTAACTTAAATTATAATTTTAGTTTAGATCAGAAAAATTGTATTTTGCTTTATTGGCATAAGAAGTTTTAGTTTTATTACTCAAAGACAAACTTAATCTCATAAGAAAAATTTTTTCGCTTAGGATAGTAAGTAGCAGGCACTGGAATAACTGGATTAGCTAAAGCTGCCATATTAAGCAGTGCGTCATCTAAAAATTTAGACCCAGTTGATTTTTTTATTTTGGTGAGTAAAATCTTGCCAGAGCGATCTATTTTAATAAATAATATTCCCTCACCTTTTATTTTTTTTTGTTTAGCAATTTCCGGATAAGTCCTGAATTTATCAAGCCATAAAGAAATTAAGCGTTCATAAGTTACAGACTTATTTTGGGCTTTACCACCACTAACATTACCTAAGATATGACCTCCGCCATGTTGCCGCGCAAATTCTTTATAAACAGCTTTTTGTTGCGAAGTAGAGTTAGTATTAACGCTCCTCGAGGCTAAAGTTTTTCTGGCAATAATTATATTTTTATTTTGCACTTTATTATTTTTTTCTGCAGGATTATCTTCTAATTTTATAGCATTTTTATCAATCTTTTTATCATCAATTTTATTATTTTGAGTCTCGGGCTTTACTGGCTTTACCGCCTTTGCCTCTCGCTCTGTTTTGTTATTAAATTGCAATAAACTAACTCTATTATCAGCATTATTTGCTATATTATTATTTATTTCATCTTGGTTTGATATAATTTGTTTATCGGCAAAATTAATTTGTAAATTTACAAATTCTTTTTTCTTATTCTCATCATTGGCAAAACCCATACATAAAATAAAAATATGCAGGAAAAAAGAGAAAAGCAAAACTAATGTAAAATTTTTATCCATAATAATCTTAATTTCTTTTCATCTCAGTAAAAATAGATATAGATTTAGCTCCAGATTGTTTTAAATTATCCATTAGCCAAATTAATCTCAAAGATTCTAAATTGCTATCTGCTTTAATATTTATATTAGTATCAGGATTATCGAGTAGCAAAGTTCTAATAATTATTGATAAGTCAGTATCTTTAACCGTATCACCATTGACGGCTATTTTACCATCTTGACCTACATAAATAATAATTTTAGAAAATATTTTAGCTGCAGTATCTAAACTACTAGAATTTGGCAGAGCAATTTTTATAGTATCTATTTTTTCCATTTTCCCAGCTACCATAAAAAATATTAATAAGATAAAAATAATATTAATTAAGGGAATAAGATTTGGCAGCTTTATAATTCTTCTTTCTCTCTTTAAATTAAAACTCATAATTATTACTATTTTTATTGTTAAAACTTATTTAACTAATGAAATATTATTAATTCCCGCCATTTTTATTTGGTCCATAGCCAGCACTACATCTTTTACATAAACATTTTTTTTACTAACTAGAAATACCGAAAGATCTCCGTTTTTAGTTTTAGTTATATCTAGAATTTTCTCTTTAAGCTGATTTAAAGAATAAATCTTATTTTGTAAGATAAAATTCTCTTTCGGTAATAATTCTATAATCAAATTATCACCAATATTTTTACTTTTATTCTTCAAATCTTTACTTTGCGCAATATTTAAATTAATCGCTTGATAAGAGATAAATTTATTAGTAAGCATAAAAAATACTACCAATAAAAATATCACATCTATCAGTGAAGTAAGATTTAGAGAATGTTCTTTACGTTGTTTTTTCCGAACTAAATTCACAATTAATACTTAATTTTTATAATCGTTTAATAATTTTTGTATAAAACCTTATTAATGATATTATTCATTACTGATCTTATACCCTCTATTTTAGCATCGATAATACAATAGGCAGCAAGCGCAGGGATTGCCACGCCTAGCCCCGCAACGGTAGCAAGGAGAGCCTGCCATATACCATCGGCAAGCACCGCAGGATCAACATTAGAACCAGAACTACCAATACCAGAAAAAGAGCTAATCATTCCTAAAACTGTTCCAAGTAACCCTAGTAAAGGTGCAACAGCGGCTGCCATTTCAAGTCCACGCAAATGAGTTTCAAAAGTTCCTAATTCTCTTTGCCCTATTGCTTGTAATACCTGCATTTTTTTTTCATCGGAAATAGTGTTATCAGTACCAACTTTTAAAGCCGCTATAGCAACTATAGCCATAGGATTATCTTTAACTTCAATAGCTAATTCATAAGCTTTTCTGTAGTCTTTATTATTGATATTTTTTATGATTAAATTAAGATGGGCTCTATTTATCAAAGCATATTTAATAAATTGTAATGATTTGTAGATAATGACTGCAACTACATAAACTGATAGCAGTAAAATAACTGCCATAACAAAACCGCCTTTTTCTAGCAGCTCAAGAATAATCATAACAACTCCCTTTAAAATAAAACCAGAAGTACTAAAAATTAGATTAATGTCACACATAACCCTAATTGATAGTAAGAAAATATTTTTTGCAATTGCTTATAGGCATATTCGCAATTATATTGTTAAAATATCTCAAAGAGATCTAAATGAGAAGGTATTTTATTCATGGCAGACAAAAGCATAAAAATTAAACAACATCTAAATGTTAAAAATATTGCAGTATACTCGATGCTAACCTTTAGTATTGCAGGTATTTTTTATGCTGATATTTTTGTACCTAATTATAAAATTCCAACTATGGATGCAAAAAATATAAATAAAACATATGATGGAAATTTAGTTCATGTAATAGGAAATATCAGCAGTAAACATCTAAATGATCCTATTTTTAAAGTTGAAGCTGAGGCCCAAGAACTCACTAGAGTTATTAAAATTTATCAATATGATCAAGCTGATCAGAAAATGTTGTGGTCAGAAGATTTAATTAAAGATAATGAAAATAAAAACCCAACTAGCAAATTATTAACTGGTGAAAAATGGCAGGCAGATAATCAAGATCTAGGCGCTTTTAATTTATCTCCATCATTAAGTGCTAAATTAAATAATGTAGCCGAGCCAATAGGAATCATTTTAAATAATGATAATTATGAAAAATTAGGTGATGCTGGCAAAAAAGCTTTTAAATTAGCCGATAATAGCTTCTATTTTGGTCTAAATCCTAATGAACCGCAAATAGGTGATATTAAAGTTGAATTTTTAATTAAAAAATATCCAGAGATTAGTGTACTTGCCAAACAAAATGGTAAGCTTTTAGAGGCATTCCATTATAAAAGTGAGATTATAGAAAAATTAGCTCCAGGACATATTAATCTTAACCAAATGGGTAACATAATAACTATAAAAGCGAATCCTTATTTAGTTTGGATTATTAGGGCTATATTGCTTATACCTATATTTATATCTTTGGCTCTAATTATCAGTAAAAAAAGCTCCGCCAAAGTAAAATCAGAAAACAATGAAGAATTCAGTGAAGAAAATAATAAACCGAAGAAAAAATTTAGCGATAAATTTAAAGTTAAATTACTTCAAGAAGCTGAGGAAAAATCAGAAGACAATCTTCATTCATCATTAGAAAATTTTTCAGAAAAAAATAAAGCTGCTGCAAATAATTCTTCTAATATAGAAGATTTTTCATTGAGCCAAGAAAATATACATTTTGATAATATTTTTGAAGATCCTTTAGATTTTACCGATAATAACGATAAAAATGCTAATAAGGCTCCGCATCCAGAAGAAATAGATTATACAGAATATAAAAAAGAAAGTGGAATTTTTTCACCAGTACATAAAGCTGAGTTTAGTACTAGGGAACATTCAATAAATAGTGCTGATTTTGCTCCAGCTCCGGCCTCTCCTTTTAGTGAATCTCTTAAAAAAACTGCAAGTTATGAGAATACTAGTTACACTAATGAAGCACCTCATGATTTCGCTGAAGAGATAGAATCAAGTTCATATCAGGAATATGATCCCAATAGCCATGAAGAAAACTATGATAATTTTAGCTCTTCCTCAGAAAGTTATAATCAGGGCAATAAAGATTTCCCTGTAAATGTTGAAATTGTAGGCCCACAGACTGCTGTATCTGAACCACCACAAAACAATATTCCAGAGACTCCATCAAAAAAAACTACACTCCCTCCTCCTCCTCCACGGCCTAAGAAAAATGCTTAGACATAATTTAGGTATCCGCGCTATTATATTTGACAGTTTATCTAGCTTTTAGTAAAAGTTAGATAAACCTAAAAAGATCGAGTGCTAATAATGGAACATAACGAAATATTAAAAGAATTTACCGACGCTGAAAGTATACTTAAAGGGCATTTTATTTTGTCATCAGGTTTACATAGCGATACTTATATGCAATGTGCACGGGTTTTAATGGAACCAAGACGTAGCAAAAAATTATGTGCCGAACTTGCTAAAAGAGTTTTATATGTTTTAAAGAACAAAAAAATTGATTTGGTAGTATCCCCTGCTATGGGCGGAGTAATTGTTGGTTACGAAATGGCTTGTCAACTTAATGTTCCTAATATCTTTTGTGAAAGAGTTGATGGAAAACTCGTTTTAAGACGAGGTTTTGATATCAAAGAAAATAGTAATATATTAATTGTTGAGGATGTTATAACTACCGGTAAATCTTCTTTAGAAACTATAGAATGTATTAAACCTTATAAGGTAAATATTCTAGCTGAAGCTTGTTTAGTTAATAGAAGCAATAATATTAATTTAGGATTACCGATAATTTCCTTACTTGATCTGGATATAAAATCATACGAAGCTAATAACCTCCCTGAAAGCTTAAAAAACATCCCAGCAATTAAACCTGGCAGTAGATGGATAAAGTAATCTTTTTTATAACTTTAAGTTAAAGTAATCTAATGCCAATTATAGTAGATTAAGAAAGAATTGACGGAAACTAAGTAAATCCCTCCAATCCATCATGCCGGTTCCTATATTTTCCCAAAATATTTTAATATTTTGTAGGAAAATAAGGAGACCGGTACCCACATCAAGAGATAATCGGTTAATTAATTACAATCCAAATAAGTTAAGGGCATAAAAATACTCTTATAGTAGATCAAGAAATAATTTACCTCTAATCAATAATTATTAAATTTAGTAGA
>CAYZBM010000013.1:0-32115 GCA_964476705.1 uncultured Rickettsiales bacterium | reverse complement strand
TTATTCATTATTGTAACTGAAAAAATATCGTAAGATGTTTTTTCACGGGCAACTAGTTACTACTCATATCATTTAAAAAATGATTTTCTAATAAAAATTCTGCGAGACACCATAAATTATAACTCGTACTTAATCTCCCGACTCAGCAATCCATCAATCACCTTTTCAATATTTTCTCGCGCATATAATATTTTATATACTGCATCACAAATTGGCATTTCTATATTTAATTGTTTACTCAAATGATGCACAGCTTGGGTGGTGTAAGCGCCTTCTACCACGCCTTTTTGTTCGAGTAATGCGGCAGCCAGGCTTTTACCTTTACCAATTGATATTCCAAATAAATGATTTCTGGATTGAAAACTAGAGCAAGTTAAAACTATATCTCCAATACCACATAGCCCCATAACAGTTTTAGCATTGCCACCTCTGGCCATAATTAATCTGCTAATTTCAACCAAGCCCCGCGTAACTAAAAGTGCTGAGGTATTTTCACTTAAATTACGGCCTTTGGCTATACCGCACGCAATAGCTAAAACATTTTTTACGGCCCCACATAATTGAGTACCAACTATATCATTACTTAAATATGGTCTAAATTCTGGAGCTGCTAATAACTTAGCTACTTTTTCCGCAATTTTTATATCACTACAAGCAATGGTAGTGGCACTAGGTTTTTTTAAAGCTACTTCTTTAGCTAAATTAGGACCTGATAATATAATAATATTTTTATGCTCCGGCAAAATATCCGCAACTATTTCGCTAACTAAAAGCAAACTACTTTCTTCAATTCCCTTAGCACATAGAACTAAATATTTTTCTTTACTCAAATTAAGCTCGGCTAATTTTAAACAAATTGAACGCATAGCCTGCACTGGAATCACCAATAATAAAACTTCTGCATCAATCGCCAATTTTAAATCACTTGTAGCTTTAATGGTATTTTCAAGTTGAACGTTGGGTAGATATTTTTTACAGCTATGATGTTTATTAATCTCAGTAATTATATCTTCATTACGCCCCCAAATCACTGTCTTTTTATTTACTTTAGCAACTAGATTTGCCAGAGCCAGACCCCATGATCCCGTCCCAATTACATTTACTGAATTCATAATTTCTACCTAAATTTTGTTAAATACCACGGTAATATTTTTACCTTCAAGCAATGAATCAAATTTATGATTATAGCTCTCACCTTCTTTTAAATTAATAGTTTTAGCTAAAGTTTGTTCAGCAATATAATACTGATATTCGTTAAGCGCTAAATTAATTTCTGAATCTTCGGTCAAAATACCTAAATTAATATAATCAGAAACATGTAAATTAGCTTCTTTGCGTGATTGCTGAATTAACCTAACTATATCACGAGCGATACCTTCACGTTTTAAAGCATCACTTAAAGTTAAATCTAAAATAACCAAAGCATCATTAGAACTAAGGGACGCACTACCTTCTTTATTTAGTGGGACTAAATTTAGTTCATATTCCCCATTTTGCAATTCTTCACCTGCAAGTCGGATTTTACCTGTAGGAGTTTTTTCCCATTTACCTTGTTTACTGGCCGCAATTATATCTTTCATTTTGTTTGGTAATCTTTTTCCTAAAACTGGAAAATTAATTTTTAAAACAAAATTAGCAAATTCAGTAATGTTAGTTGCGTAATTAATATTTTTAACATTAAGTTCATCTTTAATTAATTCCGCAAATGCAGAAATATTTGATGAATCTTGAGCTACCACAGTTAAACTATTTAAAGGCTGTCTTACTCTTATATTTACACTATTTCTTACCGATAAAGCGGCATTACAAACATCACGAACTCTATCCATAGTATTTAGTAACAAATCATTATCTTTAGCTAAAGTAATTTGTTTTAAATTAGGAAAATCAGCTAAATGTACAGAGGTGTTTTCTCCAACTAAACCTTGATAAATTTCTTCACTAATAAATGGCAATAATGGACTTATGCTCCGCACAAAAATATGTAATACTGTATATAAAGTATTATAAGCATTTTGTTTATCAGCGTCATATTCAGTTTTCCAAAAACGTTCTTTATTCCGTCTAATATACCAATTATTTAAGACCTCATAAAAATCATTGATTATTTTGCAGGCAGTAGGTGTATCATAATTCTCCATCGCTTCACTATATAGAGACAAGCTTTGTTTACATTTACCTAAAATATACTGGTCAAGATCGTTGTCAGAATTATAAGAAAATTCTGCTTTTACTGAATCAGAGTTAGCATAAAGGGTAAAAAAGTTATAAGCGTTCCAAATTGGTTTTAACACCAATCTCACCGCATCTCTTACCATATTACCTTCTTTATCAATTAATAACTCACCTCCATGCATAATATTAGATGAAACCATAACTATCCGCATAGCGTCAGCGCCATATTTACTAAATAACTCCATAGGATCGGCATAGTTATTTAGTCTTTTGGATAATTTCTGTCCTTCAGTATCTAAAACCACACCATGACAAATACAATTTTTAAATGGTGGCCGATCAAATAAGGCAGTAGACAATACCATCAAAGTATAAAACCAACCTCTGGTTTGTGCTACATATTCAACAATAAAATCTGCCGGAAAATGTTCTTCAAAAAATTCTTTATTCTCGAATGGATAATGAACACTTGCATAAGGCATTGATCCTGATTCAAACCAGCAATCAAATACATCTTCAACCCTTTTTAAGACATAATTATTATCTAATGGATCGGGGGCTGTTAACTCATCTATAAATGGCCGATGTAAATCAGTTACTTTTACTTTAAAAAATTCTTCGAGTTCCGCAATAGAACCAAACACATATAACTTATTGTTATTTGGATTATTGGATCTCCATACAGGTATTGGCGATCCCCAAAAACGATTTCGTGAGATTGACCAATCATGGGCATTTTCAAGCCACTTACCAAATTGTCCATCTTTTATATGTTCTGGGATCCAGTTAATTTGTTGGTTTAATTCAACCATCCGCTCTCTAAATGCGGTAACTTTTACATACCAAGAAGGTACTGCTTTATAAATTAGCGGTGTATCGGTCCGCCAACAATGCGGATAATTATGTAAATATTGTTCGGTCTTAAACCAAGTTCCATCAATTTTAAGCCGTTTTATTATTTCATCATTAGCATCAAAAACTTGTAATCCTACAAAATCACTAACTTCAGATGTAAATTTTCCACCATTATCTACCGGACAAACTAAATCAATATTATTTTTTTGGCAAACTACCATGTCGTCTTCACCAAAACCTGGTGCAAGATGTACTATTCCAGTTCCATCACCTTCAACGACAAACTCGGCACCCAATACTCTAAATGCATTTTCTTTATCTTTAAAAAAGGGAAGTAACGGATCATATTTTAACTCAACTAATGTAGAGCCTTTAAATTTATTTAATTCTGGTTTTTGCTCTAGGGCAAATTCTTTTAAATATTTAGATACCGCAAAATCAGCTAATATATAACAAACTTTATTCCCATCTACTTCTTTAACTATAGATACATATTCAATTTCAGGATTTACCGCCAAAGCTAAATTTGAAGGTAAAGTCCAAGGAGTAGTCGTCCAAGCTAATATTTTATAACTATCGGCTTTCGGTAAAATTTTAGCTATTTCACTAGTAGTATTAATTTGTAAATTAAAAGCAACAGTTACTGCTTTATCTGCTCTTTGCCGATATGAATTATCCATTCTGGTTTCAAAATTAGACAATGTTGTTTGGCAGGCCCAAGAATATGGCACAACTCGCATTGACTCATAAATAAGCCCTTTTTCATAAAGCTGTTTAAAAGCCCATAAAACCGACTCCATATAAGAAATATCCATGGTCTTATAATCATTTTTAAAATCAACCCATCTTCCTTGACGATCAACATATTGTTCCCAGGAACTGGCATATTTCATTACTGATTCACGGCAATGAGCATTAAATTTATCAATACCATATTCAGTTATGGCAGTACGCCCAGAGATCCCTAATTCTTTTTCCACGCCCATTTCAGCAGGAAGCCCATGACAATCCCAACCAAAACGTCTTTCTACTCTCTTACCTTTTAAAGTATTATATCTGGCAAATATATCTTTAACAAAACCAGTTAATAAATGACCATAATGCGGCAGACCATTAGCAAATGGCGGGCCATCAAAAAAAACATACTCATTAGAAACTTTCCTAAATTCTACTCCTGCAGCGCTTGGCGTCGTCGATTTTGCGCTCGTGTCCTCATGTATGTCTAATACACTGTGGGTCTGCGCGCTACAATCTCCTAACCCTGCATCTGCATGAGCGAATTTTGAAATGTTTCTATCTAGTTTTTTCGCCGGACGATTTTGTACCGATTCTTTAAAAACTTGGTTATCTTGCCAAAATTTTAAGATCTTTTCTTCCATAGCTGGAAAATTAGGATTGCTCTCTACGTCAGGATAATATTTCTTTTTCATCTTTTAACTTCAAAACCATCAAATTTAAGAAAGGTGGGATAGTGCATAATACAAAGATAGCTTGCTTTGGCAACTAGATTATTGCAAAGATTAACATAAAATTACATTCATTTTCTGTCCTTTTTGAACTGTACGGAATTTTCACATAGCTTAATTATTTCATAACATGCAGAAAAAATCCTAAGAGGGTAATAAGAATACTAAAAGATCCAATCATAATACCAACTGCAGTTGATAACATTTTACCAAATTTTATAGTTAACTTATCTTCTAAAGATTTAATTTCCACCCTGACATCTTTAATTTCTCCTCTTACATCTTTAATTTCATTATGCAGATATTCTTTAGTAACAATATTGCCTTCTAATGCTCCTGCCATAGCTTCGGTACTTGCCGCTGCGTGTTTCTCAGCCATACCAGAGGAAATTAGTATTTTATAATATTTTAAAGTATCAAAATTTTTAGTCTGGGTCATATAAATAATAATTTTATGTACAAAAAGAAAGATTGTTAGTAGCACAGGAATTGGCTCTCTAATTATTAGCGAGACCTACTTCATAACATGCAGAAAAAATCCCAAGAGGGTAATAAGAATACTAAAAGATCCAATCATAATACCAACTGCAGTTGATAACATTTTACCAAATTTTATAGTTAACTTATCTTCTAAAGATTTAATTTCCACCCTGACATCTTTAATTTCTCCTCTTACATCTTTAATTTCATTATGCAGATATTCTTTAGTAACAATATTGCCTTCTAATGCTCCTGCCATAGCTTCGGTACTTGCCGCTGCGTGTTTCTCAGCAATACCAGAGGAAATTAGTATTTTATAATATTTTAAGGTATCAAAATTTTTAGCCTGTGCCATATAAATAATAATTTTATGTAAAAAAAGAAAGATTGTTAGTAGCGTAGGAATTGGCTCTCTAATTATTAGCTAGACCTATTTCACAACATGCAGGAAAAATCCTAAGAGGCTAATAAGAATACTAAAAGATCCAATCATAATACCAACTGCAGTTGATAACATTTTACCAAATTTTATAGTTAACTTATCTTCTAAAGATTTAATTTCCACCCTTACATCTTTAATTTCATTATGCAGATATTCTTTAGTAACAACATTACCCTCTAATGCTTCTGCCATTGCTTCTGTACTTGCTGAGGCCTGTCTTTCAGCCATACCTGAGGAGATTAGTCTTTTATAATATTTTAAGGTATCAAAATTTTTAGCCTGTTCCATATAAATAATCATTTTACTTTAATGATGGTTAATATTTGCGATTATAACTTGATTCCGGTTGATATCTTTATCTCATACAAAATTAAACATTTCAAGGCCAAAAATATTCCTTATTGCACTTATTAACAATATTAAGCTAAATGGCGTTTTTTATTCATTGTTTTATTTATCTAGACCTTAAAGCAATCTCAACATATAAATATACTAAAGGGATAATATAAAAAGGGAGAATTAATAATGACTGAAGCCAGAGAATTTATGGATTTTGATGTGCTAATTGTAGGAGCGGGCCCTGCGGGATTATCAGCCGCTATTAGACTCAAACAATTAAAAAAAGATCTTAAAATAGCCATACTTGAAAAAGCCTCAGAAATAGGTGCCCATATATTATCCGGATGTGTACTTGAACCTAGAGCCTTAAATGAACTAATCCCCGATTGGCAAACCAAAAATGCTCCTGTCAAGACACAGGCAAAAAAAGAGCAATTTTTATTTTTAACTAACAAGCTAGGAATTTCATTACCAGTGCCACCCCAAATGAAAAATCATGGTAATTATATAATTTCTTTGGCGAATTTCTGTAGATGGTTGAGCCGTCAAGCTGAAGAATTAGGTGTTGAGATTTTCCCAGGTTTTGCAGCTTCAGAGCTCATTATTCAAAATGACAAAGTAATTGGCGCCTATACCGGTGATTTTGGTATTGGTAAAGATGGTACGAAGCGGGCTAATTATCAACAAGGTATTGGAATTAGAGCTACTTATACTTTGCTTGCTGAAGGTTGTAGAGGCTCTTTAACTGAAAAATTATATAAAGATTTCGCTTTAAGAACAAATATCGAACCACAAACTTATGCAATTGGAGTTAAAGAATTATGGGAAATTGATCCGAAACTACATAAAGAAGGAACTATAACTCATACAATAGGCTGGCCGCTTGATTCGCAAACCTATGGCGGCTCATTTATTTATCACTTAGAAAATAATCAAATATCTATTGGTTTAGTTATTGGTCTTGATTACAAAAATCCTTATTTAAGCCCTTATGACGAAATGCAACGCTTAAAACTTCATCCCAAAATTAAACCCTTGTTTGAGGGCGCTAAAAGAATAGCATACGGAGCCAGAGCTTTAAATGAAGGTGGTTTTCAGTCAATTCCTAAACTAACTTTCAAAGGCGGAGCTATAATTGGTTGCGCGGCAGGTTTTATGAATGTACCTAAAATTAAAGGTACTCATACTGCCATGAAATCAGGAATGTTAGCAGCTGAAGCTATAGCTGATGGAAACTTAGAAAGATATCCAGAGGAATTAGAAAAATCTTGGGTTTATGAAGAATTATATAAAGTTAGGAATATAAGACCTGGATTCCACAACGGTCTTTATAAAGGATTATTTAATGCTTTTATTGAAACCTATATAACAAGAGGAATGGGTAGTAAAACTTTATCGCATAATGGCTATGATAATGAAAAATTATTACCTAAAGATAAATGTAAACCTATAGATTATCCTAAATATGACGGCAAAGTTACTTTTGATAAATTAACCTCGCTACAATTATCTGGAGTTAATCATAATGAAGATCAACCATGCCATCTAAAGATTAAAGATTTAAGCATTCCAGTAGAAAATAACCTAAAATTATATGGAGGGCCAGAACAACGTTATTGCCCAGCCGGAGTTTATGAATTTATTAACGATGGAGCCAATTCTAATCAAAAAAAGTTACAAATTAACGCGCAAAACTGTATACATTGTAAAACTTGTGATATAAAAGATCCTAAGCAAAATATACAATGGTGCACCCCAGAAGGATCTGGGGGCCCTAGATATCCCAATATGTAATAAATTTAGGCAATATATTATGAAATTTAAATCAAAAAATTTTTTTAAAATTTCAGCCTATATATTGGTATTTCTAGTTGCCATCATTCTAGTTATTTTTCGCTTTAATTATTTGCAAAGAATTCAACTTGAAAATAAGCTAAAAAGCCAAGCTGAAATTATAGAAAATCAACTTAAAGAAAATATCACCTACTCAGAAAATATTCTTAAATATGTTGCCTATCATATAACTCAACATGATAATTATAAAGATTATGATTTTATTTATGAGAGTATGGCAAGTGTTAAAGACGATAATAAAATAAAAAAATTACTTTCTTGGTCAAGTATAGAATGGCTTGATGAAAAGAACTTTAGCTTGATTAGCGCTAATTTAGGAAAGATCCAAAAACCTGTAGATCTTTCAAAAAGAGATTATATAACTTTAGCCAACAATAAACCCGGGAAAATATTTTTAGGCAAAGCCGTAATTGGCAGCACCAGTAACGCTTGGATAATTCCCGCAGGTTATGGAGTAAATAGTAAAAACGGCATCCATACCGGCACCTTAGCTGTAGGTTTTGATATTGCCAAAATTGATCAGATTATCAAAAATGTTATAAACAACCCCAAACTAAAAGCAGCTTTAATTGATGACTCCTCAAAGGCCGTAATGGTGGTTAACGACAATACTATCTCTTTACCCCGCGATCCTAGCCTACAAAAATGGCTAGATAGAAAAATAATCTATAATGACAGCGATAAAACTTATTTTAACTCTGCCTTTTTAAGAATTAAAGATAGCAGTTATTTATATAAATTTGAAAATTATCCTTATATATTATACTTAAATTCAAACAGCAAATTTAACTTAAGCGATGTCTCTGAAATTATATTTAATAATATTAGTGAATTGCTTTTAATACTTATATTAATTAGCGTTGCTTTATATTTTATCTATAAATCAGACGATTTAAGACCTTCATTATCGCAAGATTATTTTATTTTTGCGGTAATAGTTACCACCCTTGCCTCAACTATACTTATTTGGTTATTTATCTCTTTTTATAAATATCAAGGTTATGACCAAAAATATCGTTATAGCGCAGAATCTGAAAAAATTGTAAATGAAATAGAAGAACAATTTAACTATGTAGAGAATCTTGCCGGGTTTATTGGCCAGAAAATTGCTAATTTAAAAAATTCAAGCCCAAAAAAAATTGCCGAAATTTTAGATACTAGCTTTGGTAATAAATCACAAAATTTAGAGATATTTTCTTGGTCATTATTTGACTTCATTAATAAAGAAGGAAATGTAATTGCTTCAGGCACACAAGGGGTACTTGAAAATCCTCATAAGGTAACTAACAGATCTTATTTAAATGATGCCCCTAAAAAACCCTGGAAAATAGCTCTATCACAACCAGATGTGGGAATAGTCTCAGGAGAACTAGTAATTCCAGCAGGAATTGCCATTGTAAATAAAGAGAGTAATAAATATATTGGTATTATTTCGATGGGTTTTAATATTAACCGACTAATTAAAAAAATTAATAATATTCTAGCCTATGAAAGTACCGATTATGTTGTACTAGATAAAGAAGGAAAAGTTATCTTAAGTTCAACCATGAAAAAAGATAATATAAATGATAATTTCTTTAAAGACAAACTTGATTATATAAAAGATAACAATGCAGACTCTGGGTTGTTACCACAACAAATAGAACATAACGACATAGTTTATAGTTATTATCGCAATATTTACAATTATCCTTATACTATATTAATTGGTGAAAGTAATACCTATCTACAGCAAAAATTTAATAAAGAAATGCTGCCACGAATAATTGAGTTTGTGAGTATTTGGTTATTTGTTTTAGTTATTTTGTTTTTCTTCCGGATGAAAATAGTTTCTCCGCTTTTAAAATTATCTCACGCTGCTAAAGAAATTTCTAATGGCAATATAAAAGTTATAATTCCTCATACCAGAAGCGTTGAAACTAATCATCTCTCACGCTCTTTAATTAGTGTTAAAAGAGCCTTTATTCGGGAACAAAGATTAAAAGACGAATTAAACAAAGCTAGGGAAAAAGCTGAAATTGCCAGTAACGCTAAAACTGACTTTTTATCGGCAACTGCCCATGAACTACGTTCACCTTTAAATGCTGTAATTGGTATGTCTTCTGTAATGAAAGCTAGAATCTTTGGCGATAATTTAGAAAAATATTGTGAATATGCCGCAGATATTGAACAAGCCGGCCAAGAATTATTAGATTTTATTACTGATCTTTTAGATATGAATAAAATTGAAAAAGGTAATTTTTATCTAGACGATAAAGAATGGTTAGATCTAAAACATACCACAGACCGAGCCTTAAAATTAAATATTAGTCGGCTTTATAAAAAGAACATGACTATAGTTTGTGATTTTCCAGATGACCTACCTAAATTATATGCTGACGGTCGCAGATTAAGACAAATTTTAGTTAATTTAGTTAGCAACAGTATTAAATATAGCCCAGAAAACACCAAAATAACTATTTCTGCAAAAATTTTATCTGATGGTAGATTAGAAATAAAAGTTCAAGACCAAGGTATTGGTATGAGCGAACAAGAAATAACTAAAGCCCTAAACCGTAAAATAGTCGATATCGAGAATCATAAAAGTGACTCTTTTTCCCTAGGTATTCCGATTACCAAACATTTGGCAAATTTACATGAGGCTGAATTTATTATTACTTCAGAAGTAGGTGTTGGAACTGAGATTAGGATAATATTTCCGAGGGAGGTTGTAGAAAATTAGACTTAATTTACTGTCTCTCTATTTTATGCCTTTTTTCTGCATCTAGAGATTTACTATTCTCTAATCGGGATTCTTCTAAATAGGTTAAAACTTCTAAAATATTAGTGCTTTTTTCTGGGAATTGTTTACTAGCTAATTCTGGCGGTTTCACTAAACTAAAACTTTCTAAAAATTCTCCATCTGGAGCTACAAGAGAAAACATGTCTGTGTTATTTTTTGGAGCAGCAAGAGGTTGTTTATCAGCAACAACCGAAAAATAATTGGTTGGTATATCTAAAATCCTGTTTTGCACTGCTTCACTGAATATTCCAGCTTCAATTAATGTATTAGTTATTTCATTAACTATAGATAAGAATATATAGTCTAAACTTGCTAAAGTTGGGTTCTGTAATAATAAATGTGGATTTCCAGCACAAGCCATACCAAGTTTAACACTACTAAAATTTCCTTTTCCTACCTCTTTTTTAACATTTTTTGCAGTATATAAATGATAAAAAATATAAGAAACTAACTCCCCGACCTCATGATCATCGGCTTCAGTTCTTATTAATTTCTTCGCAAATCTTAAGAATTTATCCTTCAATGATAAATCTACAGTATTTAGACCATCTTTAAATTTAGCATAATAAAGATCATAAATCTCTGTCGCCTCGCCTATAGAAACACCTTGCGAAAGCAGAAAAGCATAGGCATCTCGCGCAGGTTTCATTCTATTATTAGAAGGAAGAGTAGCAGTAAATATACCATGAATATCTAAAGATTGAGAATGTTGCACTCTCAATCTTTCTCCCCTAGCAAAAGTAGTAGGAGTATGAGCTTCAACACCATAACCAGAGTTAGAAGAATCTATAGCAAAACCATATTTATCAGGAGATTCTAATATTTTTCTAAATAATTCCCTCTCATATTTTTCACTATATTCGTCAACAGGCTTAGAATGTATTTTAGATAATTCTAAAATACATTCACAAAATTCTAATTCTTTTTCTTTTAATACCAATTTTTCTTGTAGATTTTTTAATTTATCTGTTACATCAGTAGATAAAATGCTAGTTTTATTAATAACTTCAAGGATATGTAATTTAATTTCTTCTGTTGTTTTAAGTGAGTTATTACCTATATCGTCTACTTCTAATATTTTAAATCCATAGATATTATCAGAAAATAAATTCAGCTCTCTTATAAGTTCTAATCTTTCTAATTTTAATTTACCTACAGTATTATCAATATTTATATACTTCAGTTTATAATAAATAGATGACCTTAGTTGCTCTATGGCAGTATCTTCAACTGAATCTCCTTTTTGCCCAGCACTTTCATTTTTCACCTTAACAAGAAAAAATTTAACCGTTATATTATCTTTAGTAAGTTCTCTAATAATCTTTGGCTCTTTAGGATCAGGTGTGACTTCAGAAAAACCTTGTTTTTCCTTGAGATTGTCAGCAAAAAGATTTAATCCTACAGAACTCACATCTTGGGCTATATTTAGAAAATATAGAGGCTTTACTTTATTATTATGAGACCTATCCTTATTATATTCATCTATACCTTGATTATATTTTTCTATAAATGTTTGATAAATCGGCCATTCTCTTCCATCCCCAGCTCCATTAATAACAGAGGTCATACAAGGTAAGGTTTTTTTTATAATACGATTACGTACAATAGCCAGATTTTCTTCTGCTATTAATTCAACTTCTCTTGGCAATACTCTATATACATCATCGTCAGTAGTATATTGACTTTGATAAATTGATTTTTTTACTTTTACTTCTTCATTTCCATCAGAGCTAACTTCACGGGGCTTAAAATATTCATCATAACTTTCCTCAATCCCACCAACTCTTATTCCAAGTCTATTTCTAATAACTAGCTTGTCACTCTCTTTTTGACTTTCTTCTGATAAAAGTTTTGCAGAAGTAGACAAGCTGCGGGATATAATCATTTTTCTATTTATCTGATTATCCAAGGTATGAGTTTTATTAGTATAGTTTCTAGCACAATAAATTCCAGCAACTACTGGACTTAATCTCACAGGATTAAGTCTAGAAAGTGGAATAAACATTCCTAACCTTACTGTTCTCAATCCTCCAGTAGTCATTCTACCTAACATAAAATTTACCAAAATTAATTAAATTAAATTTTACCATAAAATAATTTAATGGTAAGAATAATCCATAAGAACATATTATTGCCATAATATCGGATATAATCTAGCTATACTCCAACTATCTGTCAATATTATAAATTAATTAGTTATACTTTAACTTATTTAGAAACGAATAAAACACGGGCTTTATCATAGCATTATTTGCTGTAATAGAAAAGTCCCGACTTTGTAAAAATACAAAGCGGGAGATTCTTTAAGATAGGTTTATTTTTTAATTAGAATTACAATTAGTTTTGTAAAAAACTACATTGAATCCCACATGATTGGCTTACCAGTCTCGTCAACAACTAAAGTACTATCTTCGTACTGCGCAGAAATATATTTACCGTGACCAACTCTAGTACCGATATAAAGAACAGGCTTTACTGTTTTGCCATTATATATTCTAGCTTCACTAGCCTTACCTCTATTTGCCGGGTTATTCTTAGTACCCATAATAATACCTCTTTATAAAATTTCTTTAGTTTCTGCCAATGGCTTAAATCTTTACCGACTATTTGGCCTATATTCCTAAAATAGTCAAGTAAAATTTCATATATTATAGCAGTTATAGACTGCTTTTTAGCATCCAAATAACCTTATCATGATCTTCTATTCTAGTTACTATTATGTCAACAGTCGCTTGATCACCCAGCTTTTCCGCCACTTTTATTACAGAATTTGCTAACTTTACTATAGATTCATGACTTTTGGCTAAATCACTAAGCATTTCAGAACTACTAGCATTTTTCTTAGCATCTAAAATATTGGTAATTTTACTAAAGTCCGCAAGCCCACCAGGAGCCACAGAACCTAAAGCTCTAATTCGTTCAGCAAGCAAATCTGAGGCTTCATATAAAGCATCATATTGCTCTTCAAACATTTTATGTAAAGCATAAAAATTTGGCCCCCTTATATTCCAATGATAATTTTGAGTTTTAAGCGCTAATACAAAAGTATCGCTTAGTAAAACTGCAAGTTCATCACTTAAAGATTTGCTAACTTTATTAGCATTTGTTGTTTTTTTAGCCATAATTTTTCTCCCTTTATTATTTGTTTATTACAAGATAATTAGTAATTATCTTACAAAGACTAATTCATTATTTTCTGATAATTCTTTTTTATAATTATACCCCTTATCATTAAATTTTTCCAGATCTTTTAATTTTGTTATTCTATTCTTAATTATATAACTTGCCATCATTCCTCTTGCTTCTTTGGCAAAAATCATCACCATTTTATATTCATTACCTTTTTTTTCTTTAAAAACTGGAGTTATAACTTTATGTTCTAAAATTTTTGTATTTACACTTTTAAAATATTCAGTTGAAGCTAAGTTTATAATTAAAGGTTCAGGATCATCTTTTAGGCTTAAATTAATTTCATTTGCAATTCCGTCGCCCCAGAATTTATATAAATTATTGCCTTTTGGATTTTTAAGTCTAGTTCCCATTTCTAAACGATGAGCCTTAATTAAATCTAAAGGTTTTAATATTCCATATAGCCCAGATAATATTCTTAAATGTGAACTTGCATACTCTAAATCGCTTTTAGAAAATTTATCTGCGTCCAGCCCCTTATAAACATCACCCTTAAAAGCTATAATTGCAGGCAAACTATCACGAGTTCCATTTTTAGCAAAATCTAAATAACGCTCTAAATTAAGCTTAGCCAAATTATCACTTAAATCCATAAGCTTAGCTATTTGCTTTTGAGACATTTTTTTTAATATGTTAATCAGCTCTAAAGCTTGTTTTTGAAAAACTGGAATTGTTGTCTGACCTGTAAATTCTTGGATAAAATCTAGAGTCTTAGCTGGAGATAACAAAATCAGCATTTTAAAACTTCCCTTCTTCTATATCTTTTCTAATTTTTTTCATCATATTTTGATAAAAGGCTACATTATGTAAAGTCATAAGCATTGCCCCTAAAATTTCTTTGGCTCTGACTAAATGATAAATATAAGCCCTACTAAAATTAGCGCAAGTATAACAATCACATTCTTTATCTAAGGGACTTAAATCTTCGGCATGAATAGCATTTCGGATATTAACAACCCCATCACTTACAAAAGCCTGACCATTTCTTCCCGAGCGGGTAGGAAGCACACAATCAAACATATCAATACCCCGTTTAACCGCACCAATAATATCACTAGGCTTACCTACCCCCATTAAATAACGGGGCCTATCTTCTGGTAAATTAGGTACTGTATAATCTAAAGTCTTAAACATTAGCTCTTGGCCCTCGCCCACAGCTAAGCCTCCGATTGCATAACCGTCAAAGCCGATATTCTTTAAATGATTTACGGACTCTAATCTTAAATCTTCATAAACCCCACCTTGGACTATTCCAAATAATCCATAACCATCTCTTGCTTGATAAGCATTTTTTGATCTTATTGCCCAGCGCATTGATAATAACATAGAAGTTTTGGCTTCGGTATGAGTTGCAGGATATTTAGTGCATTCATCAAAACTCATAGTTATGTCTGAACCTAAAAGATGCTGAATTTCCATTGATCTTTCCGGAGATAACATATGTTTGCTACCATCTAGATGCGACCTAAATTCTACACCTTCTTCAGTAATTTTTCGCATAGCGCCTAAAGACATTACTTGAAAACCACCAGAATCGGTAAGTATTGGCCCATCCCAATTAATAAACTTATGTAAGCCACCAAGTCTTGCAACTCTTTCCGCAGTTGGCCTTAACATTAAATGATAAGTATTACCTAAAATAATTTCGGCCCCGGTCGCTTTGACATCTTTCAAAAACATTGCCTTAACCGTCCCTTGCGTGCCAACTGGCATAAAGGCCGGGGTATTTATCTCACCATGCTTCGTGCTAATTATTCCACGTCTAGCATGCCCTGATTTATTTAGTAATTTAAAAGCTAAAGTCATTTTTTTTCCTTATATAATAAACAAGCATCACCATAAGAATAAAAGCGGTAGTTATTATCTATGGCATGTTTATAAGCCTTTTTCATATTTTCTAACCCTGAGAAGGCCGCAACTAACATAAATAAAGTTGACTTAGGTAAATGAAAATTAGTAATCAGCAAATCAATAATTTTGAATTTATAGCCTGGGGTTATAAATATATTAGTTTCACCAGAAAACTCTTTTATATCACCAATATCATTGCTGGCTGTTTCTAATATTCTTAAGACTGTAGTACCGACGGCAATAATCCTGCCGCCTTTTTTTTTGGTTTGGTTAATTAGTAGAGCAGTTTCTTTATTTATGACTCCATATTCATAATGCATAATATGATCTTTAGTATCTGAAACCTTAACTGGCAAATAAGTACCAGCGCCAACATGTAAAGTCACAAAGCTATGTTTAATATTTTTGGCAGTTAATTTTTGGAGTAACTCTGGGGTAAAATGTAAACTAGCGGTCGGAGCTGCAACCGCTCCTTCATTTTTAGCAAATATAGTTTGATAATTTTGCTCATCACTTTTTTTACCACCCTTATCTCTTTTAATATAAGGAGGTAGTGGCATAAAACCATATTGCTCTAATTTTTCAAAAAATTTAGAACCTGATTCGTTAAACTTTAAGGTAACTTCACCAAAGTTCTTGTCTAAAACTTCTACAAAAAAATCATCCGATATAAAAGCTTTTTCCCCAACATGTAATTTACGGGCCGGCTTGACAAAAGCCAACCAAGTATCTGCAGATAATTGTTTATGTAAGGTAGCCTCAATTGTCCTAGTATCTTGTTTTAACAAAAACCTAGCATTGATAACTTTAGTATCATTAAATACTAAAAGATCACCCTCTTTGAGTAAAGAGGGTAGATCAGAGAAATTTTTATCTATAAGTTGATTATTAGTTATTTGAAGAAGTTTTGAACTATCTCTAGGAGTCGCCGGCTCTAAAGCTATTTTCTCCACAGGTAAGATAAAATCAAAATCACTAACTAACATTAAATATTATTTTTTTAGTTGCCGGATTAATTATTTAGGTATTACTTTTTACTGGTTTTTTAGAATTTGTTGGAGCTTTTTTAGCTTTAGGCTCTTCCTTTTTTGCTACATCAGCGGCAACAACAATACTTACAATCTTATCAGGATTAGCAACCATACCGCTTGAGCCCTCACCCAATTTAATTTTATCTACAAATTCCATACCTTCTACAACTTTACCCCAAACAGTATATTGACCATCTAAGAAAGTAGAGTCAGCAAGAACGATAAAAAATTGACTATTAGCACTATTTACATCATTACCACGACGAGCCATAGAAACAATTCCTCTTTTATGTGAAATTGTACTAAATTCAGCAGGAATATTACCTTTATCTGAGCCACCAGCACCAGTTCCTGTAGGATCACCAGCTTGCGCCATAAAATCTTCTATAACTCTATGAAAAACTATACCATCATAAAATTTAGCACGGACTAATTCTTTAATTCTTGCTACATGTTTTGGTGCAACATCAGGCAACATTTGAATAACAACTTTACCATCTTTTAATTGTAAATAAAGAGTATTTTCCATGTCTAGCCCCTCAGCATAAGAATTAGAAATTAATAATAAAGATAATGAAATAAAAGTAAGTGAAAATTTTCTTAAAATAGCATACATAAAAATTACCTTTTTTAAAACAACCATTAGAAATAATAAAAGCAAGTCCAACCATTAAGATCAGACTTGCTCTCAAACATTATTAACTTAAGCTGCTGCTGTAGAAGTTTCAACTTCACTATCTGCAACTAAAACTGGGCCTGAGTTTTTACCCAAGGCAGTAACATCTCTATCTACAAGTTCAATAATCGCCATTGGCGCTGAATCGCCATAACGAAATCCTGCTTTAAGAATCCTTACATAACCACCTTTGCGGTCAGCATAACGTTTTCCTAAAACATCAAATAATTTTCTTACAATTTCTTCTTCATATAAGAAAGAAATAGCTTTTCTACGATGTGCTAAAGAACCTTTTTTACCTAAAGTAATAAGTTTCTCAACAATAGCACGAATTTCTTTAGCTTTTGGCAAAGTAGTTTTTACTTGCTCATGTTTAATAATAGCTGAAGCAAGGTTCGCATATAGAGATCTTCTATGACTTCCATCGCGACCAAATTTTCTGCCTTTAATTCTATGTTGCATTTTTTTATCCTATTAATATATAGTATTTAGTATTTAAAGTTTTTGGATCTAGAACTGATCTTCAAAACGTTTAGATAAATCTTCAATATTTTCTGGCGGCCAACCGTCAACATCCATACCGAATCTTAATCCCATATTTGCCAGAACTTCTTTAATTTCATTTAAAGATTTACGGCCAAAGTTAGGAGTTTTTAGCATTTCGCTTTCAGTTTTACGTACTAAGTCACCGATATAAACAATATTATCGTTTTTCAAGCAATTTTGTGAACGTACAGAAAGTTCAAGCTCATCAACTTTACGTAATAAATTACGATCAAATTTTAAAACTTCTTCTTCAATTTCTTCATGTTCTTTAACTTCTTCGAAGCTAATAAATGATTGTAATTGATCTTGTAAAATTCTTGCAGCTAAAGCTACTGACATTTCAGGAGTAATAGTACCATTAGTTTCAATAGTTAAGAACAATTTATCATAATCCGTTACTTGACCTACACGACTATTTTCAACTTTATAAGAAACTTGTCTAACTGGACTATATAAAGAATCAACAGGTATAACACCAATAGGCGCATCTGGAGAACGATTTTGACTAGCTGGAACATAACCTTTACCAACTTCAACAATCATTTCAGCATGGAAAGTGCTACCTTCATTCAAAGTAAATAATATATGATCTTGATTTACTATTTCTATTTCAGCAGGAGTTTTAATCATTCCAGCAGTAACTATACAAGGACCTTTTGCATCTAAAGTTACTCTTTTTCTTTCTACAGCATGAGACCTTAGAACTATTCCTTTGATATTTAAAATAATATCAGTAACATCTTCTCTAACTCCAGGAATAGCATCAAACTCATGAACTACACCATCAATGCTAATAGCAGTAATTGCAGCACCTTGAAGAGATGAAAGTAATATTCTTCTTAAGGCATTGCCTAAAGTTATACCAAAACCACGCTCTAAAGGTTCAACGATTAAAGTCGCTTTAGTACCTTGTAATCTAGCTGCCTCAGATCTATTATCAACTTCAATCTTAGATGGCTTTATTAAATCGTGCCAATTTTTTGCTATCACTTAACTAACCTCATTATTTTTTTTAGTTCAATCAAAAAGGTAAAAATATTAAAAAGAAAAATAAACAATTTTTTCTATAATTCTTAAAAAACTACACTCTCCGTTTTTTGCGCGGTCTGCATCCATTATGAGGAACCGGAGTTTTATCTTTAATTGTAGTAACTACAAAACCAATCATTTGTAGGGCTCTAAGTGCAGATTCTCTTCCAGAACCTGGACCTTTTACTTCTACTGAAACAGTTTTCATTCCATGTTCCATAGCTTTTTTCGCTGCAGCTTCAGCTGTAACTTGCGCAGCATATGGAGTAGATTTACGCGAACCTTTAAAACCATGAACACCAGAAGAAGACCATGATACCACATTTCCAACTAAATCAGTTATAGTAATAATGGTATTATTAAATGTCGCATTAACATAAACAATCCCAACTGGAATTGATTTTTTATCTTTACGTTTAACAATTTTAACTTCTGTAGTCGCAGTCGCCTCAGGGGCTACTTCTTTTGCTACTTCTTTTACTTCTATATCTGCCATTTATATTTAACCTTAATAAAACAAAATTTCCACTCAATTTGTATAAACTATCGTACTAAACAACCTAAATCTAATTATATAAGTCTTATATCACGTTAGAACTATGCAACTTTTTTCTTACCAGCAATTGGTTTAGATTTACCTTTACGAGTACGAGCATTAGTATGCGTTCTTTGTCCACGTACTGGCAATCTCTTACGATGTCTTAAGCCACGATAACAACCAAGATCCATCAACATTTTTATGTTCATAGCAACTTCACGACGTAAATCACCTTCAACGGTAAAATCTTTGTCGATTAGCTCCCTAATCTTTATTACTTCATCATCGCCCAGCTGAAATACTCTTTTTGCTGGATTGATTTTAAGTTTTTCAACAATATTTTTTGCAGTAGGACGACCTATGCCAAAAATATAAGTTAAAGCGATATCTATTCTTTTTTGAGAAGGTATGTTTACACCGGCAATACGAGCCACTTTTATTACTCCATTATTTAAAAAATACAACAATATTCAACAAGTTAAGATAATTTCATGACAAAACCTATTATACTATTCCTCACCTAAGAGGAAGCGAATCATATATAGATATTCTCATCTGTCAATCCTTTTAATAGCTTAAAAAGCTCAAGCGTAACTAAATTTATATCCAACATTCCATCTACCACCTTAAGCAATTGTTTTTCTTGATAATATGGTATTAATGGCGCGGTTTGCTTATTATAAGCTATAAGTCTTGCCGCCACAGTTTCAGCATTATCATCAGCCCTTCTTACAAATTCTGCCCCCCCGCATTTATCGCAAATTTCAGAATTTTTAGTTGGCTTAAATATATCGTTATAACCTTCATTACATTTTTTACAAGTAAACCTACCCGCTATTCTGCGCACCAACTCCTGATCATCAACTTTAAGCTCTAAAACTACATTTAAAGGCTGACCTACATCTTGTAACATTTTATCCAAAGCTTCTGCTTGCGCTACAGTCCTAGGAAATCCATCTAAAATAAAACCTGCGGCACAATCAGGTTTAGCGATACGATTTTTAATTAGTTCGATCATTATTGAATCTGAAACCAATTTACCAGCATCCATAATTTGTTTAGCAGATTTGCCTAAAGCAGAATTTGATGCAACTTCAGCTCTAAGCATATCTCCAGTTGATAACTGAATAATATTATAAGCCTCCATAATACGCATTGCCTGCGTACCTTTACCAGCACCTGGTGGACCTAATAAAACTACTCTCATCTTCTTCTACCCCTAAGGTTAGTTTTCTTTAGCAATCCTTCATATTTATGCGCAAATAAATGTGATTGTACTTGATTAATTGTATCCATAAGAACATTTACGGTTATCAACAAACTCGTTCCGCCTAAGTAAAAAGGTACAGAATATTTAGCAATTAACAGCTCAGGCAATACACAAACTCCAGCTAAATATATAGCCCCAACAACTGTTAATCTAGTTAAAACATAATCAAAATAATCCGCAGTATTTTTACCTGGCCTACGCCCTGGAATAAATCCACCATTTTTCTTTAAATTTTCTGCAGTTTCTTCTGGGTTAAATACTACAGACGTATAAAAAAAGCAGAAAAATACTATAATAGCTATATACAAAGCTATATATAAAGGCTGCCCATGCGATACGTAACGAACCAAAACTTCTAACCATCCCGGGATACTACCACCTCCACCTGAAAAACCGGCAATTGTCGCAGGGAATAACAAGATGGAACTTGCAAAGATTGGTGGAATAACACCAGATGTATTAATTTTAAGTGGAATATGACTTGATTCACCACCAAAAATTTTATTACCTTTTTGTCTTTTTGGATATTGCACAACAATCCGTCTATGTGCTCTTTCCATAAAAACTATCAAAATAATTAATGCAACAGCAAGAATTAATAGCAAAATAATAAACCAGGTTGATAAAGCTCCAGTTCTACCCAAATCTAAAGTACTCGCAAGTGACTGCGGAAGATGAGCAACTATTCCGGTAAATATAATAAGTGAAGTACCATTACCAATACCTCGGCCAGTTATCTGTTCACCTAGCCACATTAAAAATACTGTACCACCAACTAAAGTAACAACAGTAGTTATACTAAAAAATATACCAGGATCTATTACTATGGGAGCACCACTTGCAGTCATTCGCATAAGACCTGCTGCTATTCCCCAACCCTGTAAGGAAGCAAGAACTACGGTTGCATAACGTGTATATTGAGATATTTTACGTCTACCAGTCTCACCTTCTTTTTTTAAAGCCGCCATATGGCTTGAAACCACTGTCATTAACTGCAATATAATTGATGCAGTAATATAAGGCATAATATTTAAAGCAAAAATTGACATCCGGCTTAAAGAACCACCTGAAAACATATCAAATACGCCAAGCATACCACCGGCATTACTTGTCATCAGGTTTTTTAAGGCTACGGGATCAATATTAGGAAGAGGAATATAACTACCAAATCGGTAGACTAAAAGAGCTAAAATAGTAAATAAAAGACGCTTTTTCAGTTCAGTTGCTTTAGCGAGACTACCGAAATTAACGCTAGCTGCCAATTTCTCCGCTGCAGAAACCATACTATAACTACCTAAATAATTGTTAAACTGCTACTTAAAACTTTTTGTAAAATGTTAATTATTACATTTTGCTTAGTTATTCCACAAAAAACACTTTTTCTAATAAAGAACTAGATACTATTTCTCTGCTTTTTTAACTTTGGCTACTTTTTTTTCAAGTTTTGCTGGCTTTAAATCAGCTGCTGTTTTTTCAGCTTCTTGTTTTTTAATAGTAAGTTCACCACCAGCTTTTTGTACTGCTAAAATAGCCGATTTAGATGCAGCATCTGCTTCAATTCTTAAAGCTACTTTTATTTCGCCTTTAGCTAGAATTTTCAATTTTCTTTCTGATTTAACTAATTTCAGTTTAACTAATAAATCTTTATTAATAAGATCTTTTGCCGAAATTTTTTTGCTATCAATTAATTCTTGTAATTTACCTAAATTAATCGTCTCATCACTAAATCTATTTGGATTAACAAACCCTCTTTTTGGTACTCTTCTATAGATAGGCATTTGCCCACCTTCAAAACCATTAACTGAAACCCCAGAACGTGATTTTTGTCCTTTATGACCAGCACCGCAAGTTTTACCTTTGCCAGAACCAATACCACGACCAACTCTCAATCTTTTTTTGCGTGAGTAACTTGCATCTGTTAATTCATTTAATCTCATTTTATACCTTCCAATACTAAAAAACACTTTTAAAAAAGAACTTAATCTACGTTTTTTACAACCACTAAATGTTGTACTTTCGTAATCATTCCTCTTACTTCAGGAGTATCAATTAGTTCTTTACTCCGATTAATTTTATTTAAACCTAGGCCAACCAAAATCTGTCTTTGTACAGCCAAGCGGCCAATAGGACTCCGTACCTGCGTTACAATAATTTTCTTTGAGTTAGTTTTTTTAACCATTGTTAATTTCCACTTTAATTAGCGTTTCTATTATTTCTTTTAGGAAAAGGCTTTTTGCCTTTACCATTATTATTTCCTGCATCATCAGAAATATAAGCTCTAGGTTTAGAACTTCTTATTTCTTTAGATTTTTTTTGTCCAGAATCATTATTTGTTGAGTCTTCACTTTCGTCTTTAGCACTAGCACCAGACTCACGACGACCGACAATCTCACCTACTTTTTTGCCACGTTTATCAGCAATATTACGCGGAGAATTTAATCTTGAGAAGGCATCAAAGCAAGCTTTAACCATGTTATGTGGATTAGAAGTACCAATTGATTTAACTACGATATCTTGTATACCTAAACATTCAAAAACAGCACGTAATGATCCACCGGCTATAACTCCAGTTCCTGGAGGCGCCGTTCTTAACATAACTTTAGCCGCACCAAATTTACCAATAACATCATGATGTATAGTTCTGCCTTCACGTAAAGGAACTCTTACTAAATATTTTTGTGCATCATCGGTCGCTTTAGTTTTAGCATTCATAACTTCTACAGCTTTACCACTACCATAACCTACACGGCCTTTAGTATCACCAACAATAACCAAAGCTGAAAAACCAAACCGTCTACCACCTTTTACTACTTTTGTAACCCGTCTGATTGACACTAGGCGCTCACGTAAGCCACCTTTTTCTTCTTTATCAACTTTGTTATTTGTTTTATTTGCCATATTTATTCCTACTTAAATTTACCATTTTTTATTTATTTTAAAGCACTTTAATAATTAAAATTGCAATCCACCTTCACGAGCTGCATCAGCTAAAGCTTTAACTCGTCCATGATATAAATAACCACCACGATCAAAAAATACTTTATCTATATTTAATTTTTTAGCTCTATCAGCAAGTAATTTACCAACAACTTTAGCCGCACTAACATCAGAAGTTTTTTTAAGATCTTTGGCTAGATCTTTATCAACTGTCGAAGCTTGAGTCAAAGTAACTTGGTTAGCATCATCTATAATCTGCGCATAAATGTGGCAATTAGAACGATAAACTGTTAGACGAAGTCTATCTGCAGTTTTTTTGAATTTAAACCTTACTCTGGCTTTTCTTCGATTAAATAACTTTAGTGCTGACATTTTTTTAAAATCCTTTAAGTTTTTTCTATTTAGTTATCTCTTAGTTATTTCTTTTTACCTTCTTTACGACGGATAAATGAGTTCTCTTTAAATATACCTTTACCTTTATATGGCTCAGCCGGACGTAATTTCATAATATCACCAGCGATCTGACCAATTAATTGTCTATTTGCTCCTGAAATTACCAAAAGTGTAGGTTTCTCACATTTTATAGCAACACCAGTAGGTATTGCATATTTTATTTCATGACTAAAACCTAAAACTAAACTTAAGAATTTACCATCTGCAGCACCACGATATCCAACGCCATTCATAACTAAACGAATTTCAAAACCTTTTGAAACACCTTCAACTAAGTTACGGATATTGTTTCTTACGGTTCCCCACATAGCGATAGATTTTTTATTATCGTTAATTGGAGTTACTGTAATTTTAGAGTCGGCAAAAATAACTTTAACGTCATCACCTATCTTAGTAGATAATTTTCCTAACTTACCTTCAACATTAACTACACCATCTTTAATCTCAATCTTAACATCAGATGGGACTAATACTGGTAACTTTCCTACGCGTGACATTATCTATTATCCTAATATTAAATTTAACACTCTAATTAAAATACAGCACACAAAACTTCACCACCGATATTGGCACGTCTTGCATCATGATCTGACATTATACCTTTTGAAGTAGACAATATTATAACGCCTAAGCCATTATAAAATTTCTTCATTTTTTCAATACCAGAATAAACTCTTCTTCCTGGTTTTGAAACTCTTTTAATCTCAGAAATTACTGGTTTACCACCAAAATCATATTTTAAGTCTACACTTAAAACTGGAAATTGACCATCTTCATTTTTTCTAAAATCTTTAATATAACCTTCATCCTTAAGCACGGTAAGTATACCTTCACGAACTTTAGAAGATGGCATTTCTATATTATATAGTCTTGCATGTTGCCCATTACGTATACGGGTTAACATATCAGCTATTGGATCAGTCATTGACATATTTATTCCTCTACCAACTAGATTTAACAACACCAGGAAGCTGCCCAAAAGCAGCCAAATCACGTAACGCTATCCGCGACATTCTAAATTTACTATAAACACCACGTGGTCTTCCTGTAATTTCACAACGATTTCTAATACGACTTTGAGAGCTATTGCGTGGCAATTTATTTAATTTTAATTGTGCAGCAAATCTTTCTTCAATAGGAGTAGATTTGTTCATTATTATTTTTTTTAAATGAGCACGCTTCTTTTTAAACTTTTCTACTAAAAGCTTCCTTTTTTCGTCTCTTACAATCATGCTAGTTTTAGCCATATTTTTATAACACCTATTTTATTAATTCACAAATGGGAAATTAAATAATTTTAATAAAGCCTTTGCTTCATTATCAGTTTTTGCAGTAGTAACAATTATTATATCCATACCACGAATTTTATCAATTTTATCATAATCAATCTCAGGGAATACTATCTGCTCTTTTAGACCAAAAGAAAAATTACCTTGACCATCAAAAGATTTACCAGAAATTCCTCTAAAGTCACGAATTCTTGGCATAGCTATATTAACTAAACGCTCCATAAATTCATACATGATTTTTTTTCTTAAAGTAACTTTACAACCAAGAGGTTGATCAACACGAAGTTTAAAGGCCGCAATTGATTTTCTGGCTTTAGTAATAACTGGTTTTTGTCCAGTGATTAGTTTCATATCCTCAGCTGCAGCATTAACTGCTTTAGTATCAGGATCTCTAACACCCATATTAACACAAATTTTAACTAACCGCGGAACTTCCATAGGATTCGCATAGTTAAATAGTTCTTGCATAGCCTTAACTATTTTTTCGTCATATAATGTTTGATAATTCGCTTTCATATTTTTTCCTTTCTAAGAACCCTAGCTATCTATTACTTCGCTAGATTTTTTAGCGTATCTAACTTTTTTACCATCTTTTAAAATATTATATCCGACGCGAGTAGCTTCTCCAGATTTAGGATCAAGACAAGCAACGTTAGATGCATGTATAGATTTCTCTATTTGAACTATACCGCCAGGACCTTGAGCCCCAGGTTTTTGATGTTTTTTAACAACATTAATTCCAGAAACTCGAACTCTATTACCTTTAGGAAATACTTCTATAATCTCACCTTTCTTACCTTTATCTTTACCGGTAAGAACTATTACCTTATCGCCTTTTTTTATACGTAATTTAGCTGCCATGTTATATAACCTCCGGAGCAAGTGAAATAATTTTCATAAAATTCTTAGATCTTAATTCTCTAGGAACTGGTCCAAATATCCGAGTACCTAAAGGTTCATTTTCTTTATTAATTATCACCACAGCATTACAATCAAAACGAATAGTACTACCATCAGCTCTAACTATAGCTTTTTTAGTTCGTACTATAACTGCTTTATGTACTGTACCTTTTTTAGCTTTCGCTTTTGGTATAGATGATTTAATAGAAACTACTATAATATCACCAACAGAAGCAGTCCTGATGTGTGATCCACCAAGAACTTTTATACATTGTACTTCTAGAGCTCCCGTATTATCAGCCACTGATAATCTTGTTTGCATCTGTATCATTTTAACTATCCTTACCTTTAAAGAGGATTTTACAATCCAATTAAATTAAACTAATTTTTTACAACTTCCTCTTCTATGACTTCCCAATGTTTAGTCTTAGAAAGAGGTCTGCATTCTCTTATTTTTACCGCATCACCAATTTTATGGGCATTTTTTTCATCGTGAGCCGCATATTTTTTATTAACTCTAACGATTTTGCCATAAACTGGATGTGCAATTCTTCTTTCAACAAGAACAATAACTGTTTTATCGCTTTTATCGCTAACTATTACACCTTGTAAAATTCTTTTAGGCATTAGTTTACCACTCCTTCTTTCCGAGCAATTTCATTTATTATAGTATTTACTTTAGCAATATCTTTTCTAACATGCCTTACTCTACTTACATTAGCAACTTCACCATTTGCTTTCTGGAATCTTAAATTAAAGGCTTCCTTTTTCAAATTTAGTAAAAGCTGTTTAAGCTCGTCTACTGTCTTTGTTCTAATTTCTGATATTTTCATAATAATCTCCTAAACTTAAAGCTCCTAATTAGCTACTCACCAATACGTTTTACAAATTTAACTTTAATTGGTAATTTAGCCGCAGCTCTTTGAAAAGCACCTCTAGCTAATTCTTCAGATATACCATCAAGCTCAAACATTATTCGGCCAGGTTTTACTCTAGCTGCCCAAAACTCTGGCGTACCTTTACCTTTACCCATACGTACCTCAGCTGGTTTACGCGAAATAGGCACATCTGGAAAAATACGAATCCACAAACGACCACTTCTTTTAAGGAATCTTTGTACTGTACGTCTAACTGCTTCAATTTGGCGTGCAGAAATTCTTTCTGGAGCCATAGCTTTAAGCCCATAAGCACCAAATAACAAATCACTACCACCTTTAGCGACACCATGGATACGACCTTTAAAGGCCTTACGATATTTCGTTTTCTTAGGACTAAACATTATTCTTCACTCGTTTTTTCATTATCTAATTGTAAATCATTAGCAACTACAACTTCTTTAATTTGGTCTTTAGTATAAATATCACCTTTATAGATCCAAACTTTAACGCCAATAACTCCATAAGTAGTTTCAGCCTCAGAAGTCCCGTAGTCGATGTCAGCACGTAAAGTATGTAGAGGAACTCTACCTTCTCTATACCACTCCATTCTCGCAATTTCTGCTCCACCTAAACGTCCAGAAACATTCACTCTAATTCCTTTAGCACCAAGTCTCATAGCTGATTGCATAGCTCTTTTCATCGCTCTTCTAAAAGAAACCCTTTTTTCTAATTGTTGCGCAATAGTTTCTGCAACTATAACCGCATCAGCTTCAGGCTTTCTTACTTCAACTATATTTAAACTTACATCAGCTTTAACAATTTTAGCTACATGTTTTTTAATTTTATCAATATCACCACCTTTTTTACCGATCAAAATACCGGGACGAGAAGTGTGAATTGTAATTCTAACTTTAGCTGCCGATCTTTCAATGATCACTTTGCTAATACCAGAAAATCTTAAAGTCTTTTTAATATAATCTCTAATTTTAAAATCTTGATGTACTCTATCTGCATAAGCATCACCATCAGCAAACCATAATGAGTCCCAAGTTCTATTAATTCCTACGCGTAATCCAATTGGTCTGGCTTTCTGTCCCATATTATTACTCCTGTACTTGTTCAGTAACTATTATTTCTAAGTTACTAAAAGGTTTTATTATTCTTCCTGCTCTACCACGTGCCCTTGCATGAACCCGTTTAATTACGAAAGCTTTTCCTACACGAACTTCAGATATAACTAAATTGTCAATATCAAGACCGTGATTATTCTCAGCATTAGCAATCGCTGCTTGTAACACGCTTCTAACATCATTAGCAATACGCTTTTTATTAAATTTTAACTGCACAAGCGCAACTTCAGCTTTCATACCTTTAATTAGATTAGCAACTAATCCCAATTTACGCGGACTAACCTTAACATGCTTTAGCTTGGCACTCGCTTGATTGCCGGCTAGTTTTCTTAATGTGGAACTTTTACCCATTATCTTTAAACCCTATATTATCCTTTATTTCCCAGAACCGGTTGCAGCTTTTTTATCCGCACCATGACCATGGAATGTCCTAGTCGGTGAAAATTCGCCAAATTTATGCCCTACCATCTCTTCTGAAATTACTACTGGTATAAATTTTTTACCATTATAAACTCCAAAAGTAATTCCCACGAATTGTGGCAATATAGTAGACCGTCTTGACCTAATATTAACGACTTTTCTGCTACCAGCTTTAGTTGCAGTTGATGCTTTTTTCAAAACATAATTGTCGACGAAAGGTCCCTTCCAAACTGAACGGGGCATATTTTAAACTCCTAATTAATAAAATCTATTTTTGATATCTGCGTTTTAATATAAGTTTACTAGTTCTTTTATTCTTACGTGTACGTTTACCTTTAGTTGGCTTACCCCAAGGAGTGACAGGATGACGTCCACCAGACGTTTTTCCTTCACCACCACCATGTGGATGGTCAACCGGGTTCATCGCAACTCCCCTAACTGTTGGACGCACACCACGCCAACGATTACGACCTGCCTTACCAATAACTATATTTTGGTGATCAGGATTGGAAACAGCTCCAATGGTTGCTATACATTCAGAACGAACCAATCTAACTTCGCCGGAACGCAATTTTAATAAGGCATAACCAGAATCTTTACCAGCTAATTGGGCATACGAACCAGCCGCTCTTGCAAGCTGTCCACCCTTACCAGGCTTCATTTCTATATTATGAACGATAGTACCTACAGGAATATTCTTCAATGGTAAAGCATTTCCTGGTAAAATATCAACTTTTTCACCAGCAACGATAACTTGACCCACTGTAAGCCGCTGCGGAGCTAGAATATAAGACAATGTTCCATCAGTATATTTAATAAGCGCAATAAACGCAGTTCTGTTGGGATCGTACTCAATTCGCTCAACTTTAGCGTCAACATTAAATTTATCTCGTTTAAAATCAATTAATCTATAACGTTGTTTGTGACCACCACCAATATGTCTTGTTGTAATATGACCATGATTATTTCTACCACCGGTCTTACGTTTACCAACAGTTAGTTTTTTCTCAGGACCACCTTTCCAAATTTCAGAACGATCAACTAAAACTAGTTGTCTTTGTGATGGAGTAGTAGGATTATACGTTTTTAAAGCCATTTTCTTACTTCTTAATTTACATTATTAAACAGTTGCCGTTATATCAATTTGTTGACCTTTAGCGATAGTAACTATTGCTTTTTTATAGTCTTTTTGTTTACCTAAACGTCCACGAAAACGTTTAACTTTACCTTTTTCATTAATAATATTAACTTTAGCAACATCAACTCCGAATAAAGCTTCAACTGCTTTTTTTACCAAAGGTTTAGTTGCACAAGGTTTTACATAGAATATAACTTTATTCTCTGCAGAAACCATATTAGCTTTTTCTGTAATAACCGGAGAATCAATAACATCATATAATTCTGGAGTTGCTACTATTTTCTTTTTTTCATTTTTACTCATGCTAGTGCCTCTTCTAATAACTTAACAGCTTCTTCAGTAAGAACCAAACTATCCCTGCGTAAAATGTCATAGACATTCGCGCCAACAGCTGGCAATACATCAACTTTTATAATATTGCTAATAGCTTTTTTAAAATTTTCATTAACCTTAGCTCCATCTATAAGCAAAACAGAACTCAAACCTAACGATTTTAAAGTTTTATTTACTAAAGCTGTTTTTGGAGAATCTATATTAATGTCTTTGATAATTGTTAATTTGCCTTCACTAAGTTTTAGTGACAAAGCAGTTTTAAGACCCAATTTACGCATTTTTTTAGGAAGACCATGCTCATGAGAACGAACTCTCGGACCAAAAGCTGTAGCACCACCACGCATTTGCACTACTCTTAGTGAACCATGCCTTGCTCTACCAGTACCTTTTTGTTTATAAGCTTTAGCCGTAGTACCCTGGATCTCACTTCTTTCTTTAGTTTTGTGTGTACCAGCTTGACGTTTTGCCAATTGCCAATTAACTACTCTATGCAAGATATCTTTACGCACCGGTAAACCAAAGATCTCTTTATTAAGAGTAATCTCTCCAGCTTCTTTATTATCAAGCGTAATTACTTTAGTTTTCATAAATATATTCCTAAAACTTTAATACTTCCCTAATTTATTATCATTAGCTCTTTTATTATATACAAACATAAAAATTATGCTGCAGTACCAACCTCTTTCTTTTCATCAGAGATAATACATGCTGGGTAAGGAACGCTAGAAGGTAACGAACGTTTAACCGCATCACTTATTAATACATATTCACCTTTATTTCCAGGAACAGCACCACATACACAAATAATTCCAAGCTCAGCATCCACTGAGATGACCTCAAGATTTTGTACTGTGCAACGAACATTACCCATATGTCCTGCCATTTTTTTGCCTTTAAATACTCGGCCTGGATCTTGTCTTTGTCCAGTAGAACCATGAGATCTGTGTGAAACAGAAACACCATGCGAAGCTTCAAGACCAGCAAAGTTATGTCTTTTCATAACTCCAGCAAAACCTTTACCGATAGTAGTACCAACTACATCGACAAATTGTCCAGCTCTAAAATGTTCAACCGAAATTCTTTGGCCAGCTTGCAATAAAGCATCAGCAGATACTCTAAATTCCGCCACTTTATCTTTTGGCTCAACTTTGTATTTAGCAAAATGTCCTTTTAATGGCTTACTAACATTTTTCAACTTAGCTTGACCTACACCAACTTGCACTGCGTTATAACCATCAGTCTCTTCTGACTTAACAGAAATAACTGTACAATTATCAACATGCAACACTGTAACTGGTATATGAAAACCATCTTGTGTATAAAAGCGGCTCATGCCAACTTTCTCTGCGATTAAACCCGTTCTCATTATGCTGCCTCCAACAATTTAATATCAACTTCAACACCAGCAGCTAAATCTAATTTCATTAGAGCATCAACAGTTTGTGACGTAGGCTCTATTATTATTAGTCTTTTATGAGTTCTAATCTCAAACTGCTCCCGTGATTTTTTATCCACGTGTGGACTTTTATTCACAGTAAATCTCTCGATACGCAAAGGTAAAGGTATTGGCCCTTTTACTTTAGCTCCAGTACGTTTTACGGTACTAACAATCTCACTCAAAGACTTATCAAGAAGTCTATGATCAAAAGCTTTTAGCTTAATTCGTATTTTCTGCTTATGCATTACTTTAAAATCCTTAATATTTAAAAAACTTGGAGAACCAAAGGCGTGGCAACATATATGATGTCCCTTGATTATTCAAGAACAATTATAAAACTATTGAACAATCTTTGTAACAACCCCTGCCCCAACGGTTCTGCCGCCTTCACGGATCGCAAAACGTAAACCTTCAGTCATTGCGATCGGCGCAATCAAAACTACGGTCAATTTTGCATTGTCTCCAGGCATAATCATCTCAACACCATCTGGCAATATAATCTCACCAGTTACGTCTGTTGTTCTGAAATAGAATTGCGGACGATATTTAGCAAAGAACGGAGTATGTCTACCACCTTCCTCTTTACTTAATACGTAAACTTCAGCTTCAAATTTCACGTGTGGAGTAATTGAACCAGGTTTCGCCAAAACTTGACCACGTTCAACTTCTTCTCTTT
>CAYZBM010000012.1:0-32185 GCA_964476705.1 uncultured Rickettsiales bacterium | reverse complement strand
ATATAAAGAGTTTCAAGGTGATGTAGAAAATAATATGCATCGATCTCAAGTGGGGCTTGATATTACCAAGGATTATGTTAAAGCGGTATATGAATTTTTAGAACTTAAAAATCAGGCTAAATTAGGATTAGTTTTAGGTGGTGGTCATGGGGGCTTTGACGCCATTATCCAAACATTAGATTATAGTAAAAAAATATTTATTGATTGTCCAGATCCAAGAATTACATCGGCTGGTGATGATGGAGCTTTTCGTCATAAATGGGCCTCAGAGCTGCTCAAACGCTATGAAGATAAGGGTTGTGGAGGTAATATAGTTTTTGCCCAACAAACTGGAGCTATTCCTGATTTAAATGAAGTAGGAATAAATTATTTCTTAGGTGTGGGTAACGAAACTACTGGCTGTAATGCATATAATGAAAAAGATTTACAGAATTTAACGGCGTGGATAGAAAAAGATAAAGAAAATCATCATGCAATTATTGATGTAACTTCGGCCTTAGGTTCAACAAAAATTCCTCTAGATTTAGTAAGTTTTTTTACTCCTGCACAAAAAGCCTTGGGGGGCAATTGTGGTTTTGCTCTTGTTGGTATTACGCCAGAACTTGAAAAAACTATTTTAAATAATAAAGAACATAGACTTACTACTGGAACGGTAACTGATATTTTTGGTGAAAAGCAAGTTAACGAACAAACAATTGAATATTTAAAACCATTTTATAACCCTGAAACTCAAGAAATGGGCCCGGTAGTAAATACAGTGCCACTTTTAGCTTTAGCTGAATCCCATTTTGCATTAATAAAACTTAAAGAAAAAATTGGGACTCTTGCTAATTTAGAACGAAGATCCCAAGAAAATTTAACTACTTTATTATCGGAGCTTAATAAAGAGCCATATAAAGATTTTTTTGAACTGGCAGAAGATCAAGAAAGAAGATCAGCAGCGACTGCCCTTTTAATGATTAAAGATGATGAGGTAAGTGCAGAAGAAAAAGCTAAAATAATTATTAGGGCTAAGGCATTACTTAGTAAAGAAGGAATTAATAACCCACATGGGATTCATATTCCAGGATTAAATGCCGCGGATAATATTAATGCTTTTCCTGGAACTAAAGGAGAATGGCGTTTTTGGGCCGGTGGAGTTAGAGAAAAAAAAGACATAAGCCGATTACTTGCTAATATTTATTATGCTTATAATATTGCAAAGGCTACTATTATAAATGAGAAATTAGAGGATGAAGGTATAGGAGAAGAAATTTCTACTGAGGAAATATTAAAAATTAAAAAAGAAGAAGTTAAATTAAAAAGAAGAATAGATCTAACAACAAAAGCTGTAAAAATATTAATAGTTGATCCAATAGGCTTAATCAAAGATAAGGATGGCAAAGCTGATATTTCTGAAGCTAAAAAATATGCTGAAGAAAAAGGTTGGATATTTCATGAAGGACTTGCTAGTGAAGCAGAAAGTGGTGGTATTTTAAAACCAGGGATCCATTGTTTTTATAAACCGGATATTACTTCGCAAGAAATAGGAAATGACTGCAAGATAAGAATTTATCATGGAATTATTGCTGCGGCAAAATTAATACCAGAAAATGCTATATTTGTCGAAGGCGGCGCACGAATGGGTGCTGGAGTTAATAATATGCAAAGTACTTCATTTAAAGGAGAGGTCCTGCTTACTAATACTCCCGGACAAAACACTAAAACTACAGTTGAGATTGTTTTACAATCGTTGCTTAATTCAAGAATGAATTTAGAGCAAATAGAGCGGGATTTACTAAAACAAAATACTACAACAAAAGATATAGGAAAATATGCTAAAACTGGCTTAAACGGTCAAACTATAGCAATTATTGGAATCACGGGTAATATTGGCCAAGAATTAGCTAAGCAAGCTAAGGCCCTAGGTATGAAAGTTGTAGGGTGGGGTAATAGCTTCACAGCAAATCAGGCTAAAGAATTAGGAGTGGAATTTGCATCTAGCATTACCGAAGCAGTTATAAATGCTGATGTAGTATCATTAAATGTAGCACTTAATGATAAGACCAAAAATTTAATTGGAGCTGATATTTTAAGTAAGATGAAGCCAGGAGTAGAAATATTAAATTTTGCACGTCCCCAAGTTATAGATAATAATGCTTGTGCTGAATTTTTAGAGTCTAATACTAAGGCTAAAATTATCACTGATGGTGATTTATATTTATATCAACGAGGAGATGCTAGTCCTTTGAGAGAATTTGTTTCTTTAAAAAAGGATTTTCCAGAGAATATAATTGTTCTGCCTCATATTGCTGCCGATTGTGACCATCCAACTAGAGTATCCGCATTTAAACAGGCCGTTGATAATTTGGATCTAGCAATTAGAGAAAGGATAATTATCAATAATGCAGGAATTTTACCAGAAGGTTATATTGATGCTGGGCAAAGAAAGCCTGATGGCATTGGCAAAGTAACGGTAGCTGAAGTAGAAGCAGTCCTAGCAAGTGATCATAATACTTTAAGAAATGCAGCACAAACTATTGCAGCTTTATTAGGTTGTGGTGATGAAAATCCTGATTTAACTAAAGATCAACAACAAAGATTATTAGAAGCGCTTAATGTCTTATCTAATACTGGTTTAACGGGTAGAATTACAGATCTTAATCCTCAAGCAGGTAGGAGTTAACATATGGTAGGTTTTGCAGAAAAATTAATTGCGCCAAAAATAGATTTTGTAGTTTATTTAACGTCTACTGAAAATAATATTCCAACTTATTTTTATGTGGCAATTAATGGCGCTAATTTTCGTAAATTTCGTACACAATTAGCTGCAGATAAAATAGATCTTAAAGCTTGTGGAGGGGTTATCTTAGAAAGCGGCTATGGTTCCCCGAGCTTTGCCTTAAAAGAATATATGTTAAAAACTTATGGTTGTAGGTCAGATGTAGCGATAAGTTTGAAGTGATTTAAGGTTATTATAGGTCCCATGGGTTAATAATTTCTAGTTCTTGAATCATCTTAAAATCTTTAACATTTCTGGTTACAAGCTTATGGTTGTGAACTATTGCTGATGCGGCTATTAGCGAGTCTGTAGCATGCACGTTATTATGTATGGAAAGAATTCTGCCCCATTTTTCTGCTATTTCAATGTCAATGTTTATAATTCTTCCATAAAATCTATTCAGTAAGTCATTTTCAAGCCAATGAGTAATTTCCTGTATTTTTTTAATATTATTTAATAGACCTATACCTTTTCTTATTTCTCCTATGGTTAACACGTTAATATACTGATTATGTTGAGGTATAGACTTAATAAAATCTACTACGGATATATTTGGAGTCTTTTTCATTGTTTCTGAGATAACATTCGTATCTAATAAATAGTTCATAGGTCTATCTTTCTAGCTTTAGATTTATCTCTTGTAAATTCTATATCAAGGCCATAAAGTGGGGATTGGCGAAAAAATTCTACTAAATCGCATTCTTTTCCGCATAGTTCATTATATTTTTCTATACTCATTACTACAATTTCTTTTCTTCCATGCCGTGAGATTACCTGCGGAGCATTTCTAGCCAGATTTATTAGCTCTGTTAGTTTAGCTTTTGCTTCTTGTAATTGCCAAATTCTCATAATTTTTACTCCTATATAACTAGTATGACTAGTATTTTAGCTGATCTTGATATGGAAGTCAATGGCTATTTATAAAGATAAAATATAGGTAAATTTATAGCATTTTATCTATTAAACTGTTATTTATTATAGTATAACTTATAAATGAAGAATCTAGTAGGTGATATAGTTATATAATGATAAATTTTATGTTTTATCTGGTAAATAGAATGTTCAAAGCTATATTCTTTGGAGCTTTGATCCTTGCTATTATTTTGCCTTATTTAGCTTTTGCCCAAGAGAGTACAAAAACTATGGATTTTCCTCCTACATATAAAGCAATTACTTTACAAAAAACTTGGCTTAATGTGCCAAAAGCTATTACTCCAGCTGATCTTCAAAACCGAATAATCTTGCTAGATTTTTGGACTTTTTGTTGCATTAATTGTATGCATGTTATTCCTGATTTAAAATATTTAGAGAAAAAATTTGGTGATAAACTAACCGTTATAGGAGTACATTCTGCTAAATTTAAAAATGAGCAAGATACTGAAAATATCAGGAATGCTATCTTGCGTTATGGGATAGAACATCCCGTGGTTAATGATTTTGATTTTACAATTTGGCGTAATTTTAGAATTAGCTCTTGGCCAAGTTTTGTCCTTATTGCGCCAGATGGTGAAGCTGTTGGCTTATATGCAGGTGAGGGTAATAGATCTTTAGTTGAAGATGATATAAATAAATTAATTGTTAAATATAAAGATAAATTAGCAAATAAACCTTTAGAATTAGCGTTAGAGAAAAATAAACAAAAAGCTACAATTTTATCTTTTCCTGGCAAGATAATTTCATCTGGCGAAAAATCAGGTTTATTTATCTCAGATAGTGGGCATCATCGAATTCTTCAGGTTGGGGTAAATGGAGCTATAGAAAATAAGATTGGTAGTGGAGTTGAAGGCTTTAAAGATGGTTCTTTTAGTGAAGCAGAATTTAGAAGACCTCAAGGTTTATTATATAAAGACCAGAAATTATATGTTGCCGATACCGAAAATCATGCTTTAAGACTAGTTGATTTTGTAAGTAAAAAAGTTACAACTTTAGTTGGTGACGGGGTACAAGGTTATGATCGTTTTGCTAAAAATATATCTGGAAAAAAAATGCGCTTGGCTTCACCTTGGGATTTGGCCTTTTATCCTGATGATCAGCATATTGTAATTGCTAATGCCGGCACTCATCAACTTATGGAATATAATCTAGCAAAAAATACCGTATCGGCGCTTGCCGGTAATGGTCGTGAATCAATAGATGATGGTAGATATCCCTTTAATTCTTTATCGCAACCAAGTGGTCTTTCAGGTGGGGGAGATAAATTATATTTTGTAGATTCCGAAACTAGTTCTTTAAGAGTTTATCAAAATGGTGAAATAAAAACTTTAATTGGCACCGGTCTTTTTGATTTTGGTTATAAAGAAGGTAAACAAGGTCAGGCACTATTACAGCATCCACTTGGATTATTTGCAAGCAAATATGGTGTTTATATTGCTGATTCTTATAATCATTCGGTTCGTTTTTATGACTTTGCTAAAGAGACTTTAAGTAATTTTATTGGTAATGGTAAAAGAGGAAAGGTAGAAAATACTTTATCTTTAAGTCAATTTAATGAGCCTGCTGATATTAAAATTATAGATAATATTTTATATGTTGCCGATACTAATAATAATAGGATAGCTTATGTAAATCTTAAAACTCATAAAACGGGCTATTTAGATATTAGGGATGAAGACGCGTCTAAAAATATAGCTAACAATAAGAATGAATATAGTTATGCCGAAATTTTGCCAAATTTAGAAATATTGCCTCAACAAAAGGTTGCTTCTAAAGATTTGCAAATAAAAATTAATTTAAAAAAAGGCTGGAAGATAAATAAGGAAGCGCCAAGTTATATTGCTTTATATGAAAATAAAAAATTAATTCAAGCCTTTGAAAGAGAAGAATTAAAAACTGGTAAGATAAAAGTAAAAGATTTAGCTGCTATTAAAAATCTTGAACTACAAGCAACTATTTATTATTGCGAAGATAAAGAAAATTCTCAATGTTTAATAAAAAGTCTTAAACAAGAATTAACAGTTAGTGATAAAGTTAAAAATAGCTTAATAGAGATTAAATTATAGTAGAATTCTTTTTTTCTTCTCTTCGTTTTTTAATAATTTTAAATAATCCCCAAGCACTAATTAAAACCCAAAATGCTTCAATTACAAAAGAGGATAAATTCCAAAATCTCGTTAGAGAGAAAATAACCATAAGAGCACCAATCAAATTACATAATTGATAAGCCATTTTGTCGTAGCTAATATTACCATTTTGCAAAAGAAAAAAAACAATCAGCATCATGGTAACACCAATAAGGCCTATTGCATTATATAAATAATCTGGTAAAAATATGCTCATGTGGATATTAATATATTAATAATTTAACTTGTTAATTTAGTAGTTATCGCATAAAATGGAGTAAAAGTAAAATATTAAAGATTAAATTTGCTAACATATTGGATTTTAAGGATTGTATGCCAATAGATAAACAAAATAAACAGATAAATAAAGATGAAAAACATGCTATAAAAATATTATCTATGGCTGCTAATGAACCCAGAAATACATCTGATGACATTCCAACTTATAGCTTTCAAATAAAAGAACTTTCTATGAAGAATTTTAAGGGACAAAATCTTCTTCATCTAGCTATATTAAGCAATAATACTGACTTTATGAAAGAATTATTTGTTTATCATTATGATGAGGCTATAAAATTATCTAAGGAAAAAGATAAAGACAAAAAATTACCAGGTGATTATATAATGAACTATAAAGATTTGCAGGATAAATATAGTAAATGCCTAAAGATTCCTTTAGGGGATAGAGTTAGAATTAGTTACAGTGGACAAGGTTTTGAGAAGTTGCCTGTATTACCCGGAACTGATCTGGTGATTTCTGGGTCTTTAGATAATAATTATAATTCTTCTTTGAAGCGAGTCTAATATATCCTACTCAAAAGTCAGTGGTGTAAATTCTTTTTTAGGTTTTTTCTTAAAAGAAAACAATTCTTTTAAACTTAAGAAAAAAGGTTTTCGTTGTTTGGTTAGTTTTTCTGAATATCTTTTTCCTGACATATTTTCATAAGCTAAAATACATGAAGGAATTAATTGGTCATAATAAATATCATAAAGATGGCGCATACATAATTTAGTTGCGGTATGGCCCCATTTATTTACCTGTTGTGGAACCCGAGCTAAAGCCTCAATACAGGCTATTGCTTCTTCTTCCTCAAGGTTTTCCCTGGCATAAACATCCGCTTTAGGTTCTAAGTTAAAGCGCATGTCTGAAAATAACATATAAATTTGTGTGCCTAAATATTTCTCCTCTCTTAAGTCTTTAATAAAACTAATTCCGGCTAATTTACAGCGCAGGCGAAAATAATATTCAATTAATTTCATTTTAAATAAGGCGCCTCGTCTTTTAGCGCCATAAAATTTATGTTTCATATAATAATAATGATCACTATTGGCACGGGCAAGTGCTGCAAGCCCCATTGAATTTAACTTAGTAAATAATAGATCAATATTTTTTATGTCATCACGTCTACCATTTAAGACATTAGGCTTGGCACGTCTTCCGCCAAAATCTGCAGAATGACGGGATACTTGTCTGCCATATTCGTCCCTTATTATATCAGAGTAATGGTCCATTTCTTGGCCTGCAATAATTAAGGTTCTGGCAATTGCGGGAAAGCCATCGGTGGTGTGAGTTGCATATTCAGAGCTGGTAGTAAAGGGATTGCCACCACAGGAAACATAAATAGCTGTGTTAGTACCATCAGTGCTTTGCATTCCACTATTTTTCCCTGATGTTTTCCAGGTTTGAATATCCATTATATCGCCAATTTCAAAGCCAAAACTAAAAAAAACTTCAACCTGTTCAATTAGAATTAAATGAGTTACTATAGGATGTGATGATTGTACTAATAATCTGGCAATTTTAATTTCCCATTCTGGATAAATTGGAATATTTTTTTTAAGTTCCAGTAATAATTTATTCCATTCCCGAGCTAGTTGTTTTTTTACCTCTAACCTATAACCCGCATAAATTAAACATTCTAAAATAATTTTTTTACTTTTGGGAATAAGTCTTTTATCAGTTAATTGCCGATCACTAAAGACTATATTAATTCCAGATGATGGAATTGAAAATCTAACAAAATTACATTTTTCTAAAGCATCAATTCTAAGTAAACCAGATTTTACCAATTTTTGTGCTAATATCTCGGTTTCCTTGAACATTTCATAAGATTCAAGGGCCGGATATTTATGTAGAATATGATAATAGTTGGTCACTTTTGGTTGATACTAGTATTTATAAGTTTTATAATGGCCTTTGTTATTATCTTTTAAGACAATTTTTTAGTTGTATGAATAAAATTGCTAACTACGCCTTTTAAGTTTTTTAAATGAGTGGCATTTTTAAATTCGCCATTTTCATCAAAGGCTTCAAAAGCTGCCGGGATAGATAATTGATTAGGAATAACAGTTACATTAATATTAGACAGCATTAGTCTTAAAGCTACTAAACCACGTAAGCCGCCAAGGCCACCAGGTGATGCCGAAGTAATTGCGGCAACTTTATTATTAAAAGCAATTAACGCTTCTTCTTTATCATTTTCTTTACGGGAGATCCAATCAAGAGAATTTTTAAGTAACGGGGTTAAAGAACTATTATATTCAGGAGCTGCTATAAAAAATCCTTGATGCTCAATAAATATTTTTTTTAATTTTTTTGCATTTTCAGGAAGTCCTGAAGCCTCTTCTAAATCACCATCATAAAGGGGCATAGGAAAATCTTTAAGATCGATATAAGTTGCAGTGATATCTAATTCGGTTTTTGCTAACTCATAAGCTTTTTTTGCTAATATTTTATTATATGAGTCTTTCCTGCTACTACCTGCAAAAAACAATAATTTAGTCATAAATCTTATCCTGATTTTTAAAGCTTTGTTTTTAATTTTATTTGTAAATAATAATAAATATGGTAAGGTTAATTATAAATTTTCAATCTTCATTTGAAATAATGCTCTGGTCAACTACAAAATTATAGAGGTTTTTGTGCTAAAAACAAAATTGTTTTTTACTAAAATATTAGCTGGAGCCATTTTTGTTAGTTTACTATCTGGGCAAAGTTTTGCCAGTCCCTGCGCTTTAACTAAAGAAAAACAGGCTATAGAAATAAGAGCCTTACAAACTCATTTAATGGTTGCAGCTCTTAGCTGTAGTAAACAAAAAGATTATAATATAGTTATGAGTAAATTTGGCAAATATTTAGCCGAAAATGGAAGGGTTTTACAAGCATATTTCTCGCGTAATTATGGGAGAACTTATCCTAATCAACTAAATAGTTTTGTTACTTTTTTAGCTAATGAAAGTTCCAAAACTAGTTTAAAACAAGACTATAAACCTTATTGTGCTAAAGCTGACCAATTATTTAAAGATATTTTATCTGGTGATAAAAATATGTTAGTTAAAGTATCAGCTAAAGATGAATATGGTTATCATAATATAAAAGATTGTAGTGCTAGATCTATAGTTGCTGCTCGTTAATATTTGGGCTAGCTGAATTTGCTGCAACTGTAATCATCTTTTTATCAGGATTTTCTTTTATTGCTAGAAAAAAGCTAGCTGATATCATAAAAGCTAAGCCAAGAAATCCTACAGTAGGATTTACTTTTCCTGAATAGGCCGATGCTGACATAAAGGCTCCTAGTACTATTGCGCCTTTTAGAATGTCGGAAATCATGTTATCTTCGGCTATTTCTCTATTATGAGTCATCTGTATTCTCGTGTTATTAAAAGATTATTGGTATGTTAATATCTTAGGGCTATTTTTTATTCTTTTTAGAATTTTTAAGTATATCTTCTATTACTTTTTCGGAAACTCTAAAAGATGTTTTATTTAATTTATCTATCAAAGGTTCTATAGACGATATTATTCCTTTAGTTTCGCATAATAGTAAAACACCTAAGGTGCCAATAAATTTTAGATTATACTTAGAAGCAATCTTTCTAGCTTTGTGATCATCCAAGATTAAAATGCAATTTCTTTTTTCGAGAGCTAGGGCTATAGCACTTGATTCACCTTTACCTATAGAAGATAGTAAACTTAAATAGAAATCTTTGTTTTTAGGTTCTTCAATCTGAATCCAATTTGGAAGGTTATCGCCATATTCTTCTGCTACTTGTTGCGTTGTTATTATTTTGCCATAAACTTTATTAAGTAATGCTAATTCTCCTATATTAGTAAGGGTAATTAGACAGCTTGTATCGGTTATAATAATGTCGGGCACTTTATAATCCTAATACCCCTAAATCATGACTTAAGTCCCCGCTATTGTAAGAATGCTGTTTAAAGCCGTATTTTGTCATTATTTCTGGAAATTCGGAACGTTTATACCCGGACATTTCAGCGGCTTTACCAATAGATATGGCTCCTCTTTCATAAAGGTTACCTATAAGAATAATCTTAGCATCATTATCAGATATTCCTTCTATGTCTGGTAAATTTATTTGCATAAATTATATCCTTTTATTAGTGTTTTGTGCGATTGACTACCTGCGCATTATACCATTATTTGTATTTTATGGCAATCTTAAAATTCCCTACTATATCTCAGCATCTATAGATTTTTTATAAGACTCCATATTTCTGACGTTCTCAAAGAGTTTTTGGCAATTTTTACCAAAATTTATTTCTTCAGGTAATTTCCAGCCTGAAATTACAGTAAGCAATATATCGGCTATAGTAATTTTATCTCCTGCAATAAAATTATGTTTTGCTAAATTTTCTTCAACTTCTTGCCATAACTTTTCTACATTTCTATAAGCTATAGTTAAAAAATCTTTAGCATTATTATCACTGTTATTCCGAAGTAGAAAAAATATTCGGCTATATGCTGGGTGGAGTGTGGCATTAGCAAACATTAACCATTCAAGAGCATGAACTTTTGCTGTTCCTTCTTTTGGTAATAGAGAATTTTTATGTTGGCTTAAAAGATATAATAATATAGCAACTCCTTCTCTAATTACTAAATCACCATGAACTAATACAGGAATTTGTCCCCGCGGATTAATTTTTAAAAAATTAGCGTCACGGTTTTTACCGTTTTTTATTGAGGTGTCGATAATTTTATGGGGTAAATTAAGCTCGTTTAATAATACATGAACAGCAAGAGAGCAGGCGCCTTTTGAATAATATAAAGTATACATTTTATTCCCTTTGGTTTTGTCTTGTTTTTTAGATTTAGATGTTTTTTAGATTTTTATTTAATATTAGTAAATTGGCTAATCTGTAAAGAACAATTGCATTTAAGATATGCCAAATAAAATGAGTGCCGAAAATTATATAAGGACAGACCATAAAATCAATAGTTCTAAAAAATATTGAGATGCTCCATATAATGATTGTATATAATAAATTTTTAGCTAAAGGATGGTTAGTTTTTAGCATAAATATTAGCATAATTAATAAGACTATTGATGGAAGTACATACATAATACTGCCATTAAATAAATTGCTAGGCAGATAATTTTCTACCAAAAGATTTAATATAAAAAAAATGATAACATTAACAATGGCTAATATTTTATTCATTTTTATAATTTGGCATAAGAAGAAATAAATATACAAAAGTATAAAAGACATTATCGGGAGAACATCGCCTTGGAGATAGGGTTCTTTAGCATAAATATGCCATAAACTACTGCCAATAGAAATGGTTAGAATTATAAAGCTTAATAAGACAGCAGAAAGATTTTGGCCCTTAGTTTTATAAAAAAGCAAGATTGCTGCAAGTAAAAAACCTATGTTACTTATAGTATTTAAGGGTTCAAAACTAAAATTATTTAAAGAAGCCCTTTCGCAATAGTCTAAGAAGATATGCATTATTATTCCTTAATATATTTATTTATGAAGGTTTTTATAAAACAGAAAAAGCTTTTAATAGTTATTGAATATATATATAGTCCCTGCAACTGTATACTAAATTAAATTAGGTTATAAATTAGGTTCATTCTAATGCAAATAAATAAAAATAAAACTATAGCTCCAATAAATAGCTATAATTTAAAAGATAGTGAATATTTATTTACCTCAGAATCTGTTTCTGAAGGTCATCCAGATAAAGTATGTGATCAAATTTCAGACGCTATATTAGATGCTTTTTTAGCTAAAGATAAAGAGGCAAGGGTTGCTGTAGAGACTTTAGTTACTACAAATAGAATAGTAATTGCAGGTGAGGTAAGAAGTACTAATCCAGTTGAGCGTAATGAGATTGAAAAAATCGCAAGATCAGTGGTTAAAGATATAGGTTATGAACAACCAGGATTTCACTGGAAACATTTAGAAGTAGAAAATCTTATTCATGGGCAATCAGCGGATATTGCCGTAGGTGTTGATGAAACTAATAACAAAGCTGAAGGTGCCGGAGATCAGGGTTTGATGTTTGGTTATGCTTGCGATGAGACAGATGTTTATATGCCAGCTCCTTTATATTATGCACATAATATTTTAAGAAAATTAGCTGAAGCTAGACATAATGGTGAAAAATCTTTAGGTCCAGATGCTAAAAGCCAAGTAACAGTAGTTTATGATCAAGGGGTGCCAGTAAGAATTGCTTCAATTTTAGTTTCAACTCAACATGCTGAAGGTTTAAACCAAGACGAGATAAAAAATATTATTAGACCTTATGTGGAGTCTGCTCTGCCTAAATCTATGATGTGTAAAGATGAATTTTTTTTAGTCAATCCTACAGGTAAATTTGTAATTGGTGGTCCTGAAGGAGATACGGGCTTAACTGGCAGAAAAATTATAGTTGATTCTTATGGCGGGGCTGCTCCTCATGGCGGAGGCGCGTTTTCAGGTAAAGATCCAACTAAGGTTGATCGTTCGGCAGCTTATATGGCCAGATATTTAGCAAAAAATATTGTAGCATCTGGCATAGTTGGGCAATGTGATATTCAACTAGCTTATGCAATTGGGATGGCTGAACCTATATCTTTTTATATTAATACTTTTAGAAATAGTAAAATTGATAACCGTAAATTAGAAAATTATATTCGCGGTATAGTTGATCTAACCCCTAAAGGTATCAGGACTCATCTGGACTTAAATAAGCCTATTTATAGAAAAACTGCTAGTTATGGTCATTTTGGTCGAACTCCTGATGATGCCGGACATTTTTCCTGGGAGCGTCTAGATTTGGTTGAAAAATTGCGCGAATTATTATAAAAACCTTTCTTTGTTAATTTCTCTATAATCAAGATAATATTAAATTTATGGATCAGCTAAATGTTCCGGTAATGGCTAAAGATATATTAAGGTCATTTGGTCGGGTTAAGGGGCGAATTATCAGTGAAAGGCAGCAAGCAATAATTAAAGAATTATTGCCTAAATTTTTATTACCTACCAATATTACAAAATTAGATGCTATATTTCCTGCTTCTATAAAAAAATTTTCTTTAGAAATTGGTTCAGGTAGTGGTGAATTTACTATTAAGCAAGCTCGAGATAATTCAGATGTTGGTTTTATTGCTTGTGAACCATATTTAAATGGTTTGTCAGTTATGGTGCAAAATATTGATAAAGCGCAACTAAATAATATTAGATTATGGCGTGGGGACGGAAGAATATTATTAAAGCAATTACCTCAAAATATTTTTTCCCAAGCTTTTATTTTATTTCCTGATCCTTGGCCGAAGACAAAACATCATAAAAAACGTTTAATTACTACGCAGTTTCTTGACAATTTAAGCAGCGCCATAGAAAATGGTGGTAGCTTGTTAATAGCCACGGATCATGCTGATTATTTTGCTTTTATAATGGAGCAAATAAAATTATGTAAGGTCTTTAAACTAGAAAATAAAAATGAGCAAGAATTTGATCTACCACCTGATTACTGGATTAAAACTAGATATCAGGAAAAAGCTGAAAAAGCTGGACGAAAAGGAATGTTTATTAGATTAACTAAATTAGTATAGTAGGGATATATGAATTTTATGGACAAGCCAGATATTGTAGTTTCCGCGCGAGAAGTATTTTCTATAGATAGTGAAATGAAAGTACCAGCTTTTAGTAAAGCTAATGATTATGTACCCAAAATAGACAAAAATTATTGTTTTAATAAAGAGGTAACTTTAAGTATTTTAGCCGGTTTTATTTATAACCGAAGAGTTTTAATTCAAGGTTATCATGGTACCGGAAAATCAACTCATATAGAACAAGTAGCGGCCAGATTAAATTGGCCATGTTTTCGAATTAATCTTGATGGCCATATAAGTCGTGTGGATTTAGTTGGTCGTGATTCTATAGTTTTAAAAGAAGGTAAACAAGTTACTGAATTTAAGGATGGTATTTTACCTTGGGCTTTAAAAAGACCGATGGCTTTAGTTTTTGATGAATATGATTCAGCGCGTCCTGATGTTATGTTCGTACTGCAAAGATTACTTGAAGCTGATGGCAAATTAACTCTGCTAGATACTAATGAAGTAATAACCCCAAATCCATATTTTAGAATTTTTGCGACCAGTAATACAGTAGGACTTGGAGATACTACGGGCTTATATTATGGGGTTCAGCCAATAAATCAAGGACAGATGGATCGTTGGAATATAGTAGCTAATCTTAATTATTTATCTATAGATGAAGAAGTGGCTATAGTTTTAGCTAAAGTTCCTGAGTTACAAAATAAAATAGATTTAGTTAAACAAATGGTGCAAATGGCGGATTTAACCCGTACAGGATTTAAAGCTTCTGACATTTCTATTGTTATGTCACCACGGACAGTAATTACTTGGGCTGAAAATTACCAAATATTTGACAATTTAGCAGAAGCTTTTAAACTAACTTTTTTAAACAAATGTGATCCAGATGAATATGGAATTATTGCTGAGTACTATCAGCGTTGCTTTAATACAGAATTAAATTGATTATTCTTTGGTAAGTTAATTAAGTTTACACTTTAGAAACTATATTTAAAAATTATAAATGTTTAATTATATTTTAAAACGTTTGTTACTCATAATTCCAACTATATTTGGCATTATGTTAATGAATTTTGCAGTGGTGCATATAGCGCCAGGTGGTCCTGTTGAACAAATGATTGCCAATCTCACTCATGCTGGTGACAATTCTAACTCGCGTATATCATCGGGTGGTAGTGAAATTATTGGGGCTGGAGATAGAGCTACTTTTAATCAATCATTTAATGTTGAATATCGTGGAGCGCAAGGACTTGATCCTGAATTGATTAAACGTATAGAGCAAATGTATGGTTTTGATAAGCCAGCTTATATAAGATTTTTTGATATGGTGCTTAGATATTTAAAATTTGATTTTGGCAAAAGTTTTTATAAAGATCAAAAAGTTATGGATCTAATTTTAGAAAAAATGCCGGTATCTATTTCTTTAGGTCTATGGACTATGTTACTAGTTTATGGAATCTCAATTCCACTTGGTATTACCAAAGCAGTAAGAGATGGTTCAAAATTTGATATATATAGTTCAGCACTTATCTCAATAGGCTATGCAATTCCAGGATTTTTATTTGCCGTATTACTTATTGTCTTATTTTCTGGCGGTAGTTATTGGCAAATTTTTCCATTACGTGGGCTGACTTCACCTAATTGGGATAGTTTAAATTTATTTGCTAAACTTAAAGATTATTTATGGCATATAGTTTTGCCGGTTATTTCAATGGCAATTGGTGGCTTTGCCTCGCTTACCATGCTGACTAAGAATTCGTTTATCGAAGAAATTAATAAACAATATGTATTAACGGCTAGAGCCAAAGGTGTTGCGGAAAATAAAATACTTTATGGTCATATTTTTAGGAATGCGATGTTAATTATTATTGCAGGTTTCCCTTCGGCCTTAATCGGTGTTTTATTTACGGGCTCTTTACTTATTGAATCGATTTTTTCTTTAGATGGTCTAGGGCTATTAGGATTTGAATCTATTGTAAATCGTGATTATCCAGTAATGTTTGGTACATTATATATATATACTTTAGTGGGTTTAGTATTAAATTTAGTCGGTGATATAATGTATATATTAGTTGATCCGCGAATTGATTTTGAGCGGAGGGACGTATGATTTTTTCTCCGATAGCTAAACGTAGATGGGCTAATTTTTGTTATAATAAAAGAGGATATTATTCTTTAATCTTTTTTATTATATTATTTATAGTTACGTTATTTGCAGAATTTGTAGCCAGTGATAAGCCAATTTTAATTATCTATAAAAAACAAATCTATATGCCGATATTTAATGCCTATAGTGAAATTACTTTTGGTGGAGATTTTGAAACTGAAGCTGATTATATAGACCCTTATGTAATCAAATTAATTGAGGATAAAAATAAGGGGAATGGTTTTATTATTTGGCCGCTGATAAAATATAGTTATAAAAGTATTAACTATAATTTACCAACACCAGCACCCTCAGATCCTACTAAAGAAAATTTATTAGGCACTGATGATCAAGGACGTGATGTTTTGGCTAGGCTTATTTATGGTTTTAGAATTACTATGCTTTTTGCATTATTACTAACAATTAGCAGCAGTATAATTGGAATTATTGCAGGCGCCATTCAAGGTTATTTGGGTGGGATAGTTGATTTATTATTTCAGCGTTTTATTGAGATCTGGTCGGGCATGCCAGTTTTGTTTGTTTTTATAATTTTAGCTAGTTTAGTTACCCCTAATTTTTGGTGGTTATTATTTATAATGTTATTATTTAATTGGACTTCTTTAGTTTCGGTTGTAAGGGCTGAATTTTTAAAAGCCAGAAACTTAGAATATGTTAATGCTGCAAAAGCATTAGGTGTTCCGGAATATACTATTATTTTTCGCCATGTTTTACCTAACGCCTTGGTTGCAACTATTACTTATGTACCTTTTGTTCTAACTGGAGCTATAACTGCTTTAACCTCGTTAGATTTTTTAGGTTTTGGTCTACCTATAGGCGAGCCTTCGCTTGGTGAATTACTGGCACAAGGCAAAAATAATCTGCAAGCGCCCTGGCTGGGCTTGACCGCCTTTGTGGCAATTTCACTCTTGTTATCCTTACTTATATTTATTGGCGAAGCGGTTAGAGATGCCTTTGACCCGAGGAAAAGTTAGTTTAAGTGAATGATTGACATTTTTTTAAGTTTCTTCTATAGGAAAGGAAGCTACTTAATATTTTAAGAATAAGGATTGTGGTATGTCCGGAGATAAGTCTGTAGGCTCTAGTTCATATATGTTTATTAACAACAGCGATTAATTTTATTCCATTTCTGATTTTCTTTTAGAATAAAAAACTCTTGTCTGCTTAAAATTCTTGGAGCCGAACTACCATTATTATTTAAATATTGTTCATAAGCGTTATCACCACTAATGGTGCGAATAAATTGCCAGAATTTTATGAGATAATTAAACATGTTTATTTTTTCGAATCTCATATATCACTTTAAGCATATCAATAATTACTATCCATAATATTATAATAAATAATAAGGTCATGCCAGCTACTAGATATTGATTAAAGATTAGCTGTTTAGTTATTAAAATTTCGTGGTTATTAATATTATTTATATTAGCTAATTTTAAGCCCAGATTTTTGGCGTTAGCAATGGTTCCGATTCTAATATCTGAACTAAATAATCTTTGATAGGCGGCAGTAGAGGTAATTATAGTCAGCCAAAGCATAGGGAGTAAAGTTACGTAAATATATTTTGCTTTGTCATTTTTAACCATAATTACTGTGGCAATACATAAAGCAATTGCCGCTAAAATTTGGTTAGACATACCAAATAATGGCCATAACATATTAACGCCACCATTAGGATCAATAACCCCGGCATATAAAAAATAACCCCAAGATCCAACCGCAAGTAAGCTGGTTATAATTATGGCAGGGTACCAATTATAACGGCCAAGAGGTTTATAAATATGCGCTAAAACATCTTGCAGCATAAAACGACAAACTCTAGTCCCTGCATCTAAGGTAGTTAAAATAAAAACTGCCTCAAACATAATGGCAAAATGATACCATATAGCTAGTAAGTGATCGCCAAATACTTTGCCTAGAATTGAGGCCATACCAACAGCTAAGGATGGCGCGCCACCAGTACGACTAAATAAACTAGTTTCCCCCATTTGGTTAGCTAGTTGCTGCATAGTTTCTTGAGTTACTGGGAATCCCCAAGAAGAAATTGTTTTAACGGCTTCTTGGGCTGTTTGTCCAACAATTCCTGCTGGACTATTGATGGCAAAAAATACTCCAGGTTCTTGAATAGTTGCGGCAATAATAGCAATTAAAGCGACAAAAGATTCTAAAGCCATGCTGCCATAGCCAATAATTCTGATGTCTTTTTCATTTTCAATAAGTTTTGGAGTGGTTCCTGAGGCAATTAGTGAATGAAATCCAGATATAGCGCCGCAAGCTATTGTTATAAACATAAACGGAAATATTTTTCCGCCAAATATCGGGCCGGTGCCATCGGTAAATCTAGTAAAGGCTGGCATTTTTATTTCTGGATGTAAAAATATTATAGCTATGGTTATTAGCAATATAGTGCCAATTTTTAGAAAAGTTGAAAGGTAATCGCGTGGTGCTAGCAATAACCATACTGGCATTACAGCTGCTAAAAATCCGTATAAAATTATAGCATAAGCCAAACTTAAGCCATCTTGATTAAACCACAAATCTAATAAAGGAATATTTTTTATGTATTGCCCTATTATCACGGCGCCAATCATTAGAAAAAACCCAATTAAGGAAGTTTCTAATATTTTACCTGGGCGAATAAAACGCATATAAATTCCAATAAACATGGCAATAGGAATGGTAGCGGTAACAGTTGATGTTGCCCAAGAGCTATGTTTCATAGCATTAACTACAACTAGCCCTAATACCGCAATTAAGATAATCATAATCATGATTATGCCAATACTAGCGGCAACCCCGCCAATATTTCCTAATTCTTCTTTGGCCATGTGGACTAAAGTTTTACCCTTTAAGCGTACTGAGCAAAACATAATTATCATATCTTGGACGCAACCACCTAAAACTGCGCCAATTAATATCCATAATACTCCAGGTAAATAACCAAACTGGGCAGCAAGGGTAGGGCCGATTAAAGGCCCAGGTCCTGCGATCGCTGCAAAATGATGGCCAAAAACAATCCACTTATTGGTAGGTACGTAATCTCTACCATCGTTAAATTCTACGGCTGGTGTTTTTCTGTTTTCATCAATTAGTAAAATTTTTGCGGCAATAAAATTACTATAAAATCTGTAGCCAATAAGATATACACAAACACCAGCAGTAATAAGCCAAATACTATTTATTGGTTCACCTCTGGCAGAAGCAATATAGGCAAAAGAAAAACTTCCTATAAGTGCAATAACTATCCAGATGATTTTTTTTAGCATGTAGCTTTCTGTTTTTAGGTGAGATCCCGTTGTGCTTTTAATTTTATTCTTAACGCATTAAGTTTGATAAAACCAGCAGCATCCTTTTGATCATAAACTACATCTTCTTCAAAAGTTACAATATTTTGATTATACAAACTATAAGCTGATTTTCTACCTTCAACTGTTGCTGTTCCTTTATATAATTTTAAGCGTACTAGCCCAGACACTTTATTTTGGGAATAATCTATAGCTGCTTGCAACATTTCGCGCTCCGGACTAAACCAATAACCGTTATAAATTAGCTCGGCATATTTTGGCATTAATTCATCTTTAAGATGGGCTGATGCTTTATCTAAGGTTATACTTTCAATAGCTCTGTGCGCTTTTAATAATATTGTACCGCCTGGAGTTTCATATACTCCACGGGACTTCATGCCAACATAACGATTTTCAACAAGGTCTAATCTACCAATACCATGTTTGCCGCCTAATTCATTTAATTTGGCAAGCAAGTTAGCTGGAGATAATTTTGTGCCATTTATATGGGTAGGATCGCCATTGTTAAATTCTATTTCTATGTAATCAGCTTTGTCTGGAGCTTGCTCTACCGCAACTGATCTTCTGAACATATCTTCATCGGCTTTTGTCCATGGATCTTCTAATATTTTTCCTTCGTAAGAAATATGTAAAAGATTAGCGTCCATAGAATAAGGTGATTCGCCACGTTTATCTGTAGGAATCATCATACCTTTACTTTCAGCATATTTAATTAAGCTAGTTCTTGAATTCAAATCCCATTCCCGCCATGGAGCAATTACTTTAATATTAGGGTTTAAAGCATAATAACCTAATTCAAATCTAACTTGATCATTACCTTTGCCAGTTGCACCATGTGATACGGCATCGGCTCCTACTTCTTTAGCAATTTCAATTTGTCTTTTTGCAATTAGTGGCCTTGCAATTGAAGTACCAAGTAAATACTCACCTTCATAAACAGTATTAGCTCTAAACATTGGGAATACATAATCTTTAACAAATTCTTCCCTTAAGTCTTCAATGTAAATTTCTTTGATGCCAAATTTTTTAGCTTTTTCGCGAGCCGGTTCAATTTCTTCACCTTGACCAATATCCGCGGTGAATGTTACAACTTCACAATTGTAAACCTCTTTTAGCCAACATAAAATAACCGAAGTATCTAAACCACCTGAATAAGCAAGAACTACTTTTTTAATATTATTTTTCATGATACTTATAAACCCGTACAAAGATAAAGAATAAACATGTCCCGGATTTAGTCCGGGATCTAGCACCATAGACAGCAGATCAACGATCTGCTAGATCTACTATAATCTGCTTGGAATATAGTTAGATTTTGCTTTTAGGCAATAATATTTTATAAAAATGTTAAAAAATTGGAGAAGAAAAAATGAGTGACTATATTGCCCCAATTAATGAGGTAAGATTTCTTTTAGAGGAAGTGATTTTAATTGCGGATGTGCTAAAATACTCAAAATATAATGATTTTTCAGCAGATCTAATATATAGCGTTTTAGAAGAAGCAGGCAAATTTGTTGGTAAAGAATTAGCATCCTTAAATAAAATAGGGGATAGGAATCCGGCTAAATATGTAAATGGTCAGGTTGAAATGCCCGCAGAATTTATTAAGGCTTATCGTGATTTTAGCAATAATGGCTGGAATTCACTGGTCGCACCAACTGAATTTGGCGGGCAGGGTTTGCCATTTTTTGCCTATACGGCAATCAGTGAAATGGTTTATGGCGCTAATATGGCTTTTGGTCTATGTCCCTTACTTACTAATGGGGCTGTGGAACTAATTTTAGCTCATGCTAGTTTGGCGCAACAGCAAAAATATTTACCTAATATGATTTCTGGTAATTGGACAGGAACCATGTGCTTAACTGAAACTGGTGCTGGCTCTGACTTAGGCGCTATTAAAACTTCTGCGGTTAAAAAAGATGATCATTATTTAATATCTGGCCAAAAAATCTTTATTACTTATGGCGAACATAATTTAACTGAAAATATTATCCATATGGTTTTAGCTCGAGTTGTTGGTGCAGAATCTGGAGTTGCGGGGATATCCTTATTTATAGTACCTAAATTTTTAGACGGTAATATTCGTAATGATGTAAAAGCTTTAGGTATTGAACATAAACTCGGTATTCATGCGTCACCTACTTGTATTATGGGATTTGGTGAAAATAATAATTGTATAGGTTATTTAGTAGGCAAAGAAAATGAAGGCCTAAAATACATGTTTACCATGATGAATAATGCACGGCTTTCAGTAGCATTAGAGGCAATAGGGGTCGCAGATTATGCTTATAAGCAAGCAGCTTTATACGCAGATGAAAGAGTGCAATTTAAAACACCAATTAAAAACCATCCCGATGTTAAAAGAATGTTAAGTAAATGTAGTAGTCAAATTAGCTCTTTAAGGGCTTTGTCTTTATATATAGCGAAACAAATTGATATTAGTAAAAATAGCGATAATCCAGTTACGAAAGAATTAGCTGAAGATTTGGTGGCTTTTTTAATTCCGGTTATTAAATTTTATGCAACTAATACAGGCTTTGAAATTTGTTCTGAAGCCATACAAATATTTGGCGGCATGGGTTATTCAGAAGAAGTAGTAGTTGCGCAAGCTTTAAGAGATATCAGAATTACTATGATTTATGAAGGAACTAATGGTATTCAGGCCCAAGATTTAGTTATGCGTAAACTAAATTTAAAAAATGGTCAGGTTATAAATAATTTTATAGTTGAGTGGGAAAAATTTATAACTGAACTAAATAATTCAGTGCTTAATAAACTTTGGCAAAAATTTATAAAGGTAACAGGGCATGTTAAAGAACTAGTAAATAATGATAAAGAGCAAGCTAAATATTTAGCAACTTATTATACTAATTTTACAGCAATAGTAGTTTTAACGAGTTTATGTTTAAAGCTAAAGGTTAAGGCTAGTACTTCAAAAATACTCTCAGCTCAAGATAAAGAGCAAAAGATTAGCGATGCTGATTTTTACTTAAAAGAAATGGTACCATTTGCTTATGCTTATGCGGATATTATAGAAGGATAATTCTTTAATTGTTATTAGAAAAAATAAAACGGCCAGACATTTAAGTTTTGGCCGTTTCACTATGATGTTAATTAGTTGCCCGTGAAAAAACATCTTACGATATTTTTTAAAGTACAATAATGAATAATCTATACTCAGGGTAGGCCCTACGTATAGATTATAAATTCTTCAAAAATGAACCAGTGTTCATTTTTCAGGATTTGTCTATAATACGACGGGCCTACCCTGAGTATTATAGACTACATATACGACTGGAAAAAAAGTGTTTTTTATAAAAAACACTTTTTCACAACCGACTAATTATTCTACTTTTAGCCGAATATTAAGCAATTCTTTCTAGAATTTTTACTTCTTTCTCAACCTTATTTTGATTGCCAGCTTTCATTCTTTTCTTTTTAGTTCTAGAAGCAGAAGAAGCTCTTTCAAAACGCCCTTTTTCTTTATTCCATTCATATTTATAAGTAACAACTTTGGTTTCAGTTACGTGAACATCACCATTAGTCATTTGCATAATATAGGCCCCCTTTTGTAACGCTTCGTTCACGAGAACTGAAGACTTACGTATATAATTAATATCATTGGTAATATTATCCCCAGAGGTACATATCTCGGGAAGATTTTTGATAAAATTTAATATAGATGACATGACTTTTTCCTTTTTAGTTAATAATTTCTTTAAAATCTGTAAATAATCACTTAAGATTCCACTAGTTATACCATAAACAGGTTAACGGAATCTTAATAAAATAAAGATTTATGGTTCTTTATGTACTAAATTTATTAATTTTTCTACAAAAAAATGCTATATTTTATTAAAAAATTAATAAAAGAGCTATTTTTAGCTGAAATAGGCTATTTGGGGCTTAATTAGAATATTTGTTATTAAAGACATTTCCTAAAACGGTCATTATGGGTCTTAATAAGCCGTTCTACATCGGCTAAATGTAAGGGTTTTCGGATATATTCGTCAGCGCCGGCTATTATAGATTCTTTAATAAAATTATTATCAAATTTAGCTGAACACATGATAATTCGTGGGGTCTTTTTTAAATAAATAGGTTTAATGGCATTTATAAACTGCAAACCATTCATCTTAGGCATCATCCAATCGAGCATTATTATATCTGGTAGATGGAGCTTGCAGATTTCAATGGCTTCAAGGCCGTTGCTGGCATATTGGGCTTCTATATTTAATTTACGAAATATCTCAATAGCCAAAAGCCGACAAGGTAGATCATCATCAACAATAAGGCAGCTAAGGTGGTTATTCATATAATTATTTTCCTATTAATTAATATTAGGCCTATTTTAATCTTACAAGATAATTGTTAATTTTTTCTTAATGTATCTTTCATCAGAAGATGGTTTTAAAAGAATTTATAGTTCTTTACGCTGATGTCACGTTAGTGTATAAATAGAAATAGGGTAGATAATTACATTTTAAAAGGGAGGCAATTTATGTTAACCGTAGCCGAAATTGAAGAAATAGAACAATCTATTGAAGGTATTGCACTGGAAAACCTAAATATGCCAGATGATGATGGCTGGTTACTTATTCATTCTGCGGCCTATTATGGAAATATTAAATTACTTAAATTTGCCTTAGAAAATGCTAAAGAGTTGGCAGTTGATGTAGCCATTCCTGGTACGCAAATGACCTGTTTATTACTTGCAGCTACCTCAGGCTGTTATGATTCGGTTAAAACTTTACTGGAACATGGTGCGGATATTAATGCCGTTGATCACATGAATCGTACAGCATTACATCTTACTAATAGTGGCAAAATCGCTGAATTATTACTCGAAAAAAATATTAATAAAAATATCCGCGATAAAGGTAATGTCTTTTCAGGCGAAACCGCTTTAGATACCGCCAAGCGTGAAGGAAAGCTTGCGGTAATTAGCGCGATTTCTGGTGGTTGACTATTAGGAGGGTATATCTGTATCTGTAGTTGCAGCAGCATTAGATACTTTTGCTTTCGTGATCCATGTTACGGGGGTCTCAGGATTGACTTTATATTTTTTATCATTAGCTAGACTATTCATCATAGTTTTTATATTTTCATGAATATCTTGATCTTTAAAAGTCTTAAAGCCTTCTTTTTCTTCTTCTATTTTAGTGGCTAATTTTTTTAGTTCGTCGTACATTATTTGGTAATTATAACCTTCTGTATAATCAGAAATTTTAGCTTTAGTACTAGCAAGGCAACTTTCTATATTATCCTTATTATCACTGCTAATAAGATCACTGCCTACTAAATCTATGGGGAGAGCCATTAAATGAGAGATAGCAATATTTTTTACTTTGTCTCCTTGGTAATAATCTTTTGAATTTGTAGATATTGCTTTTTTAAAATTATATGCTGCTGATTTTAAATCGCCTTTTTGTTGATGATAAAGTCCTAAGGCATCGGTTGCGGCTATATGCCCGATTGAATCGGCTAAACCTAGTATATTTAAATTATCAACTATGACTCTTGTTTTTCCTAAACCATATACTTCTTGTGTAGATAATATGTACATAGAATATAATATTCTGCCATAAATATTACGATCCTTTCTAAAAGGAGCAAACTCTTCTTTTCCTTCTATATGAGAGCTGAGTATTTGTAGTTCGCTGTATATATTTTTGTAGTCTGTATTATTAGCTGCGAATCTAGATAAACTAGAAAAAGAAGTACTAGGACTTTTTAAATTTATAGCTTCAGCTAAAGATTCTAGGTAACCAGACATTTCTCCTGGAGTAATTTCTTTTGCTCGCTTATAATCTTCTTTGGACATAAATCAATTCTCGGTTTTAATTAATATATTAACATTTTCGATTATTAATATGTTAATATAAAATAAAAACAAGAATTATTTACAGTTACTTATAAAAAAATATAGTAGATCAAGAAATAATTTACCTCTAATCAATAATTATTAAATTATTTCTATGATGCTACATATCCTGAAAAAACATATACTTATAATACTATTTATGTTTTGTTCAGGATCCATAATATAGGTCATTTCAATCATGAAATACTATAGAAAATATATTATTGTAAATAAAATATTTGAATATTTTGTAATAAAAAAATGCTGCTATTTATTGATATGTTTTAAAGTTAGCACGATTTTAGAAACCGCCAAGCGTGAAGGTAAGTTGGCGGTAATTAGCGCGATTTCTGAGAGATGATAGAATTTATTTATGCTGAGCTTCTTTTGGAACAGTTATTAATCTGGCCTCTTCTAAGCTAGAATTTAGTTCTCTTGCATCTTCTTTTGAAAAATCTAAGAGATTGTCATCTTCCGTCCATAGGCCTTGCTTTTTAAGCTTTTCTTGTGCATATTCGTAACCTTGGTTTGCGGCTTTTTTTAATCCTGTTAGGGCCAATTGCATTTCTTCTTCGGTTGGAGAAATTACCTCTTTTGTTGCAGGATCAGAAACTAGATCAAATATCAAACTTAATATAACGTTATGAGTAGGTTTATGCTTAAAATTTTCTGCAAACTCTGGCTTTGAGTCTATTTTATTAGCTAATTTTGTTAATTCAGTAAAAATTTTTCTATAGTTTTTAGTATCTTTCCTTCTTAGTTCAGCTGTGGTACTATGAATGCAGCCAAGTATGTTTTGTGTTGTAACATATTTAGCTTCAACTAGATTTATAGGAAATCGATTTAAATTATCACTAGCAACTTTCCTTGCATCTTCTATATAAAACTCTTCTTGGTGAGTTGTGTCGATTGCTTTTTTATAATAATATACAGCTTCTTGAGGATTATTTTTATCTTCAAAATGTTGACCTAAAGAATTCATAGCTCCGATATGTCCCATTTGATTAGCTTCTACTAATATAGCTATAGAATCATCGTCATATTCTTTTGGGTTTTTTTGATTTAATCTTGTCCATTGGGATATTTTATACATAGCATATAATAATCTTCCATGATAATTTGGATTATTCCGACAATCCTTGACTGTATCTTCTGTTTCTATGTAATTACGTAATCTTTGGAGCTCTTGATCAATATTAGGATATTCTGCCGAATTATTTGGATAGTTAACTTTATCATCCAATTCAGTTATAGAGTCTTTTAGGGTATTTTCTTCATAGATCTTAAGATATTCTTTTGCGGGTTTAAAACCTTTGCTTGCAGCACGCCTAACTCCATTTATAAGATTTAATATTTCGTCTTCCTTAGTAGCAATTCCATCTTCGGTTTTAGATGTATAAAATAAGTGAAAAAGTAAAGTTAATATATCATAATGAAGCTCTGTATCCTTAAACTCGCTAAATTCGTCTTTTTTTTCTACTATATCGCCTAATTTATATAATTCATCATAGAGTTTTTTAGTATTTCTTCCATTTCTATATGCATTTTTTCCTGTACGTCTCATACAGTTGACAATGTTTGATTTGTCAATACGCATAGCTTCAACCAGGTCTATAGAGTAATTGCCCAAATTATAGCTAGCTGCTTTCTTGACCGAATCTCCTTGATAATAATTACTATAATCCGAATCAAATGCTTTTTTATAGTAGAAGATAGATTTTCTTAAATTTTTCTGGTCACTATAATATTTTCCTAAAGAGTTTGTAGCTCCGATATGCCCCATTTCATCAGCTTTTACTAATATAGCTAGTATGCTCTCATCATTTTCTTTCTGGTCACTTACTGAGTATTGTTTCGTGGTTAATAAAGTATACAATATAAATAATATCCTGCCATGAGAATTGGGTTGATTCTTAAACTCCGAGAATTCTGGTTTTTTTTCTATATTATCACGGAGTTGTTTTACCTCGTTATAAATGTTTTGGTAGTCTTCATGGCTATTATCCTTGAATTTATTTATTTTATCAGCAAGTTCAATTAGATAATTTACCATATCTTTTGGTGCTGTATTCTTTGCTTTATCATGTGCCATGAGAACCTACTAATAGTTAAATTTTTAATAAATTAAGTGATTTATATAGTAAGTTAATATATTAATCAATAACATTGTTCGCATTATGCGTAAACGAACGTTAACCCTATTATTCTTTGTGGTTTCTATAGTATTTCTTAATTGAAATGAATGTATTTATGGATCCCGAATAAAACATAAAATAGTATTGTAAGTATATGTTTTTTCGGGATATGTAGCATTATAGAAAGAATTTATTATATATGTATTTTACTGTCAATTCTTTCTTAATCTACTATATTATGATTTTTTTAAACTAAAGAAAAACTTACTGCCTAAATCTTCTTCACTTTCAAACCATATTTTGCCGCCATGAAGCTCAACTATTTTTTTTACAAAAGCAAGGCCTGCACCTTGATGCTCTTTATTTTGCTCGGGATCTATTTTTTGAAATAAAGCAAAAATAAGTTCTTTATAGACAGGGTTAAAACCTTTGCCGTTATCGCTGATGCTAAATATCCACTCATTATCAGTTTCAGTTCCTGAAATAGTTATTTGTGGATGTTTAGAGCACTTATAAATTAGAGCATTTTCAATTAGCTCTTTAAATATTCTAGTTATATAAGGTTCAAAACCATAAATTTCTACAGGGAGATTTTCCTCAAAAAGCTCAGCTTTAGTATGAGTAATTTTTTCTTTTAATTCTTCATAAACTTTCGGTAAAATATCTTTAAAAATTATTTTATCTTTTTTAATTTTTCTACAGATAAGATAAGAATATTCGCGTAAGATTTTTATTTTGTTTAAAATATGTTTAATATCATTCTCAATTAAAAGTAAAGTATCTCTATTCTCATTATTAGATAATTTGGCGGCTAAAATTTCACAATTAGCTAAAGCTCCTCTTAAAGGATCAGTTAAATCGTGAGAGGTGATATAGGCAAAATTTTCAAAGTCTTTAGTAAGATTTTCAAATTTTTTTTCGGTAGCTGCTTGAGTTGTTTTATTGGTGTTCATAATATTTATTATATTCTCTTTTACATTAGATTAGCTATTTTTGTTTTACAAACTTTTCTAAGACTGTTTTTAGATTTTCGCCTTTAATTGGCTTGCTGATATAATCATCCATTCCTACATTTAAACATTTTGCTCGATCTTCAGCTAAGGCTCCGGCAGTTATTGCGATTATTGGGATATGGAAATTTTCTTCACTAGCTCTAATTATTTTAGTTGCGGCAAAACCATCCATCTCCGGCATTTGGATATCCATAAAAATTAAAGCATATTTATTTTTTTTGTACATTTCAATAGCTTCAAGGCCATTGCTGGCAATATCTACAGTGCATCCTAATAATTCTAACATATCTTTAGTTAATTCTTGATTTACATAATAATCATCTACAACCAAAATATTTGTATCTGAAAATATCACTTCTAATTTTTGCATTATTAGTCCTATTTATATTTGGTTAGATTTCATTTTTATAAATGGGCAGGGTTAGGTTAAAATAAAAATTTGAACCTTTGCCAACTTCACTAGTTACGCTAATTTTACCATCCATCATTTCAATAATTTTCTTACAAATAGCCAATCCCAATCCAGTTCCGCCATATTTTCTGGTGGTTGAAATATCAGCTTGAGAAAATTTATCAAAAATATGAACTAAGGCCTCTTTTGCTATGCCAATTCCACTATCTTTTATACTCAACATTATATTCATTTCGTCAGTTTCTAATATAGCAGTTTGTAGTTTTATTTCTATTTTACCATTTTTAGTAAATTTTATTGCATTGCTTAAAAGATTTAAAATAACTTGATTTAAGCGTAGTTGATCGGCCATAACTTGTGGAAGATTATCCGGAGTAATTATATTAATAATAGTATTATTCGCTTTGGCCTTAACGCTGAGTATATTATAGGCATTATTAATAATTTCTACCAAATTACATTCGGTAATATCGAGATGCATCTGGCCGGCTTCAATTTTTGAGAAATCTAAAATATCGTTAATGATAGATAATAATAAATCACCAGCTTCATAAATGCGATTCATATATTTTTGCTGTTTTTCAGAAAGTTCGGTATTCATTAGTAGTTCGGTCATGCCTAAAATTCCATTTAATGGAGTTCTTATTTCATGACTCATATTAGCTAAAAATAGACTCTTGTGGTAATTAGCTTTTTCAGCTTCATAACGGGCTTTTTGCATCTCGAAATGAATTAAAGCTAATCTATCTCTGAATTTAGTTATTTTATTTTCTATTTCATTTTCGTGGGAAAGATTATGCAAGAAAATTATAAAAATTATTTGATTATTATGACTTAAATTTATTTTATGACTAGAGATACCAACTGGGAATTGGCTATTATTATTTCTTATAGCTAAACATCTATCTATATTTTTTAAAGAATTTTCTAATATTTTTTTTAAATCATTCTTTTCGTCTTTGATAATATAGCTGATATCTTTACCATATATTTCTTGATGGTTATAACCGGTTAATTTGCAGCTAGTTTCATTGGCTAAAATTATTTTATAATTTTCATCGGTACAAATGATAGCATCTAAAGCGCTATTAAATATTACTTGAATAAATTCTGGAGTGGAAATTTTTTTTAAATCTTCAATCTGGTTACTTACCATATATAATTAAATACCTTATTAAATTTTGTTAATCGGCAGGAAGAGCTTTTTTCTTATTCAAATATTCATGTACAAAATTTTGTAGTTTTTCTAAAGCTCTATTTTCGATTTGCCTTACTCTTTCTCTAGATATTTTATAATGCTGACTTAAATCTTCTAAAGTTATTTGCGGTTCATCCAATCTTCTTTTGGTAATCACTTCTCTTTCACGATCAGTAAGTAAAGCAAAAGCTTTAACAAATAATGCTCTTTTAAATTTTAAATCATCTTTACTAATTAGTGAATTTTCTTGGTTTTCTTCTTTTGCGGGAAGAAAATCAATCATTTCATGACCGTCTTCGCTATCACCAATTAAGACATTAAGAGATTTATCAGCTTGGGTTAATCTGCTGTCCATCTCAATAACTTCTTTTTCTGAGACATCAAGACGTGATGCAATCTCAGCAATTTCATCTTTAGTAAGATTAGAATTATCAACTTTTTTTAAACGATTTTTAACTTTACGTAGGCTAAAGAATAATTTTTTTTGTGCTGCTGTGGTACCAATCTTAACTAAAGACCAAGAATGTAAAACATATTCTTGGATGGCTGCCTTAATCCACCACATAGCATAAGTAGATAATCGGAAACCTTTGTTGGGATCAAAACGTTTTACCGCATGCATAAGGCCAATATTTCCTTCGGAAATTAATTCAAGTAATGGTAGGCCATATCCTCTAAAGCCATAAGCAATTTTAGCCACCAATCTTAAATGACTAGTAACTAGTTTATGTGCTGATTTTACATTACCATTATCTACCCAATCTTTAGCCAGAGTTTCTTCTTCTTCTTGAGTGAGATAGGGAAATTTACTTATTTTATCTAGGTAACTAGCAAGATTAGATTCGCTGGAAACTACAGGAACATTATGTTCAAGCAAATTATCTTCAAGCTCATCTTTGGGCTCGTTTTCTTCTTGCTCATTGTTGACATTATCATTATTAAAATCAATATCAGCATTTTTAGCTGTTTTTTTATTTTTCATGATATTTCTCCTCTGGTTTTAGAATAAACCAATACCCTTCCTTAGGGCGGCTGAATCTAGCATATAATCAGTTGGAATTCAAGAGTTAAGCTAACTATGCTATAAGATTGGCTTTTGGGTGTTTATGCATCTTCTAGCAGTTGTTTTAATTGAATTAATTCCTTAGGTAAATCTATAGTAAATTCAAGAACTTGTTCAGATATAGGATGGGCAAAACTTAAATAATAAGAATGTAAAGCATGACGGTTTAGAGTAGCTATATAATTGATAATTTCTTCGGGAAAAGCTTTAATATTTTTAGATCTTTGTTTTACTCCATATAAAATATCGCCAATTACCGGGCTGTTAATATGTTCTAAATGGACCCTAATTTGGTGAGTTCGACCAGTTTGCAATCTACATTCTACCAGAGATGCTTTTCCGTTTAGATAGCTTTCCTTAACCTCATAGTGGGTAATTGCTTCTTTAGAGTTTTTGTTTACTACCATCATTTTAACTCTATTTACGGGATGTCTACCTATTTTTTCGTTAATAACTCCACTTATAGGTTTAGGAATTTGATAGCAAAAAGCTAGATAACGTCTTTTTACTTTTCGTTCTTTAATGGCAGCACTTAACTTATTATGGCTCGAATCATTTTTGGCGATGATCATTAGTCCACTAGTATTTTTATCGAGTCTATGAACAATACCTGGTCTTTCAACACCACCAATTCCAGATAATGAACCTTTAAAATGATAAAGCAGGGCGTTGGCTAGGGTATTATTTTTATTGCCAGCTCCAGGATGGACAGTAAGTCCGGCTTGTTTATTGATAACTGCAAGATCGTCATCTTCATAGACTATATCAAGATCTATGTTGGTTTCTTGCATATGTGAGCTAATAGGAGCTGGTATAGTTAATGAATATATATCATCTAGTTTGACTGTATAGTCGCAATCATTTATAACTATTTGAGCTTTTTTAAGATTTCCTTGGCGAATAAGTTCTTGGATTCTACTTCTCGATAAATTAGTTTTTTCGCGAAGCAGAACATCTATACGTTTATTTATGTCTTTGGGTTCGGCCTTAATATTTAAAGTATCAATACTCATAATTTTATAATAACGCTAAATAAATTTATATGACAGAAGAACAGCAAATTAGAATTCTTAAAAAAATTGTTAAAACTCTAGGTGTAGTGCTAATTATAGGTACTATTTTAGTATTTACCATAGCTATTCTTAAGCTGGTGTATAAAAGTAACCTTAGTAAAGTGTTGTCTAAAGAACAAAAATGTATTACGGGGAATATAGATCTTAAACTTTTCGAGCAAATAAAAGATATTAAAATTGAAGGTAATATTGCATATATAACAACTAAAGATACTAATGATAAAGCTGGTATATGGGTATGTTCAAATAACTGTGTCAAATAGTTAATCATATAACGTATAATTGTGT
>CAYZBM010000011.1:0-33559 GCA_964476705.1 uncultured Rickettsiales bacterium | reverse complement strand
TCAAGTACGGTTCTGTGAGAACCTGGGAGCGTAAGTTCCCGGGTTACTCGATCGAATTTGGGGGTAATTGCGGAGCTTGCCATTATCTATCCGCTTAACTTAACGGCCTAATTTAGAACCGAATTAGTGAACTTATACAATCTATCTTATCTTGAACACGCGGTTCTTTGCCTATATTATATCTGCTGGTAGGTCCGTAGAAATCTGTAAATTCTTTATTTCTTAGCTTTACAAATTCTTTAAGTAGCGGATGTTCTATTGTAACTTCATTTTTTCCAATAATTAAATTACTAATCTTAAATCTAGCCATCGATTATCCTCAGAATTAAGTGCCTAAGCTTAATTATCTATAATAATTAAAATATTAATATCTGTCAATGTGGTACAAAAAATTCTATAATGAAGCGCGCTACTGTTATTTTTTAGGGATTAAAATTATTTAATTGTTAATTTTTTCATACTTAATGTTGACCTGAAAGCTATATTGCATTATATTTTTTAATAAAATAATTTCAATATTATAAAAATAACTGCATAAAAACAATAATTATTGGTTAAAATATGTCATTAGGTCATAACGGTAGTGCTGCCGAAGGTGGTGCCATAAGTCAAGCAACGGCATCTTCAAATCTATTAATAGCTGCGATACAAGCTGGAGCTGACGAAGTAGTAAAAGTTTATACTCTATTAACAAATATATCAATTAATGATGTAAATGCTCAAGATAGTAATGGTAAAACAGCCTTAATGCATGCTGCTCTTTTAAAGAGGACAGAACTTTTTAAAGCATTGTTAAATGCAGGAGCTAATCCAGATATTAAAGATAATCAACAAAAGACAATCTTTAAATGTGCTGGGGAAATTGGTGGTTTTACTTTGCAAGTATCTTTTTTAGAGGCAATGTTGCTTTCTGCAGCGGAAATGGGGAACCAAAATTTGTTTCTAAGTACAATAAATTTTAAAAATAAGAATAAAAGGATAGTTAGTGTAAATGCTCGAGATAATCAAGGCAGAACAGCTCTTATGCTTGCAGCTAGAAGTAAAAAGGAAGAATTATTTAAAGCAATATTACCATTTAGCGAAAAAGAAAAAGGTTTAGATATTATAGATAAAGGTGGAAAAACCGCTCTTATGCATGCAATCGAAGCTGGCTTTACTACAAAATGTATTGAAGAAATATTAAAAACGGGAGCTAATATATTTATTGAAGATAATGAAAATAAAACAGCTTTAATATGCGCAAAAGACACTGATAATAAAGAATTATATAAGATTTTATGGGAGGTAAATTTTTTATATGCAGCCAGAGATGGAGATTTAGCTAGAGTTAAATCTTTAGCTTCATTACCTAGCTTGGAAGAATATGGGATCGAAGTAAGAGATACAGAGGATGGTATAAATAAGACAGCTTTAATGTATGCTGCTAACTCTTCAAGCGACAATTCTTACAGTATGATAAGATTCTTAGTAGACGTGCTAGAATTTAATATAAATGCTAAGGATAATGATGGTGATACAGTCTTGATGTATCTAATTGATAGCAATAATGTAAGTGGTATGTCTTATATATTAAATAAAGGAGCTAATGCAAATAATCAAGATAATGATTCTAAAACAATAGCGTTAATATATGCTGCTGAAAAGAATAGTACTATAGAAGTATTTAAAAGTTTAGTAGAGGTAGGAAGAGCTAATCCTAATTGTAAAGATAATCAAGGCAGAATAGCTCTTATGCTTGCTGCTGAAAATAGTGATAATGTAGCAGTAGTTGAGTATCTATTATCTGCAGGATCTTCTGTAGATGAAAAGGATGAAAATGGCCAAAACGCTTTAATGTATGCGGTTCAAATTGCTGATAATATAGATGTTCTTCGTTGTCTAGTAGAAAAAGGAGGAGCACAACTTAATTATATAGATAAGGAAGGACGCACAGCTTTGATGCTTGCTGCTGAAAGTGGTCAGTTAGAAATGGTTAATTATTTATTAGTAAAAGGAGCTGATGCAAGTATTAGCGATAATGCAGGCAAAAAAGTTTTAGATTATGCGAAAGTTGAAGAAAGAGGTGATATTAGAGAGCTTTTAGGATTACCAGCTGTCCTAGAGGATGCTTCAATCTCTTTAGCAGAAATAGAAATAGGTTTACCTAAAACGTAAAAGATAAAATGAGAGACTGTTCATTAAACTGTGTCATACTGTACCTCAATTCTACCTGGAAAATGGATAACAAGTTGAGATACAATTGTAGGCCAATTTTGGATTGGCATAGTCCACTTAGCGGAGGCTTTATTATAAGCAGCATATACTAATTTTACAAGAGCATTTTCGGAGGGGAGGGTATGTTCAAATAACTGTGCGGGTATAATCTAAAATTATTCTACTACGAACTTTAAGAAATTATCTTTGTTAATACAGTTATACTCGGCATTATAATTACTTAGCCAACTTTCTGGTGCTTTTGCTGTTTTGTTCCATTTAAATTCATAACCGTAAAGTTTGCCACCATATTCTTCTATATAGTCAAGTTCTGCGCCGGTATAAGTGCGCCAGAAATACATAGAATTATGTAAGCGCATATATTGATTTCTTTTTATTCTTTCGGCAATCAGGAAATTCTCCCATAAAGCTCCGATATCATCTCTATTATCAAGATAATTAAAATTACCTATTATCGCATTTCTAATTCCTAAATCATAAAAATATATTTTTGGTTTTTTATTAACTTCCTTTCTTAAATTCCTACTAAAACCTCTTAAAACAAAGATTACAAATGACTTCTCAAGTAAGTCAATATATCTAGAAACAGTATCTTTACTTAACCCTAGATGATTTCCTAACTCTGAAATAGAAACTTCTGATCCTACTTGAAAGGCAATTAACTTTAGTAAGTCTCTTAATTTTTGGTGATAGCGAATATTTTCAAGCTCTAATATATCCTTATATAGATAATCTTCAGACAGCTGTGAAATATAATCAATTCTATCTTCTTTACTTTTTATATTTAGAAGATGTGGATAAGAACCAAAAATCATTCTTTCTTCAATATATTCCTTTAATTCATAAGGAGTTAAACTTTGTCTTAGTTCTAAGAATGATATAGGATATAATATAAACTGTTTTTTTCTGCCAGTTAACGGTTCTTTTATTTGGCTTGATAAATCTAGTGCCGAAGATCCAGTAACAATAATTTTAATATGTTTAATATTATCATAAATTATTTTAAGATTAATACCTATTTCTGCTATTCTTTGAGCCTCATCAATAAATAAAATATCGTAACCTGTAAGCATAGCTTCAAGTTTTTTTAAATCTCGGCTTGAAATATCAGAATTATTGCCAAGTCTATCACCATTAATCTTTAGAATCTTTTTGTTGATTTTGCTTAAGATAGATTCAATTAATGTAGTTTTCCCGACCTGCCTTGCGCCATAGACTATAATAATCTTTGAATTATCTAAGGATAATTCTTGCTTTATTTGCGCTTCTATATAACGTTTTACAATCATAATTGTGCTAATATAGGTAGTCAGATAGCTAAATTAGCGCTAAAATAGCAGGTTTAGTCTCTAAAGTCAAGTATATTCGATTCTTTTACTGCGAAAGAATAATCGTAAATATCTATAATTAGCTAATTTAATTGAAGATATAGTAGATTAAGAAATACTATACTATAAACTTACATCCCAAACTTATTGCTAGTTGGGAAGCCCATTGGGGGGGTATTACCTAGGCTGGTTCTTTTATTAATCCAAGGTTTAAGATTTTTTTCATTGCGGGTTTTGCTCCCTGCACGCCAAGATAGACCATCTTTGGTATTAAAACATTTAGCATCTGAAAGGCCGCCATGCTTATATCTTTGCAAGATAACCCCAGAGCCTTTTTTAAGCACAGGAATTTCTTCAGTTTTAAAAATTAGAAGTTTACGATTTTGGCCGATAACCGCGCACATATCGCCATTGGCTTCCACGCATACAATAGCTTTAAGGCCAGTTGCGAGATTTAAAACTTGTTTGCCATTTTTAGTTTGTGCAACGACATCTTTGGCATTAACGATAAAACCACGTCCGGCATTATTGGCAACTAAAATATTAAGCTCTTCATTATAAATTAGTAGATTAACAATTTGGCTGTTTTGTTCAATATCTACCAAAAGATTAAGCGGTTCGCCATGGCCTTTACCACCAACTATATTATTACAACTAATGGTAAAAAATCTACCATCGTCAGTGTAAACTAAGAGCTTATCAGTGGTATAGGCTTTTAAAATAAATCTTGCGCCATCACCTTCTTTATATTTTATGTCACTTACATCTTGTAATTCTAAATGGCCTTTTAGCGCTTTTAGCCAACCTTTTTCTGAGCAAAATATAGTGATTGGTTCTTTTTCAACAAAGGCTTCAATTGAGATAATTGTGGATTGTGGTGCGTCAGCAAATATAGTTCTTCTCGCACCATTTTTAGTATTTTTACCAAATTTTTGTTTAATCTCTTTAAATTGATTGGCTATATATTCATGGCGAACTTTTTCGTCATTAATTATCATTAATAATTCTTTTTTCTCTTTGGATAAAGCATCATTTTCGCGTTTAATTTCAATTTCTTCTAATTTTCTTAAAGAACGTAAGCGCATATTTAATATGGCTTCCACTTGCATATCACTTAATTTCCATTTTTTCATCATTATCGCTTTTGGCTCATCTTCTTCGCGAATAATCCGAATAACTTCATCAAGATTTAAATAAGCAATTAATAAACCTTTTAAAACTTCTAAACGATTATCAATATTGCCTAGGCGATATTTACTTTTGCGGATTAGTACATCTAAACGATGTTTAATAAATTCGTTAAGCACGGCTTTTAATGATAATACTTCTGGGTTACCTTTGCCGGTTAACACATTCATATTAAGATTAAATCTAATCTCAAGATCAGTAGTTCTATATAAAGATTCCATTAGCATTTCAGGATCTACCGAACGATTTTTAGGATCTAAAACAACTCTGATATCTTCGGTTGATTCGTCTCTAATATTAGCCAGGAGAGAGAGTTTTTTATTTTTGAAAAGGTCGGCTATTTTTTCAATTAATTTAGCTTTTTGTACTTGATAAGGTATTTCAGTTATAACTACTTGATACATACCATGGCTTAATTCTTCTTTTTCCCATTTAGCGCGCAATCTAAATGAACCACGACCAGTTTCATAGGCTTTTATAATATTTTCTCTTGGCTCAATTAAAGTTCCGCCAGTTGGAAAATCTGGGCCTAAAACAAAATCACATAATTTTTCAGTGCTAGCATTGGGATGTTTTAATAAATATAATAAAGCATCACACAATTCGTGAGCATTATGGGGGGGAATACTAGTTGCCATACCAACGGCAATACCTTCAGAACCATTAGCCAGTAAATTAGGAAAGCTTGAGGGCATAACAATGGGTTCTAATTCCGAACCATCGTAAGTTGGTTTAAAATCAACAGTATCTGAGTTTATATCTTCTAAGATACTCATAGCAACTTCGGTAAGTCTGGCTTCGGTATAACGCATTGCGGCCGGGTTATCGCCATCAATTGAGCCGAAATTACCTTGACCTTCAACCAAAGGATAACGAACCGCAAATTCTTGTGCTAACCTTACCATGGTATCATAGACCGCAACATCACCATGCGGATGATATTTACCAATTACGTCTCCGACTACCCGAGCACATTTTTTATAGCCAGATTTAGGATCAAGTTTTAATTGAAGCATGGCAAAGAGTAATCTGCGATGAACTGGCTTTAAGCCATCTCTAACGTCTGGTAAAGATCTAGAAGTTATAGTAGATAGAGCATAAGCTAAATATCTATCGCCTAATGCTTTGTCAAAATCTACCTTAATTATATTTTCATTGCTCATCTATTATTCTACTTAAAGTTTTTGATTATATCATCTAATAACAAGTTTAAATAACTTCTTCAAGTTTTATTCTGATATTAGGGATATTTATATTATGAGCTTTAAATATATATTTATTTAAAAAATATTTACTTAAGATTAGCCCATTTTTAATTTCTATATTATTTATAGTTTTATTTGAGTAATCTAAATTTTTTTCGATCAGAAAATAAGGTAGAGCAAGAAGCTTTTGGGCATATGGTTTACCAGCTTCTTTAGAAACAGCTCTCCCACTATTGGGAGATACATAAATTAATTCTGTAGTAGTACCAGTTGCGGCGCAACAATTAAGCTCTAAAGCAAAACCTAATATTTTTAATAGTTCAATCTCAAACAAAACATATTCAACTAACCAATTGGACTTTAAGGATATTTTTCTAATTAACTCTATTACTTTAATAAAAAAATCTGGTTGGATTTCACGCTCAGCTATAGTTTTATCAATCATCTGACATAATGAAGATAGGCCAAAAAGTTTAAGCATATTATTAAGACAGGGCATAGAAAGGGGCTCAATTAATTCGGCATTTAAGTATCCTAAATGCTGAGATAATCTTGCTTGCCAAGTTATATTTACTAAATTACCTATTTGATAAATAGTCCGATTTTTTGCCGAATTTACTCCGCGCACTAGTCCTTTATATTTGCCATTATTTTCACAAAGCACAGAAATAATAGCGCTATTTTCATTAAATTTTTGCTTTGATATAATTAATGCTTTATCGGAAAATTGCATAATTTTATTTTCTTTTCAACCACATCCCAGAATTTTTGTTCAAGTTTTATACCATAAAGGCCATTAATAACTTTTAAGCCAGTAGGGCAGGTAACATTTATTTCTGTTAAGTGGCCATCGATAACATCAATACCAGCTAATATTAAATTACGTTTTTTAAGCTCTGGTTTTAAAGCTGCGCAGATTTCATGTTCACGATCTGTTATTTCAGTTTTAACGGCTTTCCCACCTTGAATCATGTTAGATAAGAAATTTCCCTCTTTTGGCATACGATTTAAAGTTCCAACAATCTCACCATCAATTAGAACTATTCTTTTATCGCCATTTTTTATACCAGGTAAAAATTCTTGCAGCATTAAAGGTGCATTATATTTTTTGTATAAGAATTCATATTGTTTAGTAAGCTCAGAAGCATCCTGAATATGAAATACATCATTGCCACTAAAAGAATAAAGAGTTTTTAAAATTATATTATTATTATGCTCTTTTAAAAATTTTTGTGCTCTATTTATATCGCCTGTAATTAAAGTTTTAGGCATAAATTTGGCAAATAAACAAACAAATATTTTTTCAGAGCAATTACGAACTTCTGTAGGATCATTAACAACTAAAACTTTATCTTTTAGCATTTCTAAAAGATAAGTATAGGTAATATAATTCATATCAAAAGGCGGGTCTTGCCGCATCAATATGACATCCATTTCTTCTAAATTATATAATTTTTTTTCACCTAAACTATAATAATTATCAGGATTATTATAGAGAGTAATTTTGGTTAGTTCAGCTACAACTTTGCCATTATCTAAAGATAATTGATAAGGCTGATAATAAAAAATTTCATGACCTCTATTTTGGGCCTCAAGCCCTAGTAAGTGACTTGAGTCTCTAGCAAAAATTATGGATTCTATAGGATCCATTTGTATAGCAATTTTAAGTGGTCTTTTATTATTTTTCAATTCGGACATAACTTACAACTTTCTCCACACCTTTAGTAGTTCTAGATATATCTTCAACTATTTCAAGTTCCTCTTGATTTCTAGCTATACCCATTAAATATACAACCCCTAAAATAACATCTATCGAATAATTAATAGAACGAACATTTTTATCAAATAATAATTTAGATCTAACTTGCGCTGAAATCCAACTATCTGTAGCTATTGTAGACCATTTTTTATCTTTCTCTGGTCTAATTTGAATTTCATTTACTACTTCTTTCACCCCATCTACTTGCCAGGCTAGTCTTACTGCATCAACTCTTGTGTGTGGCAAATACACCAGTCCTGTTAAATGGACTCTACCTTCTATAACTTCAACATTTACTCCGGCCAATAAATCTTTAGCATTTTGTTGGAGATATTTTTCTTTAATTTTCCCCCAAATTACCGTGTCGTCTACTGCTTTTCCTGGAGTTCTTTCTTGTACTCCAATATAAGTTGCAGTTCCTGCTGCGCCTAAAGCTGCAAATATACAGCCAGATAAATTGGTACTAAGTAATGTTAAAGCCGCTAACTGACAGATTGTTCTTTTCATAAAAAATACCTAATTTTATAAACGATTTATAGTGAATGTTATAATAAAGTAATGTTGTCGATTATTCTAGTATTTCCTATTCTTGCGGCTCCAAGTAACCTATTGCCTGTAATTTTTTTAGTTTTTTTCAAAGTTTCTTTATTACGTAACTCAATATAATCAATATTTGCAAAACCTTTTGCTAATAGAGCTAATTTAGCTTTTTCTATTATATCGTTAATATCAGGATTATTTTGGTCTTGAATTTGTTCTTTTATAGAAATAAGAGTTTTATATAACTCTGGAGCAATCTTTCTTTCTTTAGGATCTAAATATCGATTGCGAGAAGACATAGCCAGTCCGTCTTCTTCGCGGATAATGGCTCCACCTAATATTTGAGTATCTATATTTAGTTCTTTAACTAATTTTTTTACAATAACTAATTGTTGATAGTCTTTTTCGCCAAATACGGCATAATTGGGTTTAGTTTGTAAAAGTAGTTTAGTTACAACTAGAGCGACACCTGCAAAAAAATGTGGTCTAATTTTTCCTTCTAATATTTTGCCAATTTTGCCAACATTAATACTTGTTGAAAAATCTTTATTATACATTTCATCTGAATTTGGCAAATAAACCAAATCAGCTTTAGTATTTTTTAATAATTCTAGATCTTGTTCTTCAGTTCTAGGATATTTAGCAAAATCTTCGTGAGGTGCAAATTGAGCTTTATTTACAAAAATACTAACCACAATAAAATCAGCATGAAGAGCCGCAAGTTCTATTAAAGAAAGATGACCAGAATGTAGGGCGCCCATAGTAGGAACTAAAGCTATGGTTTTATTGTCAGCTCGAGCTTGCCTTAAGATTTGCTGTAATTGGTTTAAATTATGAGCTATATGAGTCATTGTTTATTTTGTAATTGATAGATTTTTAATGATAAATTGTTATTTAAGAGTAACTCAGGATCTACATTATTATTTTTACATGAAGCTTCTAGTTTTTGCAAAGACAATAATATTTCTGATAATTTATCTAAATTCCAGATAGTTAAATGATTTTTAAATATGGGAATATTTTTGAAAAATATTGGCGGTTTTAGGTTATCTATAGCTATTTTTTCTGGAGTACCATTATTAATTTTCACTTGAACTAAATAAAGTTTTAAGAAATAATTTATTAAAGTTCTAATTATAGTTATTGGCGAGATATTTTCTTTAAAAGCTTTGTTTAGATAATTATCTAAACCTTGGTTATTAAGGGAGGCAAATTCTTGGCAGAGATTATCTAAAGATAATTCAATATTTTCACTGATAGATTCTTCGATGTCATTTAGGGTTACTTGCTTATTTTCACCTTTATAGGTAAATAATTTTTCCAGTTCACTAATTACAATAAGTCTATTACCTGAAAATTTATGAGCCAGAAGATCAATAATTTCATAACTAGCTTTATAACCATTTTGGCTAAAATAATTACTAATTAATTGTTTTAAGCTGACTATATCATCCTTATAGCAAGGTATACAGGCTAGATTTTTTTCCGTTTCGAATAATTTACGTACAGATGAACTAGGGGATAAATCTTCTCCTATCCATAACATAAAATTATTACCACTATATTTTTTTAAGATATTTTCTAAATCTTTGGTGATAGTATTTTCAATATCAGTTATTTTTATAATTTTTTTATCACCAAATAAACTACGTAAGCGGAGCTCATCATTAAGTCTAGCTGGATCTTTTTTTAAATCTTTATAACTAAATTCGATAGCATTAAAAATATCATTATTTTTAGCTTTTATATTTTTATATAGTTCTTCGCTTCTTAAAGAAACTAAGCCTAAATCTGGACCATAAATTAATATTCCGCTTATGTTATTATCCGGTTTTTTAATAAAATTTTCGATTTTATTTGGAGGGATTTTCATTATTTTTTGTATTATTTAAATAGATAACTCTAATTAGAAGTAGTATTTTTTATTACCGATGAAATAATAATAGTGCCAAGTTGGTGTGCTAAATATTCAGTTGCATCATCATTTGCAGTTTCTTCAGAAACAAAGGTAGAAAATTCAGAAGCTGATTTATCAAAATTATTTTCCCTTTGTAATTTTCCAGAAGCTATAAGTTTATTAGTAGTTATATCACGGAGTTTATAATCAACAGTGATAATTGTCTTATAACTAGTAACAGTACTATCTTGCTGTAATTCTAAATAAGATTGAATGTTTGTAAGAGTGCTGTCGAGAATATATTTTGTTGGAGCGGCTATGTTATTAGGATTTAAGGTATTTCTTAGACTATTAATAAATTTAGTTCCTTGTACGGTATGAATATCGCTAACACTAATTGAGGCGATAGCATTTACAAATTTTTTGTTATAAGGTTCTTTACTATATAAAGGTCTAAAGCCACATCCGCTTAAGGATATGGTTAGGAATATGATAAGAATAGAACCTAGTTTATATAACAACATTTACAATCTTATTTGGAACAATAATTATTTTTCTTATAGTCTTATCTTGTAGGGCATTTTTTACATTAGCGCAAGAGAGAGCTGTTTTTTCCAGCTCATCTTTGGCTATATTTAGTGGCACATTGATAGTTGCCCGTAATTTTCCATTTATTTGCACTGCTATTGTCACATTATCATCAGTAGTTAAGCTGTTATCTGCTACCGGCCATGGACTATTTAATAAAAAAGTTTTATGGCCAATTAAGTGCCAGCATTCTTCTGTAAGATGTGGGACCATTGGATGCAGTAACTTTATTGCAGCTTCAATAGCTTCTTTAATTACAAATTTACCAGCCTCATTATTTGAAGTAAATTCGCCAATTTTATTAGTTAGTTCGCGAATTCTGGCTATAGCTCTATTTAATCTAAATTGTTCTATATCTTCAGTTACAGCTAGAATAGTTTTGTGGGTTATTTTTCTTAAAAGCGTTTGGCTAGCATTAAAAGAATAATTATTATCATTTTTAGCATTTAGAATATTTTCTTTATGGCTGTAAATTAAGCGCCATAATTTATTTAAATAGCGCCAAGAACCTTCAACGCCAGTATCTGACCATTCTAAATCACGCTCAGGTGGGCTATCAGATAACATAAATAATCTTGCAGTGTCGGCTCCATAAGTATCGACAATATTTAACGGATCTACAATATTTTTTTTAGACTTACTCATTTTTTGGGATCGACCAACAACTACCGGGCTTTTATCATCTATTTTTATATATTTACCATTATTATCTTTAATTATTTCATCTGGCGCTAACCAATTGCCATCTTTATCTTGGTAAGTTTCATGGCAAACCATACCTTGAGTTAGTAGGCCTTTAAAGGGCTCTGTTATATCAATTTTACCAATATGTTTTAAAGCATGAGTAAAAAATCGGGCATATAATAAATGTAATACTGCATGCTCAACTCCGCCAATATATTGATCAACGGCAAGCCAATAATTACATAAATCTTTATTTAAACCATTTGGATCCTTTGGATCTGTGAATCTGGCAAAATACCAAGATGATTCAAAAAATGTATCGAAAGTATCTGTTTCTCTTAACGCGCTATTATTGCAATTAGGACAAATAGTATTTTTAAAAGTTGGATGGGTTAAAAGAGGATTGCCAGGTTTTGAAAAATCAACATCTTCAGGTAATTTTACTGGTAAGTCGCTATCTGGAACCGGAACAACGCCGCATTTATCGCAATAAATTATTGGAATTGGACAGCCCCAATAACGTTGTCTCGAAACTCCCCAATCCCGTAACCGATAATTAGTAGTTTTTTTTCCTAAGCCTTTTTCTTCAATCAGATTTGCTACAATTTCGGTTGCTTCTTTTACTGTTTTACCATTTAAGAATTCTGAATTAACTAAAATACCATTAGCAGTATCGGTATAAGCTTCATTACTAATAGTAATATTCTCACCAGTTTTAGGGCTTATTACTAATTTTACCGGTAAATTATATTTTAAAGCAAAGTCAAGATCGCGTTGATCATGGGCGGGGCAGGCAAAGATAGCGCCAGTGCCATATTCCATAAGAACAAAATTAGCAATATATAATGGTAGTTCTAAATCAGAGATAAAAGGATGAATTATTTTAAGACCAGTATCAAAACCTTTTTTCTCCATTTTTTCTATGGTTTCTTCAGCAACTCCAGATTTGTTACATTCTAAGATAAATTCTCGTGCTGCTAAATTATCTTGAGCTATTTTTTCAGCTAAAGGATGATAAGGTGAAATAGCACAAAAAGAGGCGCCAAAAAGAGTATCAGGTCTGGTCGTATAAATTTCTAAAGTTTCAGTAGAGTCTTTTATAGCAAAATTAATTTTAAGTCCGGTTGATTTACCGATCCATTTTTGCTGCATCAACTTAACCTTCTCCGGCCAATTATCCAAACTATTTAAAGAGGTTAGGAGATCCTCAGCAAAATCGGTGATTTTTAAAAACCATTGTTTAAGTTTTTTTCGTTCAACTACAGCACCAGAACGCCAGCCTTTACCATCTACTACTTGTTCATTAGCCAAGACAGTATTATCAATAGGATCCCAGTTGACCATAGCTTCTTTTTGATAAGCAAGCCCGTGTTTATAAAATTCTAAAAATATCTTTTGTTCGTGCTTGTAATATTCAAGGTCACAAGTAGCAAGTTCGCGTGACCAGTCATAAGAAAAACCAATAGATTTAAGCTGTTCTTTCATTTCAGCAATATTTGCGTAGGTCCATTTTGCGGGATGAATATTTCGAGCAAAAGCTGCGTTTTCAGCAGGTAGGCCAAAAGCATCGAAGCCTATTGGATGTAAAACATTAAAACCAGCTTGCCTTTTGTAACGGGCAATCACATCACCAATAGTATAATTACGTAGATGCCCCATATGAATACGCCCAGAAGGGTAGGGAAACATTTCAAGAACATAGTATTTAGGTAAATTGCTATTATCTAAAGTTTTATAAAGATTTTCTTGGTCCCAAGATTTTTGCCAATTTTCTTCAGCTGCTTTAAAATTATAATTAGGGATATGAGAGTCTGACATGTTGGTTTTATAAATTTATCAATTACAAATAATTAAGGCTAGATACGGAATATAGTAGATCAAGCAATGATTTTCCACTTTAATTACTTACATAAATCATTGCTATGATGCTACATATCCCGGATTTATTCCGGGATCTATAAAAAAATTTAGGCAATGACAAGCTTTAACTGCTATAATCCAATTTCTAGCCTTATATAGTATAATTTAAGGTAACTTTAAATCTTTTTATTTATTAATTCCCTTGTGTTACCCGCATTTGCCTTGCACGAGTTAAGATCTTGTCTTCAAGATCTGTTGCAACTTTAGGATTAGAAACTATGTCCTTCCAGTGATTATTAGTGTCTTGAACTTGTTTAAATACGCTAACTTTCAGTGCATTAGCAGTTAAAGATTTAGATAAAACTAATATATTTAACTTATATCTTTCATTGCCAATCTTTGGATTAGTATACCAGTCAGTAATGATAACGCCACCAAATGGGTCAACTGAAGTTAAGGGCATAAAAGAAACCGTATCTAAGCTCGCGCGCCATAAATAGCTATTAACTGTAATGCCGCTAGCATCACCTGCATCTTGCTTTTTGCCGCCAAATTTTAATAAGCCGCCTTCGCCGGTTAATTTGCCATTACGCTCTCTTCTTTGATCATCGCGACTACCTGGATATTGGCTTTTACTCTCAAGATTAGACGAAGAACAGTTGCTTAAAATTAATAATAAAGATGTTATAATTAATATAAATTTCATATTTTTCCCTTTTTATAAGTGTACTTTTCTAAATAAGCTTTAAATGATTCGAAGTAAAGTCAAATTTTTTTGAGAGTATCTTTAGAGATTTATCCAAAGAAAAACCCCGAGATTTTTAAGGTCTCGGGGTTTTGTATTAGATATTAACTTTAAGCTAAATTAGAAGCTAAGTTCTGTACCAACTAAGAACACAGTTCCTTTGTTGTCTACAGTAGAATCAGTATTGTCGTCTTGTTCAAACAAGCTAACTTCAGCATAAGGAACAAGTCCTGGAGCCAATTTGTAATCAGCGCTGAAAGATAGATTAGTTAGGTCTTTATCTGTAGCATCAGCCGCAGTGTCATGTTCTACAGTTGAATCTAAATAACCAACAGAAACTCCAACTGGTCCAGTCACATAAGCTGCGCCTAAAGTCCAGTATTTAGCGCTACTATTAAAGCTAGATACTCCACCAAGTTCTGAAATGTCAGCCCAAGAACCACCAATAGTAGCACCAGCATAAGAAGCGCTTAAACCTAAAGCATAAGCTTTTAGATCGTCGCGAGCAGTAGCTCCATCAAATTCGTCTTTAGCTGAACCGAAATTTCCAGTAGCAGAAGCATCAACTTTTACTCCAGAGAATTCTTGATTATAGTTTAAGCCTAAATCCCACACATTTTTGAATTGAGTGTAAGTGGTTACAGCAGAGCTATCAGTTGAAAAGCCATTTCTTCCGCCTCTTTCATCTTGATCAGGAGTAAAAGACACGCCAGCTTGTATACCTTCGATACGTGGAGAGTAGTAACTAACTTTATTAGAGTTAGCTATAGATTTCTCGGTTCCAGTTAAAATACCAGCAGGAGAAACTGCACTTGGTAAGCCAGGTAGTGCGTAAGATAAAGGAGTTGTAGTAGTAACTGTTGAAAGTGGAGGTACTTGGTTAGGTGTAGTAGCTCCAGGATTTTGTCCTAAATCAACATAACGGAACCAATCGCCACCAATACCACCGGTTGCACGAGCGAATGTAGAAGCGTCAACACGTAAAGCGTCAGCTGCATCGCCAGTAGCACCTAATTCAACACGACCAAAGCCACTATCAACATAGATGTAAGATCTTTTTACTGTACTGTCACCAGCAGCGTAAGAATCTTGGCCGTATGCGCTAGCATCAAGTTCAAGTAAAGCTCCGTAGCCAAGGCCATTATCGGCTTTGCCATCAACTTTAAAGTTGATTTGGTTTTGATTACGAGTATGTACATCTTTGCTATAAACAGAATCTATATCTCTATATTCTTGTTTTTGATCGCCATAACCAACTTGGAAGTCAGCATTGCCACCTATAGTTACAGTTGGACCTTCAGCAAAAGCTTGAGTTCCAAAAAACATACCTAAAGCGGTAGTAGCTAATAAGATTTTTTTCATAATATTAAGTCCGTTCGTTTGAATTAGAAGTTATTAACATAAGGACTGATTAGGTCCAATTGATGATTTATATTTAAGTTTATGATAAAAGACTATATTAAGTCCATTAGCAAGTGCCTTGTAATTTTGCTTTAGAACTCTAAGGGGCTTTGTGAAAGTCCTGTGGTATATTTACAACAGAGAGCTAATTAGAGAACTTAAATTTTAATTTTTTAAGAAATCGTTAACTAATAAAAATGAATAAGGGGAGTTTTATGGGAAAAATAGCAAATAATATTGCTGAGATTAAATTAGAAATATTGGAAATATATGATAAGCATAATAAAGCTAGTATAAATAATAATAGCTTCATAAAGCCTGAGCTGATAGTAGTGAGTAAAAATAGAAGCCTTGCTGAAATAGAAGAATGTATTTTAACTGGGCAAAAAACCTTTGCTGAGAATAAAATTCAAGAAGCCTATAAAAAATGGCCACTCTTAAAGGAAAAATATCCAGAAATTAAACTACATTTAATAGGTCCCTTACAAACTAATAAAGTTAAAGAGGCTTATGCCTTGTTTGATGTAATTCAAACTATAGATAGAATAAAGCTAGTTAAAGAAATTGCTAGAATTTCTAAAAACCACCCAAAACAACTAGAATATTTCATTCAGGTAAATACTGGTAAAGAAGAACAAAAATCAGGTGTTTATCCAGAAAACTTAAGTTTATTGCTTAAATCTTGTATAGAGGAAGGATTAAATATTAAAGGCCTTATGTGTATACCGCCTGTTACTGACGATCCCAAAAAGCATTTTGCCTTACTTTCCGATTTAGCGAGGATAAATAATCTTTTAGGTTTAAGCATGGGAATGAGTGCGGATTATAAAGAGGCTATTGCTTTAGGAGCTAGTTATGTAAGGGTAGGGAGTAAGGTATTTGAGTGAATGTAAGGATGGTAATCGTTTACATAAGGGTGTTAACTTAAGAAAATAAGATAGTTTGTCATCAATAGTGCTCTTATTTCAAGTTCAGCATTGCGTGAACGATTACTAAGAATGTAAAAAAACAGGCGGTATAGTTTCCTACACCGCCTGTTTCATAACAACCAACTTTAAGGTCGGTATTATGCGCTCTGGTCACAATTAATCATTAGCATTTTTAGGGAGAGCTTCAACAGTTTGCTCTTCTTCCTCGTTACGTAGTATATAACCACGGCCCCAAATGGTCTCAATGTAATTAGTACCATTGGTAGCATCGGCAAGTTTTTTCCTTAATTTGCAAACGAAAACGTCGATAATTTTAATATCTGGTTCGTCTATTCCGCCATAAAGATGGTTTAGGAAAATTTCTTTAGTAAGTAAAGAGCCTTTACGTAAAGCTAGTAATTCTAAAATTCCATATTCTTTACTAGTTAAATGGATTGGTTTGCCGTTAGCTTCTACTGTTCTGCCATCAAGATTGATCACAATTTGTGAGCCTAATTTGATAGTTGATTCAGAATGGCCTTTTGAACGACGAACTATTGCTTGAACTCTGGCAATTAACTCACCACGATTAAATGGTTTAGTTAGATAGTCATCTGCACCAAAACCTAAACCTTTAATTTTTTGATCAGTACCAGATAAGCCAGATAAGATTAAAATGGGCACTTGAACTTTAGCTGAACGTAGACGTAATAAAACTTCGTAACCATCGATATCTGGTAACATAAGATCTAAAATAATTAGATCGTAATCGTAAATTTTACCAATTTCTAAACCGTCTTCGCCAAGTTGAGCTACATCACAAACAATGCCTTCAGACCTAAGTGCTAATTCAACGGCTGTAGCCGTTGTATTATCATCTTCAACTAATAGTACTCTCATAAAAACCCCTTATTAAATTAATTCGCCGACAAGAATTATATATTATAGCCTTTTGTTAATATTTATTAACGCGCTTAACTAATAATGTTTTATTACAAGAAATGCAAGCAAAAGTTAATATTCTTCTAATATATTTAATATAAATTTTAGTATCATAAGGCTAATTATATCTGATAACTAGAAAGATAACATTCCCAAGCAGCTGAGTAACAAGCCAACTTAGCAATAAAACCAAGGGTTGTACAAAGAGAGGACTCATTTTTTCTTAAGATTCCGCTCATAAAGTGCATCCCGGATGAATTCAGATTACTTAGCGCATCTTGCTTGTTATTGATACGGTAAATACAGCCGATTGGTTTACCTGCGACAACATAAATCATTGGTTCTGCGGGGAAGCCATCTATTTGATCAATAGTCATTATTCCTTCTTGGATAACTACTTCGCTATTTAAATTTCCACCTTTAATTGCATTCATTTTTTTACGATTATCTTTATTTAAATTTAAGACATCTTCCCCGTGTCTTGCGGTCATTATACCCATGCCATAAGTGCCACGATTAGGTTTAATAAATACATAAGGATCTTCTTTAATTTGATATTGTTTATATTTTTCTCTTATTTTATCTACAGTTTTATCTACATTCTCAGCTAAGCAAGCAAGGCCTGTTTGTTCTTTGAAGTTTACTAGATTACAGGTAGAAAATATGGTGGTAATTATCCATGGATCTAAGGCAAATTCTTTACAGAAATTTTCAGCTAGTTCATTATAAACTGAAAAATGCTCAGATTTTCTGCGTTTATGCCAGCCAAAATGTGGCGGTGGTAATATAGGCTGAGTTATATTATTAATAAGTTCTGGGGGACTGTCAGTTAAATCATTGTTAATTAAGATTATATCGGGAATAAAATCTGCAGTTTTTAGAATGTTCTGTTCTCTTAAAATGGGTTTTAGATTTAATTTAACTCCCGACAAAGATTCAAAATCTTGCGGTGAGTTATTTTTGGTAGTGCCAAAACTTGATAAACCAACTTTTATTCCGGCTAATTCTAAAATTTCTTTAATAACTGCAACATTTTCAAAATAATAAAGATTTCTAGTGTGATCTTCAGCAACCAATAAAATATTTTTACTGCCGGGATAATATTTATGTAAATATTCTTTAATAACTAAGCTTGCTTTTATCCGTTCTTCTTCATTTAGATTATTAAAGCCTCCTGGGAATATATTAGTATCCACCGGAGCGATTTTATAGTTTGAACGTCTTATATCTACAGAATTATAAATAAAAGGAGTAGTTTGGATAAAAATACTATCAAACCATTCATCAACTTTATTTTTTTGCTGCTCTAAGATATTTTGTAGTTCTTTGGTCATAATTTATCTTTTTTTACTTAGGATTTATAATATATAATTTTTTGTATTCGTTGCCGCTTCTTACCAGTCACCTAAAATAGCCGCTACAATAGATAGAGCAGAGATTATTGCGGTATCACTTTTTAATATTCTTGGACCTAAGCTTACTGGTTGTACAAAAGAATAGCTATTTAGTAAATCTCTTTCTTCTTCAGAAAATCCACCTTCGGGACCAATTATTATAGCGCAAGTAGAATTAAGTGATTTTTTAGCAATTTTATTTACACAAGTAATTATATTTTCACCTTTTCCTGACTCATCACAGAAAAATAAAATTCTATTTATGTCCCAAGTTTTTAATAAATCTTTTAAAGATATTATTTCATCTATAATTGGAATAGTTAGTCTCTCACATTGCTCTGCAGCTTCTATCGCCACTTTTTCTAAACGTTCTTTATTTATTTTATTTACGATAGTATATTTGGTATTTATAGCTTTAATTTTACTTACTCCCAGCTCAGTGGCTTTTTGGACAATAAAGCTAGTGGTGGTATTCTTAACCGGGGCATAACATAAATAAAAATCTATTCCTATTTCTTGCGGTTTAATTAGTTCTTTGACTATAAGGACGCAAGAATTTTTGCCGATTTCTGTAATCTGGCTAATCCAAAGACCATTTATACCATTAAATAATAAAATCTCATCACCAACTTTGCGCCGCATAACCTTAAAAAGATAATGTGCTTGAGCCTCATTTAAAGATATCTGGCAATTTTGACTTAATTCTTCTATAATATATAAACGAATTGGTGACATATCTTATTATGTATAGCAGTTAAAGCTTGCCTTTACCTAAATTTTTTATAGATCCCGGAATAAATCCGGGATATGTAGCATCATAGCAATGATTTATGTAAGTAATTAAAGTGGAAAATCATTGCTTGATCTACTATAATCCAAAATATTAATTATTAAAAGTAGTTTTATGTCTAATATAAAAGATGATAATTTAACAGCAGAAAGCAAAAAAAGCCAAGAAAATATTAAAGATAATGAACTACCTAAAGAATATGGTGGGAGAAAAAAAGGCTTGGAACCCACGCGTTATGGCGATTGGGAGAAAGAGGGAAGGTGCGTTGATTTTTAAAGAATTGGTTATATACAGTTCGTCATGCCGGTTTCTTTTTCCTTAGAAACATTTTAATGTTTCGTTGGAAAAATAAGAAGACCGGTATCCACCTATCAATTAACGAATATTAAATGTCTTTATTTGTTTCATTGATACTCAAACCGTGAAGTAGTTACCGGGCTCACTTTTTTTAAAATATTAAAAAATATCAAATATTTTTTAATATTAAAAAAAAGTGCCCCGGCATGACGAACTGTATGTTAAGAAACTATGTTTTATTCTTTCCCAACCTAGTTGCAGGAATACCCTCATTAAACACGCAAGTAATGTCAGGGCCATGACGTAAGGTAAATTGTTTGCCAACTCGTTCAATTACCACGTAATCACCCTCAATACGGTAGTTTATTAACGATTCATGGCCATTTCCGTCAACCAAGAAAAATGCAGGAACATCGGCATTATCTTTAGCAAATTGAAAATAAGTAAATTTCTTATCGTCAAAAATTCTTAAAGGAGCAATAAATTGTGAGCCAGAGATAGTATAGTTAAAATTATATTTATCTGGTTCTGATAAATCAGGTCCTGATGGTCTTGATGCATCTTGAATAACACCATCAGTCTCGTCAGGATAAACAAAGCTAGTTTCCCAAACTAAATCTGGATCGTCGATGCCTTTTTCACCAACTTCAGCGGCTTGGAAAATAAAATGATAAGTGCGTTTATTGGTAATTATTAATACATTGGTGCGGGCATTCTCAGGATCTTTGGCAATAGGTTTTAAAAATAATCGCCTTCCTGAAGGAACTAACTGCCAGCCTGCGGGATTTCCCATAGATATAGTTTTTATTTCTTCTTTTTCGCCAAATAATATACTGGCTTGATATTCATAAAATCCGGTATAAAGATGAATAGTGTTGGGATTAAAGGTTATTACTCTAAGCCTACTGTCGCCAGGTAGTGGTCTTGATACCTGCAGTGCTTCAGCTTTATTTACGCTAATTAGAGAAAATATTGTTATGTAAATTATAATCAGATACTTAAACATATTTTTCTTGTCCTTATTTTTATATATTTATATATAATCTTTTTAAGATTTATCTTTATTTAATGGTTTTGTATAATAATATTTTACCAAAAATCTTAATGGTGATTTAGTCCGTGAAATGGTTTCAACATCAGGTACTGTGTAATAAACCATTGCTTGCCACTGAGTTGTACTATTAATTTTTCCGGCTTCAATTTCTTCGGCGGTAAAAATTACCATAGCTTTGCCAGTTGCTGCATCACCTTTTAAAAGTTTAAAATTATTTATGGTTATTTCTCTAATTACACCTTTTTTGTAACGAATAAAAGGACTATATGGATTTAAAATATTCATATAGTTTTTATATTGGTTAAGGACTTCTTTTGAAGAGGAACTTTTTATTTTTTTTGTAAGTTTGAGGTAATTAGCATTATCCATTTTAGTAGGATCAAACATTTCTCTAGTCATTACATAATCTTTAACTAGATATTCGGTAACGGCTTCTTGAGGAGATTGATTATTCTGACTAATCTTTTTTATATTAGAAAATTTGTGTGCGGAGTCGTCAACGTAAGTTACAAAAGGTATAACTTCAGTAAGATTACCAATACTTCTACTGTTAATGCCAACCACAGCAAGTGCTAAAAAAGTAATAAAGGCAAATAAAAAAATGTAAGATCTTTCGGTTATGGGATAAATATATTTTACTGAGTACCATTCTATAGCCTCTTTAAAATAAGAGCCATCTTTAATGGCTTTAGCTAATAATTTGCCGTGAAGCTTTTCTTGCCGCTCTTCTTCAGAAAGATTGCCGTATAAATTATTTTTAGTAGAATCCTCATTATTTTGCAAAAAAGAGGAGTCAATTGTTCTTATTTTGAATTCTTCCACCTTATTTTACGCCGAGCTTATTTTTATAATTATAACAAGCTTTTATGGTATACGAATTTCTAGCTATTTTTCAAGCACCAAATCATTATGGCTTTTTGGATATGGAGACGATTTTCGGCTTCGTCAAATACTACAGAATTTTTGCCATCAATAACTTCGTCAGTTACTTCTTCACCACGATGTGCTGGCAGACAGTGCATAAACAAAGCGTCTTTTTTAGCTAAGGACATTATTTGCTTATTTACTTGATAAGATTTTAAAGATTTATAGCGTGATTCGGCTTCTTTATCGCCCATTGATACCCAAGTGTCGGTTGTAACTAGGTCAGCATTTTTTGCAGCATCTTGAGGATTCGTGGTTAAAATGACACTATTTTTAAAATTAGCTGCCCATTTAAGTAAGTCATAAGAGGGGCTTAAATTTTTTGGTGTAGCTAAATGTAGAGTGAAACCAAATTGTACGGCTGCATGAATCCAAGAATGTGCCATATTATTGCCATCCCCAAGCCAGGCAATTTTTTTACCTTTTATGTCACCTCTATGTTCGATATAAGTCATAATATCAGCCATCACTTGGCAGGGATGACTAAAGTCAGTAAGACCATTTATAATTGGAACTGAGGCATATTCGGCTAATTCTAAAATCATTTCATGTTTAAAACATCTGGCCATAATTAAATCAACATAACGGGATAAAACTTTTGCCGTGTCAGCCACTGTTTCGCCCCGGCCTAATTGACTATTTTCGGCAGTTATAATTATTGCATGACCGCCTAATTGATTAATTCCAACTTCAAAAGAAGTTCTGGTACGGGTAGAAGGTTTTTCAAAAATCATGGCTAAATGTTTGCCTAATAAAGGCTTTAATTTCAAGCCTTCAGATTTAAGATCTTTTTTTATATTAATTGCAAGTGCGATAATATCATTTAGGTCTTTTGTTGAAATTTTATCTATGTCAATAAAATTAGCCATTTTTTATTTCCTTAAATGTAGCTGATATAATTGTTAGAGCTTGGTCTATTTGTTCTTTAGTTACAATTAGTGGTGGTAATAATCTAATAACATTTTCGGAAGCTGAGGCAACTAGCAATCCATGTTCTTCTAATTTTTTGGCCATTATTTTATTATCTGAAGTGAGTTGGATTCCCAGTAAAAAACCTAGGCCTCTAATTTCTTTAACAATTTCTGGGTAATTATTTTTTATTATTTCTAGTTGGGCTTTGAAATATTCACCATTATTTTTTACATTAGCTAAAAAATCTTTTTGATTAACAATATTAAATACTTCATGACCAACTTTCATAGCTAAAGGGTTGCCGCCATAAGTTGAACCATGAGTGCCTAAGGTCATGCCGCTTGCAGCCTTTTTTGTAGCTAAACAAGCACCAAGTGGAAAACCACCACCAATACCTTTTGCCGAGGTCATGATATCTGGAGTAATGCCATAATGTTCATGGGCAAATAATTTGCCAGTTCTTCCCATGCCTGATTGAATTTCATCAATACATAAAAGTAGATTATTTTCATCGCAGAATTTACAAAATGCTAAAATAAAATCTAGCGTAGCAACTCTAACGCCACCATCACCTTGAACTACTTCAACTAAAATACCAGCAGTATCAGGACCAATAGCATTTTTAACCGCTTCAATATTACCAAATTCAACCGGATCAAAACCTTCAACTGGTGGCCCAAAACCATCTTGAATTAACGGATCGCGTTTACTAGCCCAAAGCGCGGCTAAAGTACGGCCATGAAAAGCACCGGTAAAAGTAATTAAACGATATTTATTAGGATTGCCGGTAGCATCATGATATTTTCTGACCATTTTAATTAAACATTCAATAGCCTCAGCCCCTGAATTACCAAAAAATACGGTATCGGCAAAGCTATTTTTAGTTAAATCGCTTGCAAATTCTTTCATACCGGGAATTTGATAAAGATTTGAAATATGCCATAATTTATCAGCTTGGGTTTTTAAAGCATTAACTAATCTTGGGTGACAATGGCCTAAACAATTAGTGGCAATTCCGGAGACAAAATCTAGATATTCTCTACCATTGGTCGCATATAGATAAGCGCCTTCTCCGTGCGAAATTTCAATAGAACTACGATTATAAACCGGTAAAATATTTTGTGCTGAATTTGACAATTTATGATAATCCAATAATTAAAAGTGAAAGGTTAAAAAGAGAGAATTATTGATGGAAAATAGAGTCTATGTCAAGGATATATAGCAGATCAAGCAATGATTTTCCACTTTATTTACTTACATAAATCATTGCTATGATTCTGCATATCCCAGATTTAGTCTGGGATCTATAAAAAATTTAGGTAACCGCAAGCTTTAACTGCTATATCTATATATAGTATAGTATTTCTTAATTGAAATGAATGTATTTATGGATCCCGAATAAAACATAAAATAGTATTGTAAGTATATGTTTTTTCGGGATATGTAGCATTATAGAAAGAATTTATTATAGATGTATTTTACTGTCAATTCTTTCTTAATCTACTATATTTTGCGATAATTTATAGGAAGTTTTAAGGTTTTTGCTCTTCTGATGGTTGAGCTATTAGTTTAAAAGGGAATGGTTATGTCGGCAAAAATATATAAATTGTAAAAAAAATTAATAATTCTATTTACAGTTGAGATTTTTTTCCTTATCTAATGTATTAATTAAGAAAATAAATTAAGGAAGTGATCTTTAATTTTGTAATAAATGATAAGTTAATTTTTAAAGAAGGTATCTAAAGTATGGCAGGTTCTAGATTTGGTAGTTGGGGTAGAAAAAAAGGAGCTAAAGCAGCAAAAGATTTATTACAAGATGCTGGAAGTGAAGATGGTGCGGCAGCAGCAGAAGAAGGACAAAATACGGATAGTAAAGAAGATACTAATGGTAAGGGTGTATCTAGACGTCTTTCTGTGGTTGGTGCGGGTTTATTAAGAGCAGGAAGTTTTGTGGGTAATGTTGTAAAAAATGGAGCTGATAGACTATCAGAAAAAGGAAATAAATTAAAAGGAGAAAGAGAAGAGCATAATAGAGATCAAGCAAGAAAAGATAAAATAAAAGAAGCTACTCCTCAAATTATAGCTTATATGCAACACTATAATTTTATTAAAGATAGATTAGTTAAAGATTTAGAAGCTATAGGTCTAACTGAAGAAAATCTGGAAATAAGTATTAGATCTTTAGAACGTAAAAATCGGGCGGTAGAGTTACAAAGTGAAGAAGTTACTATAAGTTTATTCCCTCAATCTTCATGTACAGCTTCTATTAAATTCTTCACCAACAAGCTAGAAGCTGATTTAAATATTGCCTCTGACAAATTTAAAGTTGTTTTAGAACCTTTATTATATGAGGCTGCACGCAAAGTTATAAGAACTTTACCGGAGGATAAAGGTTCCTTGCCGGTAGATTTTTTTAAAAAATTTAAGTTTGATATTAAATTAAAAGAAAATGTCAGTAAAATACTCTCTGCAAATGTCCCTAATTATAACTCTAATAATGGCCAAATTATTCTCGATGGAACTTCTTATGATAAAGAGTTTATAACTTATGAGATACCTTCTGTAACTACAGAGAACCAGAAAGAATTAGATAGATTAAAGCCTTTAGTAGAACAATCATTACAATCTTTGTTTTATGATGATGGCGAACCTTATGTTAAGCAAATAGATAGTTCTAGAGAACCGATAAGTCTTAGATTCTTACCACGTGGTGAAATAGAAGTATTTAAAACTACTTCCGATAATGGTTCCCAAAAAGAAACAGTTATTACTCATTTTCCAAAAATGATTTTAGATCTTGAGTTAAAAGATCGGGATGTACTATTTTTATCATTAGCTGCATTACGACCAGATTTAAAAATAAATGATAAAAATAGTCTAATAGGGCGCTGTAGCTATATGCTAGGGCATATCTTAGGAACTAAAGATAAACCTCAAGATTATGCAGAATATGAGGGACCAACTAGAAAAATATATTTTGATAAAATTGCCTACGATACTAAAGAAAGAACATTTAGCATAAAATTAATTAAAATAACTGAAAAGAAAGAAGAATTATGTTTTCATTTAGATGCGGGTTCTTTAGCTGCTTTTATGAGCTATGCGCAGGGAAAAAGCTCGGTAACCAATTTAGATGTGCTTAAATATTTAAAAGTATGTATAGATAGTTCTTATGGATATAGGCCCAAGCCAGATTCTATTTTGGAACTTGAAAGTCTCATATCATTTAAAGATGAAGAATTATTGGAAGCAAATAAAAAGCAAGAACAGAAACAAGAAGTTGTTATTGGTACTAATAGTGATAACGGTCCTAATTCATCTCATTCTTCTCCTAAAAATGCAGGTGCTCAAGCATCTGTATCTACTGATATGACCACCTATGAAATGGGTTCTCCTAATCCTTTTCATTCTTCAGGACCGGTTTTTTCTGAAGATGCTCTCGGGAGTCTTGGCGGTGGAAGTGATGATACTATTAAACAAGGTGGAGCCGACGTTGAAAGTGGAGATGATAAAAATTATATTCAGGTAGAAGGTAATGAAGATAATTTTTATCAAGAAGAAAGTAAAGGAGATTATACTAAAGTTATTCAACGAGGAGCTAGTAGTTCTAGTTTGTCTTCTACTGAATTTAGAACAAAATCTAATGATAATAGTAGAGGGCTGGCGTTTAGCGAGGAAATTCTTAATAATCTTAGTGCCCTTCAAGTAGGGAAAAAATCTTCTGATAATTATTTAGATGGAGGCGGGAATGATGTAGTTGTTTCGCAGCAACCTCCTCCTGAGGAGTGGTTGGTCGAACTTGGTGGTGGTGCTTCTTCACCACTACCTTCTCCTCCGCCTCCTTCTCCTCCTGTAGGTGGCCCTCGTACTTTAGTTGATAATCCTATAACTTTGCCAGATTCTAAAGTTTTTTTATCTACAAGCTAGTATGTAAACTATACTTTCTAATTAACTCTGGATAGAAAGATTAACTTAACTTTTTAAAGAGATTGGGTATGACTGTTCAGCATGATGATGGATATCAATTAGAATGGAAAGAATTAATTTTCGCAGTAAAAAGATTTCGTGAAGCTCATAATAATTATAACGCTAAAGATTCTGAAGAGGTAACCAGAAGGAAAGAAAAAGAAAATGAAGAGCAAAGGAATCAAGTCGTTAAAGCTACTCCACTGATTATAAAATGGATGCTCGATTCTGATAGTTGGGAGAAAAGAAAAAAATTTAGTGGAGAAAAAAGAGAGGTAAGTGCTCTTGATGCAATTAATTTAGAAAGTAATATAGTCAATAAAGCCTTTAATAACTGTCTAACTAAAATAATAGGTAGTAAGGTAGGAAAAGATATCGTTCAACTACCAATTATAAAACTTACCGAAAAGGGTTTAGTTGGTTTTTATCGGCCAAATGGTAGGGATCTTATATGTTATCTCCCTGATGATATTTATGAATTAGATTTTGAGTCAGACCGAGACCATGAAGTTCTTGAGAATATTTTAAAACAAGGGGTAGGAGAAAAATGGGAGGATTTTTTAAAAAATTATAGTATAGTTCGTGAGCAAGCAGTAAATAATTATTTTTATTTAAGCGGATGGAAAACATTGCCAGGTTCTCTTGATACCGTTAGTGGGGTTTCTGCTGCGCAAAATAGTCGCACGTGATTGATTGAGTTAATTTACACTGGTAATAGTAAATATATTAACCATTTAATTGACTGTTCGCTGATTTTTTTGTATATTGATCTTTAGAAAAAATATTTTAACTTAATTTTTAAAGAAGGTTTTGTATATGTTTAAACGTGATAAAGGTGATAAAAATAAAAAGGGCCTTCCTAAGGATGGAAAGTTAGAATTTGGCGGATATGCGAATAGAGAAGATCAAGTAATGGCTGGTGGTGATAATTCAAAAGGAAAATCTTTTTTTGGAGTATTTCGCTTTAAAAGCAGTCATCATGTTGCTATTACTAAGGAGAACGAAGAAGAGCATCGGTCTAAAGAGGATCAAATAGCTGAAGATGCAAGAAGGGCTGCTGATCTTGAAGAGGAAGAACGTAAGGATAAATGGAATGGTCCAGCTTTTCCTGATGAGGATGTAGATACATATTTTAGTGCTACTGGTGCAAGTAGTGCGGCTAGCGGAAAAGGAAAAAAAGGAGCTGGAAGGGGAGCTGGAGGTTCTACTGCTTAATCCTATAACCTTTAGCGATCATGGTATGGACTATGCTCCATATCATGATTATGCTGAAAGTTACAAGTAACAGTCCAGTAGTTAAATTGCTATCATGATAGCCAGTTAGGCCGTATCTAAAACCATCAATCATATAGAAAAATGGATTGGCATGGCTGATATGTTGCCAAAATGGCGGTAGGTTAGTTACCGAATAAAATGTTCCCGATAAAAATGATAAAGGTGTAATTATATAGGCGGTGATTGCGGCCATTTGATCAAAACTTTCTGAGATTATCCCGCTAAATAGTCCAAGCAAGGCCAGAAGCGTTGAGGCGCTTAACAGATAAAATAACAAATAAAAAACCGAATGAATATGTACGGGAATAAAAAATAAAAGTGAAGTAAATACTAATATTCCAATAATAATACCGCGGGTAATGCCTGCAAAAATAATCGCAAAAATTAACTCGGCGGTGCTAAGCGGTGGGGTGATATAATCAATAATAGTACCTAAAACTTTGGCCATAATAAACGAAGATGAAGTATTGGCAAAAGATTGCTGCATAACGGCCATCATAATTAAACCGGCGGCCATAAAATTACTAAAATTTATCTCACCAATTTTATGAACTTGCCCACCTAAAGCTAAGTTAAATATCGCTAAAAATAAAAGGGAAGTAACTACTGGCGCCAGCAAAGTTTGGTTATAAACTTTTAAAAAACGATGAACTTCTTTTCTGTATAAGGTCCAAATACCGATATAATTTATGTCTGACATGTTACTTTTGTTTTATTTAGTTATGTTGGGTTGATGTTATTAATTATCTGGACCATGAATCAAGTTCAGAGTATTTAGCTTATAGAATGATTTATCGCAATAAATTATTTTAGTCTGCTATATATACAATCTAATCAGAGTTCTGTATAGCATGATCTACCTCAAATAGGGTTTTAAAAATTATTCTGGATTTAAGTAATAATGACAAATAATGATCTTTTTCAGCAAATCATCAGCGGTAATTATATCTCCCCAGATAGCGGAGAAAAATTAACCGAGTTTTTTCCTAAGGCACTTGTGGCTAAAGTTAAAGTTGATATTTTGCCTTTACTTGCCGAGATTGGTCATGAAGATTTGGCCCAAAGCTTAATTATTTGTGATAATAATAGTTATAGATTGTTGGGACAATTTTTACATGATAGGCTAAAATGTAAAATTATTATTTTAGATAATTTAATTAAGCCAGATTTAGAGCATATTAATAAGATAGTTGAGAAAATTAAAATTGATGGACAAAAATTAGTTATAGCTATAGGTAGCGGTACAATTAGTGATATCGCTAAATATTCAAGCTTTATGGCTGGTATCTCATATATAATCATTCCTACAGCGCCTTCAATGAATGGTTATGCCTCGCGTGCAGCCTCAATTATTGCTAAAGGTTTTCGAACTTCAAAATTGGCGCATATTCCAAAACTGATTATTTTAGATAAAGAAATTTTAGCCACAGCGCCATTGCGGCTGATTCAAAGTGGAGTGGGGGATTCTTTATGTAGAGCCACTGCGCAAGTTGATTGGTTTTTTTCACATTTAATTATAGGTACTCCATATTTAGAAGCGCCTTTTGCTATGCTGTATAATTATGAACAAGAGTTGCTGCAAAATCTTGTTAAACTAAAAAATAGAGATGAAGATAGTTTAATTTTGCTAATGAAAATTTTGCTAATATCTGGCTTTGGGATGAGTATATCAGGGGGTAGTTATCCAGCAAGTGGTGGTGAGCATATGCTAGCGCATACTATTGAAATGGTTTATGGAGGTAAATTAGAACATAAATTTCATGGAGAGCAGATAGCGGTTACTAGTTTAATTATGGCTAAAATTCAAAATGAACAAGAGCAGAAATCTTGGTATAAATCTTTATATGAAACTAATCGTGGAGCTTTAATTGTACCTGAAAGGGAAATTTTAGAGTTTTTTGGCGAGAAAATAGGTAAAGAATGTTTGGCAGCTTATAAAATAAAACAAGATTTATTGAAACTTAAAAGAAATTCTAGCGAAAATTTTAGAAGTGAATTTGTAATATTAGAAAAACAAATTAAAGAACAAATAAGTAAAAAAAATATAAGCGCTGAAAAATTAAAAGAATATCTAGAAATAATGGGTTGTCCTACAGATTTTAAGGATTTGGGTTTAAGTGAAAGTCAGGCTAATTTAGTAGTTAAATACGCGAAATATTCCAGAGATAGGCTTACTTTTTTAGATCTTTTGGCCTAAACTTTATTGTTATTGATAAGGTTCTAAGTTGACATTGTAAGTAAATAATGTAGTGAAAATGAAATTTGTACTTGACGAAAATGGAGCAGGTCACTAGTATGCGCCTTCTTTTTGAAGAATATACCCTTGAAAAGGGGTGTTGTTTTGCCGAAAAAAGATAGAGATAACAGCAAAAATTGTATAAAATAAACAGTCAAGTTTAAGGATAAAGTTAGATACTATGCCTACAATCAATCAGTTAGTAAAAAACCCTCGTTCGCCTAAGCGCGTTATTAATAAAGTTCCGGCTCTTGCTCAGAACCCACAAAAAAGAGGTGTTTGTACCCGTGTTTATACTACTACTCCTAAAAAGCCTAACTCGGCTTTACGTAAAGTAGCGCGTATTAGATTGACTAATGGTTTTGAGGTTACTGCTTATATTCCAGGTGAAGGCCATAACTTACAAGAACACTCAGTAGTTATGATTCGTGGTGGAAGGGTAAAAGACTTACCAGGAGTTAGATATCACATTATTCGTGGTGCGTTAGATACTCAAGGTGTTAAAGACAGAAAACAAGGTCGTTCTAAATATGGAACAAAACGTCCGAAGTAATTATAATATCTATATAATGCCAAATACTATACTAAGTAATAAAGAATATTAAAAATTGTAAAGAATTAAGTTTTAAGAGGTTTAGATTATGTCTCGTCGTAGAGCAGCAGAAAAAAGAAAAGTGTTACCTGATGCAAAATTTGGTAGTATAATTATTACTAAATTTATCAACTGCCTAATGAAAATGGGTAAAAAATCTGTTGCAGAAAGAGCTTTTTACGACGCTTTACAAGAAATCGAGAAAAAAGTTAAGCGTAATGGCCTAGAAGTTTTTCTAGAAGCTTTAGAAAATGTTAAACCACATATTGAAGTTAGATCAAGAAGGGTTGGTGGTGCTACTTACCAAGTTCCAGTTGAAGTTCGTCCTGAGCGGAAATTGGCTTTGGCGATTAAATGGATTATTGCTGCTGCGCGTAAACGTTCTGAGAAAATTATCAGTATGAAATTAGCTGGTGAGATTATGGATGCTTTTAATAAGCGTGGTACTGCGATTAAAAAACGTGAAGATACTCATAAAATGGCAGAAGCAAATAAAGCCTTCTCTCATTATAGATGGTAATATTCTGCTAGTAGTGGAATATATTGTTGGTATTTTTAAATACGCTTTAATTTTAAGTTATAAAGATAAAAGTTTGCAGGAATAAAAGATGACTAGAGAAACCCCAATTCAGTTTTACCGTAATATAGGAATCATGGCGCATATTGATGCTGGTAAAACTACAACTACTGAGCGTATTTTATATTATACCGGTAAGTCTCACAAAATAGGTGAAGTGCACGAGGGTGCTGCAACTATGGACTGGATGGAGCAAGAGCAAGAAAGAGGTATTACTATTACTTCTGCTGCTACTACTTGTTTCTGGAAATGCCCAGACACTGGAATTACTCATCGGATCAATATTATTGATACTCCTGGTCACGTTGACTTTACAATTGAAGTTGAGCGTTCTTTACGGGTGTTGGATGGTGCTGTTGCTGTGTTTGACGGAGTTGCTGGTGTTGAGCCGCAATCTGAAACAGTATGGAGGCAGGCTGATAAATATAATGTTCCAAGAATCTGTTTCGTTAATAAAATGGATAGAACTGGTGCAAATTTCTATCGTTGTGTAGAGATGATTGTGAGCCGTTTAGGTGCTAAACCTTTGGTATTACAATTACCAATTGGTTCTGAGGATAAATTTGAAGGAATTATTGATCTAGTTAAAATGCAAGAGATTATCTGGAAAGATGAAACTCTTGGTGCTGAATTTGAATATAGACCAATTAGAGACGAGCTAAAAGATGAAGCTGATGAATATCGTGAAAAATTAGTTGAATTAGCAGTTGAAGTTGATGATGCCGTGATGGAACAATATCTTGAAGGCAAAGAGATTGATGTTAAGACAATCAAAAAATGCATAAGAAGTGGTGTTCTAAAAGGATCTTTTGTTCCGGTTATTTGTGGTTCTGCATTTAAAAATAAAGGTGTTCAGCCTTTACTTGATGCTGTTGTTGATTTCTTACCGGCGCCAAATGATGTTCCTGCAATGAAAGGTATCGATCCTTATAAAGGTAATATTGAAGTTGAAAGACGAAGTGCTGATGATGAACCATTTAGTGGTTTGGCCTTTAAAGTTATGACTGATCCATTTGTTGGTTCTTTAACTTTCGTGAGAATATATTCAGGAATTTTAAAATCTGGCGATACTGTAGTTAACTCTGTAAGAGATAAAAAAGAGCGTGTTGGTAGAATGTTGCTTATGCATGCCAATAGTCGTGAAGATATTAAGTCTGCTAATGCTGGTGATATAGTTGCGATTGCTGGTCTTAAAAATACTACAACTGGTGAGACTTTGTCTGATCCAAATAAAGTTGTAATTTTAGAGAGAATGGAATTCCCAGAGCCGGTTATTGAGGTTGCTGTTGAGCCAAAAACTACAGGTGACCAAGAAAAAATGTCTTTAGCTATTGCGAGATTGGTTTCTGAAGATCCTTCACTTCATGTAATGACTGATGAAGAAAGTGGTCAAACTGTACTTAAAGGTATGGGTGAGTTACATCTAGAAATTATTATTGATAGAATGCGTCGTGAATTTGGTGTTGAGGCTAATATCGGAGCTCCACAAGTAGCTTACCGCGAAACCATCACTAAAAAACACGAAATTGTTTATCAGCATAAAAAACAAACTGGTGGTGCTGGTCAATACGCAAAAGTTAAAATAATATTTGAGCCTCTAGAGCCAGGTTCTGGATATGTATTTGAAGATAAAGTTGTTGGTGGTAACGTACCTAAAGAATTTATTCCTGCCGTTGGTAAAGGAATAGATGTGGTAAAAGAAGGCGGAATATTAGCCGGTTATCCAATGACAGACTTTAAAGCGACTTTAATTGATGGTGCTTACCATGATGTCGATTCTAGTGCTTTAGCTTTCGAACTTGCAGCTAAATCTGCTTATAGAGAAGCTATGCCTGGTGCTGGACCTGTTCTACTTGAGCCTGTAATGAAAGTTGAAGTTATTACTCCTGATGATTATACAGGAGATGTTATTGGTGACTTAAACTCAAGACGTGGTCAAATAAGTGGGATGGAGCCGCGTGGTAATGCGCAGGTTATTACTGCAACAGTTCCTTTGGCTTGTATGTTTGGTTATGTGAATACTTTGCGTTCTATGTCGCAAGGTAGAGCACAATTTACAATGCAGTTTGAGCGTTATGCACAAGTTCCAAATAACGTAGCTGAAGAAATAAAAGCTAAGGCTGCTTAAGTTAATAGTTGGCATTTAGAAAAAATATTTTATAAAGCTTAATATAAATACTATAAAATAATAAGTAATAACAAAACGAATAAAAGAAACGGAGATTTATATGACTAAAAGTAAATTTGAGCGTACAAAACCGCATTGTAATATAGGAACTATTG
>CAYZBM010000010.1:8195-34301 GCA_964476705.1 uncultured Rickettsiales bacterium | reverse complement strand
ATTGGCGCAATAGGTTCTTTCATTAAGAATTAGATTAAGTGGCCTGAACGGTTACAAAAATTTTACGATCAGTCGGGTTTATATAGAAATTGTTAGCCAATATAGCTAATTTACCTAGATAATTGGGTGTAAAAAAAACATCTTAAGCAGTTTTATTAGCAATTTTCGCTAAACTAGAATGCTTGCGGCCGTAAAATAAATAGATCAATATACCAAAAAGTAACCACCATTTAATTAGCATAAAAGTTGCAAATGGCATACTAGATACTAAATATAAGCATAAGATTATACCAAGTATTGGGACATAAGGTACTAAAGGGCAGCGAAATGGTCGTACAAGATCTGGACGTTTATAACGTAAATATAAAACGCTAAAACAAACCATAACAAAGGCAAGTAGGGTGCCAAGACTTACCATGTCACCTAAAACATCAATAGGTGTTAATGATGAAACTAGTGCTACTATAACTCCAACAATTATACTATTTATATGTGGAGTTTTAAATTTAGGATGAGTTTTAGAAAAGATACCAGGTAGTAATCCATCGTGGGACATCACATAAAATATTCGGACCTGGCCATATAAAAGTACTAACATTACCGAAGTAAGGCCGGTTATTGCGCCAATTTTTATTAAAACTGAAAACCAACCTAAACCAACTTTATCGACAGCAACCGCAATCGGGTCGGCAACGCTTAACTCTTTATAAGAAACTATTCCAGTTAGTACTCCAGAAACTAATATATATAATATTGTACAAATAATTAGTGAGCCTAAAATTCCTATAGGCATATCTCTTTGGGGATTTTTGGCTTCTTGTGCGGCAGTTGATACCGCTTCAAATCCGACATAAGCAAAGAAAATTATACTAGAAGCCCTTAATATTCCGGCAAATCCATATTTACCTTCGCCATGTTCGGTAACTTTAGGAATATAATCTGGAATAAACGGTACCCAGTTATCTGGATGAATATAAAAAGACCCAATTGCGATAAAAGCAATAATTACACTTAATTTTATAGCCACAATCACATTATTAAAATTAGCTGATTCTTTAACCCCAACGGCCAGTAAAATAGATAGTAACAAAACTATAATGATGGTCGGTAAGTTAACATGATTAGTAATAATTATCTCACCAGTTGCTTTACTTAAGTTGAAAAAAGGTGAGGAGAGGCTATCTGGTATAATAATGCCAAAATCTCTAAAAAAGCTTACCACATATCCTGACCAGCCAACCGCGACCGTTGAGGCTGAGAGGCCATATTCTAGCACTAGTAGCCAACCCATTATCCAGGCAAAAACTTCACCTAAAGTTACATAAGTATAAGTATAAGCGCTACCTGATACTGGTAATGCGGAAGCAAGTTCGGCATAACATAAGGCTGCAAGCACACAGGCGAAACCTGCGAGAATGAAGGATAACACAATTGCAGGACCTGCATGATCAGCTGCAGCTTTACCGGTCATTACAAATATACCGGCCCCAATTACACAACCTACGCCTAAACTTACTAAATTTAAAGGGCCAAGGGTTCTTTTTAGTTCTTTATTCCCGGCCTCACTTTGGACTTGATCTACAGATTTTTTAGCCAATAAGTTTTGAAAAAACATATCTGTAGTCCCCTTTTGGATTAATCTTTTTTGCAGTCTATTGGCAGTTTAGTTATTTAGCTGCGGCACTTTTTTTGTCTAAAGTATCAGGACTTACAAATTGTTTATAGTCCTTACTCATTTGTAGCATATTGGCTGAAACTGAACAACCAAAAGCTGAAGATGGACAATTTTTTGCGTTAGTTTTTTCATAGATTAAAAGAACTTTTTGTTCATTTAAGAAAGCTTCTTTATATTCTATTTTGTTAGTTTGTAGTAAATTTATAAGTTTTTTGCAGATAGGTTTAGTGTTGGGACAAGAAACTTGAGCACTACTTGGTTTACCTTCTAAAATAAAATTCTTTACAGTTTGTAAAGTTGAGGTATCTAAAACTGATAAGGACACGGTTTCAGAAGAAGTGCTAAGCAAGCTAGCAGTTGTCACTTGATTTCTTGGATGTGAACAAGAAAATAAAATAACCGCAGCGCATATAGAAGTAAAACAAGATTTTATATTCATGATCTTATACCATTTATTTAATTTTAATTAATCAACTAAGAAACCTGAAGAACCTTCAACAGAAAGAGTTCCAGTGCTGCCTTTGGCTTTATAATGACCTAAAGCATTTAAAAACATTCTATCTATGTTGCCTGGCTCAACTAAATCATCTGTAGGTAATTTTATGTTTTTACTTTCGGTAGGTGAGGCTAGATAAGGTGTAACTGCAATTACTAGTTCGCTTTCATTACGTTTAAATGAGGTGCTTTTAAATAATAAACCTAAAACTGGAATATCAGAAAGTCCTGGAACTTTGTTTAAACTATTATGGAAGTCATTACGAATAAGTCCTGCAATCATAAAACTTTCACCAGGAGCAAGTTCAATAGTAGTATTGGCACGTCTAGTGCCGATAGACGGAACAGAAACAGTATTAGTTTGCACGTTATTTGTATTCATAATTTCTGATACTTCAGAGCCAACATCAATGCGGATTCTTTTATTACTAATTACGGTTGGCGTAAAATTTACACTAACTCCAAAAGGTTTATATTGAATAGATACGGCTCCAGCATTAGATACTGGTACTGGAAATTCGCCACCAGCTAAGAATTTTGCTGATTGGCCAGATATAGCAGTTAAAGTAGGTTCGGCCAAAGTTTTGAAAGCATCATCTTTCTCTAAAGCACCAATTACAGTAGAACCGCCACTGATAATTCCTTGTACTCCTAAACCTAGACGTTCTAAGGCTTCACGTTTAAGTTCACCAACTTTAACTTGTAGCATAACTTGTTGTTCTGAGCGTAATTTCATTAAATTTAAAATATTGCCAGCTGGAACAAATTGTTCAACTACACTAATAATTTGATTAGACGCTTCCATATTTGAAACATTTCCAGTTAAAGCAACTGATTTTCCAACCGGCTTTACAGATATAGTTTCTTCTGGAAAAAAAGATTTTAATGAGCGTTGTATCCCAGCTATATCCGCGGCAAAAGCTGCTGTTGTAAGCATACATATGCATGCAACAGTACAAGAAATAAAAGATAAAAATTTTATAACTGACTTCATTTTTATAATCCTAAAACTAAATATATTTGAAAAATAACTCTAAATACATAAATCATAAATTGCAATATAGACGAACTGAATAACTATGTATTTAAGTTTTTCTTAGATACATAGTTAGTCTATATATGATATTAGCGTCAAGGATAATTTTATAAAAACCGTTCTTTTATGAAATTAGCAATTCTCTGAGTATCATTTATTTTTTTACCAGCAAAGAGGGTAGCATCGTTATTTAAGTATTTTACATAACCTCCGCTTAGCAATCTTTGATGAAATAATTGATGTTTTTTCTTACTTAATTCTGGTGGAGCGTATATATATACGGGCTTGCCTGTGCTTAAACTTTCTGTGCACATAGAAACTGAATCGCCACTGGCTATAATAATATCGCCAACTGCAAGCAGTCCGATATATGGATTTTCACCTTCTGGATTATAGGCATCATAAAGGTAGTAAGGCACTAAAATATTATCTTTTAAAATTTGAATACATTCTTTTGGAGTTCTTCTGCTGGTAGTAATTAATAGTCCAGCATTATGTTTTTTTGCAAAATCGGAAGCTTTTATAGCTAACTCTTTAGCGTGCTCATTGGTAAATATGCCATCTTTAGTGGTACCACCAACAAGTACAGAGATTTTGGTTTGAGGCAGGTCTTTGAATCTTTCTTGCCAGACATCTCTAGCTGCAAGCAAATTAGCATCGGTTATTTTATGTAAAGCGCCAAAACTGGTTATGATATTAGGATTTTTAGTGATGTCAGCATTATCATGTTCGGGCAAAATGATTAAATCAAAATATTTATAGTTAATTTCTGGATCCATTAGTTGGACGATTTTAGTTTTACCTTGAGATAATTTTTTTATGCGATAAGCAACTGCTGCGGCCTTACGACCGGCTGAAATAATTAGATCTGGATATGGTGGTGATAAGTCTGTGGATAAGTTTTTGTCTAAGCCTAAAAAGCTAAATAATTTTAATTTATTGGGTAATTTGGCGAATTTATTATATTTTAGCTCTTTTTTTAGATAAGGTAGTCCGATATTTTCAGCTAAACCAATAACTTGGTTATTATTCCCGGTTCGGTTGTCGGTTAAAATCCAAACAATTTTTTCACTCATGTTGTATAAGTCCCCTTTTAAAAAGTTTTAAGCCCTAAAATCCATAGCCACTACATACATTTCAGAAGATTCTTTGCGTGAAGCATTTGGTTTGCAATGTTTTACAGTTTTAAAACTTTTCTTTAAGTCTTCAAGTAATATTTTTTCTGTTCCACCTTTAAGCACTTTAGAAATAAAATTCCCCCCAGGTTTTAAATGATCCTTGGCAAAATCAAAGGCTATTTCACACATATGCATGATTCGAATATGGTCAGTTGAAGAATGTCCGCAAGAGGAGGGGGCCATATCGCTTAAAACTAAATCTACTTTTTTGCCATTTAATTGTTCAACAAGTAAAGCTATCCCTTCATCACTAGTAAAATCACATTGAATGGTAGTAACTCCACTAATTGGTTCTATAGCCAGTAAATCAAGACCAATAATATTACCTTGTTTAATATTTTTTGTTAGAACTTGTAACCAGCCACCAGGAGCTGCTCCCAAATCAACTACGGTCATGTCATTTTTAAGAAATTTAAATTTTTCATTAATTTCAATAAGTTTATATGCGGCTCTTGACCTATAGCCTTCTGCTTTGGCCTTGCTAACATAAGGATCGTTTAATTGTCTTTCTAACCAAAGTTTTGATGAAGTTTTTCTGCCTTTGGCAGTTTTTACTCTGACATGCAATCCACGATAATTTCTATTATTACTTTCCATTTTTAAGCCATTTTTAGCATATTATCCAAAGGACGCTTAGCTTTTATAAGCATGTCTGGAGCAATTTTAATTTCTGGAGTTAAGTTTATCATAGTTTGATAAATTTTCTCTAAGGTATTTAGTCGCATATATGGGCATTGATTACAAGCAAAACATGCGCCATCATTAATTCCTGGCACTTGATAAAATATCTTATTAGGTGAAGCTAGCTGCATTTGATGAATAATTCCAGGTTCCGTAAGAACTATAAATTCATTATCTTTGTTATCTTTAGTATATTTAAGCAATGATGAGGTAGAGCCAATATGGTCAGCATAATTTAAGATATTTTCACTACATTCAGGATGGGCTATTACTTTAGCTTTTGGGTGAAAAGTAATTAATTTTACTAGTTCTTTTTCAGAAAATCGCTCATGAACAATACAGCTACCATTCCACAATACCATATCTCTACCAGTTTTGCGGATAAGGTAACTGCCTAAATATTTATCTGGACCAAATACTATAGGCTTATCTTTAGGAATTTGGTTGATAATTTTTTCAGCACTTGAAGAAGTTACGATAATATCAGATAAAGCCTTAACCTCTATCGAAGAATTAATATAGGTAAGGACGATATGGTCTTCTTTATCTTTTAAAAAATCTCTAAATTCTTCAGGCTTACAAGAATCTTCCAGTGAGCAACCAGCGGCCAAATCCGGGACTAAAACCATTTTATCGGGATTTAATATTTTTGCCACATCGGCCATAAAAGTTACGCCGCAAAAAACTACGATATCGGCATTAGTATTAGCTGCTTTACGGGATAATTCTAATGAATCGCCAATAAAATCAGCGATATCTTGAATATCAGCATCTTGATAATAATGCGCAAGAATAATGGCGTTTAATTCTTTTTTTAAACGCTTGATTTCTGCTATAAAATCTGTTTTTTGCTCTGCTTTTTTCATTGCTAAACGCCAAACTACAGTTGTTTATGGTACAAGGATTAAACTATAATATGTTAATCAATTGGACCTAATTAAAGGGTCTGGTTGAGTTAAATAATGGATAATTGTAGTAATTACAAGGTTTAAACATTAACAAAGCCAACTATATCTTTTATTTCTTTGATATGAGTTTCGGCTATAAAGTTCGCCTTTTCCTTGCCTTTTGCTAGTAAATCATGCAAATATTGCCTATCTTTTTGTAATTTTCTAAATTCATTATTTATTGGACTTAAGTGTTCAACTAAGGCTTCAGCTAGAGTATCTTTAAATTTAGAAAAACCATAATTTTCAAATTCAGCGTAGGTTTTTTTACGTTCTTGACCAGTTATGGCAATATATATATTAAGCAAATTACTAGCTTCTGGCCTTTTTTCTTCGTCATAGCTAATACCTTCAAAAATATCAGATTTGGCTTTTCTAATTTTACGAATAATATCATCAGCTGTATCACTTAAGTTAATCCTGGAATAATCAGATTCGTCGGATTTACTCATTTTTTTTGTGCCATCTCTAAGGCTCATTATGCGGCTAGCTTCTTTTTGAATTAAGGGCTCTGGTAGTTTAAAATATTCTTTATTATATGTACGATTAAAAAGTGCTGCAATATCGCGAGTTAGTTCTAGATGTTGTTTTTGGTCGTCGCCAACTGGCACATGAGTTGCGTGATATAAAAGAATATCTGCAGCCATAAGTACCGGATAGCTATAAAGTCCTAGGCCGCTATTTTCTTTATATTTCCCGGATTTTTCTTTAAATTGGGTCATTCGGTTGAGCCAACCAAGAGGAGTTATAGTGCCTAAAATCCAGGCAAGTTCACAATGAGCTTTAACACTAGCTTGATTAAAAATTGCTGATTTTTTTGGATCTATTCCGCAAGCAATATAGGCGGCTATCGTATCATAGGTTGCAGCTTTTAGTTTTTCTGGTTCTTGAAATACGGTGATTGCGTGGAGATCAACTATACAAAATAAACATTCATGTTCATCTTGTAATAAAGTCCAATTTTTGATAGCTCCTAAATAATTACCTAAATGTAAGTTGCCGGTAGGTTGGACACCGGATAGAACTCTTGTCTGCATTTTGTACCTATTTAAACTAATTTAAAGCTGTTTTATTGGCGTCTGGCCTTAAAACTATACTTAAAAGATATTAGCTCTTTATGCAATTAATAAATTTGAATATTGACAATAAGTATATACTAGTATATACTATAATTGTTAATGTGTCTCTAAAGGAGTTAAAAATCATGTCAGATATAATTGCGCGTACTTCAATAAAAGGATGGGGAAATAGCTTAGCTATAAGGCTTCCTAAGAAAATTATTGATGCTTTAAGTTTAAAAGATGGCTCAGAAATTAAAATCTCCCTTGACGGCGGAAAAGTGATTTTAGAATCTGTAGAATTTGATCCTTTTTTTGAATTATCTCGAGATCTTAATTTATCCGAGATGTTAAGTAAAATCACTCCTGAAAATCAACATTCTAACGAGGATTCCTTAATATCCCAAAAATCTGTAGGAAAGGAAATATGGTAATTGTTTGATTATGAAGAAAAAATACATTCCTCATAGAGGTGATATATTATGGCTTAATTTTGATCCTATTCTAGGTAAGGAAATAAGTAAAAGACGACCAGCTTTAGTTCTTTCGCCAAAAGAATATAATCAATATGGAAAAGCGATTGTGGTTCCTATAACTAGTCAAGAAAAAGGCTATCCTTTTGAAGTTAAAATTAATCAGGAGGGAGTAAAGGGAGTAGTCTTAGTAGACTCAGTTAGATCTGTAGATTGGATAGAAAGAGAAGCCAAATTTATATGTTCCAGTAGTTCAGCAACATTTTCTGAAGTATTAAAAAAATTAGCTAGTTTGCTAATTAGGAATCCTTTAGTTTAGCTTTAATTTGAATGCTGAAATTGTTATAGCCACGGGCGTTTTAAATCAGGCTTAGCAAAATAATAACCTTGCATATAATCTACTTTAAGATCGGTTAGGGCTTTTGCTACTTCTTTAGTTTCAACAAATTCAGCAATGGTTTTAAAGCCAAGTTTTTGCCCAAGTTCAATTAAAGTTTGTACAAAGGCATAATTAGCGCTGTTGTCTAGCATATTTTTTACAAAAGAGCCGTCAATCTTAACGATATCTATAGGTAGGTTTTTAATTTGTGAAAATGAAGTATTGCCGGTACCAAAATCATCAATAGCAATTTTACAGCCAGTTTGTTTTAGTACATTAATAGAATAAGCTAATTTATCTAAAATTTTATATTCAGCAGTTTCAGTAATTTCGACTATTAATCTTTTGGCAATATTCGGATCTTTTAGTAATTCTAAAACCATAGCCAACCATTTGGGTTGCTGCAGAGTTATATTGGAAGCATTAACAGTTAATATTAAATTAGGGTTGGCTTCGAGTTCGGCCACCGCCATTTTCATCGCCAAGCTATCTATTACATCAATAAAGCCCATTTTTTCTACGACCGGAATAAATGGTCCCACCGAAAGTACTTCATTATTATCATCAACGATTCTAAGTAAACATTCGTAAAAAGCTGGTTTTTTAGTTTTGGCATCGATTATTGGTTGATAAGCTAAATGTAGCCTGTCTTTTAAAAAGGCTTGCTGGAGATAATTGGCCAAAAGTAATTGATGTTTTGAAGTATTTTTGTGATTATTAATGCTTTTATATAAAACATAATGAGAGCAATTTTCTTTAGCGTCATTTAAAGCAACGTAGGCTTTATTAAAAATATCACTAGAATTATCGGTTAATTCAGAAAAGTCAGCACCCCCTATAAATGTAGTTAATTGTAATGGAGTTTTTGAATTTAAGCAGCCATAATTAATTATAAAATGAAATATTTCTAGCGCTTTTTGTTCTAATTCTAATGTGGTATAATTTTCTAAAACTACACAGATATGATCTTTGTCGACTCTGGCGATTAAATCGTTATTATTTAATAATACCTGATCTATTTGATGGCATAAATCACTAACAATTTGGTCGGCGTAATTGTAACCATGGCTACTGATAACCATAGCTAAGTTATCAAGAGAGATATAAAGTAACCCAGCATCAACACTAGTTGTTTGCATCTTTCTAACTAACTGATCAAGCTGTGCCATTAGCTCAGATAAATTAAAACCATTTGCTTGTATTGGTAACTGATGCATATAGTATTACTAATCTTAAAGGTCTAAGGTAATTAAAAATAACTAAATTTAGTTAGATTAATTATATTCTCTAAACGTTAAGAAAAAATTAAGAAATACCTAGATCTTATATCTATTTGTGCAAATTATCACTTTGGAAAGCTATTTTTTTAGGTTTTAAATCATCTGTTATACTATGTGCGTCTTCATAAAGTAGAAAATGGTAGATATTCTTATTTTCTAGTACTCTTTGTACATAATTACGAGTTTCGGCAAAAGGAATTAATTCTATCCAATTTATAATATCGTCAATATTGGTCATTTTTCTAGGATCTTTATTTAGTTTAACCCATTTGGAAACATTAGCAGGTCCTGCATTATACGAGGCTATTGCTAATAGATAAGAGTCGCCTAGATTTTTGTATAATCTATTAATATAAGCGCCACCAATTTTTATGTTAAAAGCTGGATCGTAAATTAGTAGATTGTTATTATATCTAAGTCCTAAATTACGAGCAATATTATGAGCCGTTCCTGGTAAGACTTGCATTAATCCGATGGCGTTAGCGGCACTTCTGGCGCTGGGATCAAAATTACTTTCTTGTCTAATGATACCCAAGACTAGATCATTTCCTACTTCGGTTTGCGCTATATTGGCAATTACTGGATAGCCAGTTTTGGTTAATACTACTCCTTTGCGTAGTGCTTCTTTACTTGCAACTACCGACAAGTATTTTTTCTTAGTATGTAACCCGATTTCGCTAATTAAGGCCATCAAAGGTAATGAGTCTATTTTTTCCATAGCTGATTTAATAAATGCTTCAGCAAGAATATAATTTTCAGTTTCAATAAGAATTATTATTGCATTTACTACACTACTTTCTTTAAAAGCTTTTAGATCTTTTTCTCCAGGTACTGGAAATGCTGGAATAACCGGTTTACTACCTGGCATAATTTTACTATGTGCTAACTGACCGTAAAAAGTAGTTGGTTGGCTTAAAGCAATTTTATACCAATCTTGGGCAATTTGAGTATTGCCATTTTTTTCCGCCGCTTTTGCAGCCCAATAACTAGCTCGTGATGAGCTAATAGATGATTTAACATTTTGGAACATATTATAAAAATGCTTATAACCATCTTGTGGCCGATTTAAAAATTCAGTGGCGATCCAACCAGCTAACCATTCACTATCAGCATATTCTACTGATCCTTTCTCATTATTTGCTGTATTTGCTAAAATATAAGCATTCTTGTAACTTTGAATTTGGATTAATTCTCTAATTAATAAGTTTCTTACTTCCCACCATTCTTTGCGGTGATTAGTATCGTTACCGGCTTTAACTAAATAAAATAATGCATAGTCATAATTTTTTCGTCTTTTATGCCACATTACTCGTTCATATAATAATCCAGGCATATTAATTAATCTTTCCGGAACTTGTTTGAGAGCCTGAGCTGATGATGGGCTGTCTCTCGACATTAAAATTCGTGCATTAAAGGCTAATCTATGGCTATCATCTATTTTATTAAATAATCTAGTTGCCGCTGCGGTTTTGTTGTCCCATAATAGCCGGTCTATACGTTCTATATAATCTTTTTGTGTAAGTTTAGCGCCATATTTATTTAAAAATTCTTGCTCGCTTTGTGGAGTGAAGTCGTATTCTACCCAAGTTTCTTTTAGAAGTTTATTAATGTCTTCTTTGTTTTTATTTAATGATATTTTTGCCTTAAGCAAAAGATATTTACCGTAAGGGGTTTGGGGATCTTTTTTACTGAAATATTTAATTATATCTTTAGGGGGGATATGATCACCTAAAGAATATTCTGCAAAATTTTTAATTAGTTCTAGGCGTGGCCATTCTTTATGAGTTTCAACAAATTCCATAATTGTAGGATAATCAACTCCAGATTCACCCCTTTGATATCTTATCCATTTTACTAAATCTTGTAAGGTTTTATTATTGCTAATTGATGCTTCGTAGTGAGCCTTTTCATATTTACTGTTTAGAGTTAAATTGATAATATTCTCAGCTTTTTTAATAAAAGTCTGATCATGTTCTAAAGTAGTAGCGTTAGCCGAAAAGCATAATAAGTATAATGTTATGAAATATATGAATAATCTCATTATAATTTTCTTCACTTTAAGTAAAATTTGTAAATTGCTTGTTTGCAAATTGTTATAAATTCAATTATGAACTTTAGCAATCTATCTTTATGAGATAGATAAATTATAGTAATTTAAAACTAAAGGAAGTATAAAATCCATATGAAAAAAAGAGCGTTAGTATTTCCAGGTCAAGGATCACAAGTAATTGGAATGGGCAAAGAAATAGCTGATAATTTTGTCGAAGCTAGAGATGTATTTCGTGAAGTTGATGAAGCTTTAAAACAAAATCTATTTAAGCTCATGACAGAAGGAACAATAGAAGAACTAACCGATACTAGTAATACTCAGCCAGCTTTAATGGCGGTATCTGTTGCGGTGGTTAGAGTACTTGAAAAACAATCGGGAAAAAAAATTAATGAATTAGCCTCTTACGTGGCTGGACATTCTTTGGGTGAATATAGTGCTCTTTGTAGTGTTGGATCTATTTCTTTAGCCGATACGGCAAGACTACTTAAAACTAGAGGTAGGGCTATGCAAGAAGCCGTACCTAAAGGTAAGGGTGGAATGGTTGCTTTAATTGGCGCTGATCTATCTCAGGCAAAAATTATTAGTGAAAAAGCAAGTGTTGCCGGAATTTGTGAAGTGGCTAATGATAATGGTGGTGGACAAATTGTTTTAAGTGGTGAAATTGCCGCAATTGATTTGGTTGTAAATATTGCTGCAGAAAATGGTGTTAAAAGAGCGGTTAAATTACAAGTAAGTGCGCCTTTCCATAGTTCTTTAATTAAAAAAGCAGGTGAGGTTATGGCTGATGCTTTAAGTCAAGTTACAGTTAATAAACCTATAGTGCCTTTGATAGCTAATATTACAGCAGATGAGGTAATAGATGCCGAAAAAATTAAAGAGTTGCTGGTAAAGCAAGTAACTGGCATGGTCAGATGGAATGAATCCATAATAAATTTAGCTAAAAAAGATATTGGCTTTATTGTTGAATGTGGCGCAGGAAAAGTTTTATCAGGTCTAGTAAAACGTATAGATAGTAGCTTGCAATCTGTGTCTTTGCAGGTACCTAAAGATATCGAAGAATTTATTAGAACTATTTAATAAATCTTTCAATAACAAATAATTAAAAGGAAATAAAAATGATATTTAATTTACAAGGTAGAGTAGCTTTAATTACTGGAGCAAGTGGTGGTATCGGAGCGGCTATTGCTAAAAAATTTCATGCTCAAGGTGCAGTGGTAATATTATCGGGCAGAAGGCAAGAAGCTTTAGATAGTTTAGCTAAAGAATTAGGTGAAAGAGTTTATGTACTTACTGCTGACTTAAGCGATAAAGAGCAGGTCGATACTTTAATTGATAAGGCTGAAAACTTAACTGGCGCTGTAGATATAGTAGTTTGTAATGCTGGAATTACTAAAGATAATTTAATCTTGAGAATGAAAGATGAAGAGTGGCAACAGGTTATTGATACTAATTTGCGCTCTACTTTTATTTTAAATAGAGCATGTGTTAAAAAAATGTTTAGACGTAAATTTGGTCGGGTTATCAATATAGCATCAGTTGTAGGTATTACTGGAAATCCAGGACAAGCTAATTATTGTGCAGCCAAAGCCGGTATAATAGGTATGAGTAAATCTATAGCGCAAGAGGTGGCATCAAGAGGAGTTACTATAAATTGTATAGCCCCTGGTTTTATTGATACAGAGATGACAAGAGTGTTAACTGCAGAACAAAGAGCTAAAATTTTACAAAATATTCCTGCGGGAAATTTGGGGTCAGTAGATGACATAGCAAATGCAGCTTTATATTTAGCAAGTAATGAGTCTGGGTATGTTACTGGGCAGACTATACATGTCAATGGTGGCATGGTTATGGTCTAGAATTGATTCTTTTTGGTAATTTTAGCGTTGAAGATCAGTAAATCTGTCCTCATGTATGAAGAATATGCAGCGAGATATTAACCAATCTTCATCTAAAAATTCTAAAAAAGAACCAATTTATAACACTATCAGTGGTATCTAGATTAATATATCGTTATTTTTTTCTTAAGTAAGAAGTTGATTTTTATGAATAATTGCTTGAATAAGTAGTGAGGTGTTTAATCAGTTAAAAATTGTTTGACTCTCTGCAAATTCAACATATTATCTAGCCTAATGAATTTAACCTTAAATATAATTTTAAAAGTTGGAAATATCTATGAGTGATATCGAAAGTAGAGTAAAAAAAATAGTTGCTGAACATCTTGATGTAGAAGAGTCTAAAGTATCTTCTAATGCAAGCTTCATTGATGATCTAGGCGCTGACAGTCTTGATCAAGTTGAGTTAGTTATGGCTTTTGAAGAAGAATTTGGTATCGAAATACCTGATGAAAAAGCTGAAAAAATAGTAACTCTTGAAGATGCCGTTAAATATATCGAAGCAGCTTCTGCTTAGGCCCAAATTTTGCTATAATTTTGAATATTTAAATTAAAAATTTAACCTATATAAAAAATATATTATGAAACGGCGCGTTGTAGTGACGGGGTTAGGTCTAGTTACCCCCCTTGCTTGTGGAGTCGATGCTACTTGGCAGAGATTACTGCGGGGGGAATCTGGCTTAAGACAAATATCTAAATTTGATGTGTCTGACCTTCCAGCAAAAGTAGCTGGAGAAGTACCTAGCAAAGAAAAACAAGAAGATGGTTTTAATCCTGAAGAATGGATTCCAGCAAAAGAATTACGCCGTAATGATGATTTTATTATTTTTGGAGTAGCGGCTGCTGTACAAGCGGTTGAAGATTCTGGCTGGAAACCACAAACTGAAGAAGAAAAATGCCGTACCGGAGTTATGATTGGCTCAGGTATAGGAGGTCTTCCTTGGATTGAGCAAAATTCTTTACTGCTTAAAGAAAGTGGTCTACGTAAAATTAGTCCATTTTTTATTCCGGGAAGTTTAATTAATTTAACTTCAGGTCAGGTTTCAATTCGTTATGGTTTTAAAGGCCCTAACCATTCTGTGGTTACGGCTTGTTCAACTGGCGCTCATGCGATAGGTGATGCAGCAAGACTAATTGCTTATAATGATGCGGATGTAATGGTTGCAGGTGGTACTGAATCGGCTTTATGCCGGGTTGGTATTGCAGGATTTTCAGCAATTAAAGCTCTATCTACATCTTTTAATGATAATCCGGCTCAATCTTCTCGTCCTTGGGACAAGGCTCGTGACGGTTTCGTTATGGGTGAAGGAGCAGGTATAGTAGTGCTTGAAGAATATGAGCATGCAAAAGCTCGTGGTGCTACAATTTATGCTGAAGTTGCAGGATATGGTCTATCTGGCGATGCTTACCATATAACCTCACCAGAACCAAATGGTGACGGAGCATTTAGATCAATGAAAATGGCTTTAAGCAATGCTGGATTAAATTCTGAAGATATAGGCTATATTAATGCCCATGGCACTTCAACACCTATGGGTGATATGATAGAATTTGGTGCGGTAAGAAGATTATTTGAAAATAATAAATCTTTAACTATGTCATCAACAAAATCATCTATTGGTCACTTACTGGGAGCTGCAGGTGGAGTTGAAGCCATATTTTCGATTTTAGCTTTAAGAGATGGTATAGTACCGCCAACACTTAACTTAGATAATCCTGAAGAAGGAAGCGAAGTAATAGATTTAGTTCCGCATAAAGCAAAAGAGAAAAAACTTAATGCAGTTTTATCAAATTCATTTGGGTTTGGTGGGACTAATGCTTCATTAGTTATGAAGAAGGTTTAAATTGATTCTTTTTGGTGATTTTGTCGTTGAAGGCTAGTAAAGCTGTCCTCATGTATGAAGAATACACTGCGGTATCTTTACTAACCTTCTCCTAAAAATCTCTCAAAAATAATCTAATTTAATTACGAGTATTGATTCTTTTTGCTGATTTTGTCGTTGAAGGCTAGCAAAGCTGTCCTCGTGTATGTAGAATACACTTAAGGTATCTTGACTAAGCTTCGCCTAAAAATCCCTCAAAAATAATCTAATTTAAGTATAGTATTTTTTAAAAAACATTAGTCTGCAAAAGTTATTTGGGTGATAATGAAAACTAAGGTAAAAAGGTTTCTTATATCTTTACTATTATTTACCTTAATTTTGGTTATGTCTTTATTTTTCTTTTCTCAGAATTATTATAATAATTCAGGTCCTTTAGGACAAAATACTAATATTATAATAAAACCAGGAACTAGCCTGATTAATATTAGCAAAGAACTAGGATCCGCTAATATTATTAAATATCCTTATTTATTTGTGCTTATTGCAAAAATAAGCAATTTAAGCGATAGAATTCAAGCTGGAGAATATGAATTTACTAGAGAAATATCTCCAAAATCTGTACTTAAAAAAATGGCTTCAGGAAAAACCTTTGTCAGAAAGCTTACTATTCCTGAAGGTTTTACAGTTAGCCAAATCCTAAAAATTATTAATGAGGATTCTTATCTGGTCGGTGAAATTAATATACCAGTTAATGAAGGTGAGTTATTGCCTGAAACTTATAATTATAGTTATGGCGACAATAGAAATAAAATTATACAGCGGATGAAAGATTCAATGACTGGTTTATTAGATAAGGTTTGGGAAGAGAGAGTACCAAATGAGTTAATAAAAACTAAAAATGACGTTATTATCTTCGCCTCTATAATTGAGAAAGAAACAGCACTTGATAGTGAAAGAGAAAAAATAGCCGGGGTATTTTTAAACCGGCTGAAAAAAAATATGCTCCTGCAAACTGATCCAACGGTAATTTATGCTTTAACTAAAGGCGAGTATGTTTTAAACAGAAGTTTAACAAGGGAAGATTTAAATATAGATAGTCCTTATAATACTTATAGAAAATTGGGTTTACCGCCAATGCCTATAGCCAGTCCTGGTAAAAAATCTATTTTGGCTGCTTTGCATCCTGAAGAAAATAATTTACTATATTTTGTGGCTGATGGAAATGGTGGGCATAATTTTGCGAGCTCCTTATTAGAGCATAATAAAAATGTTATTTTATGGCGTAAAAAAAATATAGTAGATCAATAAATAATTTACTTTTAATCAATAACTATTAGATTATTTATATGATGCTACATATCCTGAACTTGTTTCAGGATCCATTGTAAAGTATATTTAATTAATAAATAATTTACTTTAATCTATAATATTTAAATAAGATAAAATAGGATAATTGTTATGGAGTTAGGCTTAAATATTTTTGTAATGGTTATTTCTTATTTATTGGGTTCGATTCCTTTTGGTTTATTACTAGCAAAATTTTTTGCTAAAATTGATATAACTAAATATGGTTCGGGAAATATAGGAGCTACTAATGTTTTAAGGATTTGCGGGAAGAGATTGGCTACTACTACTTTAGTACTTGATGCTTTAAAGGGTGTTGTTGCGGTTCTTATTGCTAAAATACTTGGAGATGTTACCACCCAAAGTATAGCGGCCTTTTTTGTAGTTATCGGTCATACATATTCTTACTGGTTAAAATTTAAAGGCGGTAAGGGTGTTGCAACTAGTGCAGCGGTTTATTTAGTTTTAGCTTTTCCAGTATTTATTTTTATGGCTATTTGTTGGTTTGGTATATTTAGATATACCAGAATTGTTTCTTTAGCTTCGGTTTTAACGGCTCTTATTTCATTACCTATTGCTATAGTTTATACTCCTTTTTCAGTCTCGGTTGCAGCAGTAATGATTAATGTTATTGTTATAGTAAAACATAAAGAAAATATTATCCGCTTGTTAAATGGTACGGAAAATAAATTTGCTAAAAAATCAGAATAGAGGTTCTAAAAACCACTAACAAAATCAATAAGACCATGTTGTCTAGTTCGTTTTAAACGTTCAGCTTTTAAAATATATAAAACTTTTTGAAGGCTAGAATCGACAGAGTCATTAATGATAACGTAATCATATTCATTAAAATGACTAATTTCATCAATAGCTCTTTCCATTCTTTTGGCTATAGTATCTGAACTATCTTTAGCTCTATTAGTTAGGCGTCTTTCGAGTTCCGCTAAAGAGGGTGGTAGAATAAAAATACTTACTATATCTTCGTGGGCCATATTAGTTAATCTTCTGGTTCCTTGCCAATCTATATCAAATAATACATCTTGTCCTGAATCTAGAGCTTGATCGACAAAATGTTTTGGAGTGCCATATAAATTACCAAATACCTCGGCATATTCATAAAAATAATTTAGGGCTATTTTTTCTTTAAATTGATCTTGTGTAACAAAATAATAATCTTTGCCATTTTCTTCGCCAGCTCTAATAGATCTGGTTGTATATGAGATAGACATTGTTATATTATCATCATTTTGGATAAGTAATTTAGAGATTGTGGTTTTACCAGCGCCAGATGGTGAGGATAAAATTAACATAAAGCCGCGGCGGCCTAAAGAATGTTCCATGGAAATTGCTTTAAATATGTTGTTTAAGTAATAAATTTAAATTAATTTAAAACTCTACATTAAAGGATTTATATGCGCAACCCCAAAGTTATAGTAATTACTGGTGCAAGTAGTGGTTTGGGGGCCGCTCTAGCTTTTGAGTATGCAAGACCTGGAGTTACATTATGTTTAACTGGGAGAAACTCAGAAAGATTAGCGGAAGTTGCTGCAAAATGTAAAGATCTTGGCGCTGTAGTTATAACTACTATTTTAGATGTAAGAGATGAAAATGAGTTAGCTGCTTGGCTTTTAGATATAGATAAAAAAACACCGGTAGATTTAGTAATTGCTAATGCTGGAGTTTCTTATGGAACTTTGGGCGGTGAAGATATAAAACAAGTTAAAGACTTATTTGCAACTAATGTTGATGGTGCAATTAATACTATTCATCCATTAATTGATAATATGGTAGCAAGGAAAAATGGTCAAATTGCTATAGTAAGCTCCATGGCAAGTTTTATTGCTCTACCTAGCTCGCCAACTTATAGTGCGAGTAAAGCGGCAGTTAGATATTATGGCCTAGCTTTACGCGGGCTATTGCATAAATATAAAGTTAATGTAAGTGTAATTATTCCTGGTTATATTGCAACTAATATGACCGCTGTTAATAAATTTCCGATGCCATTTTTAATGAAAGCAGAAAAAGCAGCTAAAATTATTAGAAAAGAATTAGAGAAGAATAAGGCTTTAATAGTCTTTCCAAAAACTATGTATTTCTTTATAAGATTAGTTAATTTGCTACCACTTAAGTTTTTAATACCTTTACTTGCAAGCCTTCCTGGTAAACCTAATATGAAATCTTAATAATAAAAATTCAACATTTGAGTGATAAAACATGCATAAATTAAATCCTACTATTTTAAGAGCCTATGATATCAGAGGTATAGTTGCTGAAACTTTGCATAATGAAGATGCATATCATATAGCGAGAAGTTTTGCGACCAAAGTTGCAGCTAATTTTGCTGGTAATATTGATAGTATAGTTGTTGGTTTTGATGGTAGGTTATCGTCGCCAGATTTAGCCAAAAATATAATTAATGGTTTAAAAGATAGTGGCGTAAAAGTTTATGATATTGGGGTAGGGCCAACACCATTAGTTTATTTTGCCGTGAAATTTTTAAAAGCCACTGCAGGTATCATGATTACTGGTTCGCATAATCCGCCAAATCATAATGGTTTTAAATTTTTACTTAAGGATCGTCCTTTTTATGGTGATGATATTACAAATTTAGGTGCAATTGCAGAATCTGGCAAATATTTAAGTGGCCAAGGTGAGGTGATTAAAAAGGATCTGAATCCTGATTATATAAAAATGTTATTAAATAAATTATCTTTTGCTCCTAAAAATTTAACCATTGCTTGGGATCCAGGCAACGGGGCTGCAGGTTTTGTTGTTGAAGAACTAACTAAATTAATGCCAGGCAAGCATATATTACTTAATAGTAAAATAGATGGTACTTTCCCGGCGCATCATCCAGATCCATCTGATAAAGAAAATTTAATAGAGTTAATAGATATTGTAAAAAAAGAAAAATGTGATTTAGGAATTGCCTTTGATGGTGATGGTGACAGAATTGGAGTTATTGACCGGTCGGGCAGAGTTATCGAAGGTGATCAATTAGTTACAATATTATCCAGTAGTATAATTAAAGCTAAAGCCAAAGCTAAAATAATTTTTGATATAAAATCAAGCCAATTTCTAATTGATTTTATCACTCAAAAAGGCGGAACTCCCATATTATGGAAAAGTGGTCATTCCTTAATTAAAGCTAAAATGAAAGAAGAAAATGCCCAAATGGCAGGTGAGGTAAGTGGTCATATCTTTTTTGCCGATAATCATAATTTTGATGATGGTATATATGCTGCTGTAAAAGTTATTAATTTATTTGCCGAAAAAGACTTAAGCTTATTTTATGATGAGTTACCAGTTAGTTTTGTTACTCCTGAAATTCGGATAGATGTAATTGAAGAAGAAAAATTCGGGATAATTACAAATATTAAACAAAAGCTAAAAGAAAAAAATATTCCTTACTCTGATATTGATGGGGTGAGGGTAAGTAGTTCACTTGGTTGGTGGTTACTTCGTGCGTCCAACACCCAAAGCTGTTTGGTTATGCGTTGTGAAGCTAAAAATCAGCAGGATTTGGATATTTTGATTAAGGAGTGTCGGGGATATCTATAATTATCTATTTTTATAGATTAATTTTAGGCTTTTAGAGGTAAATATTGACGCCAGATGGAGTAATCTTCTTGTCGACCGCAGATGATCGTTGATATATTAACTTTTTTTTAAGAAAGATATGTTATTATGGTAATACATAAATTATATCAATACTTAGGAGTTTATAAAATGTTTGAGCATAACAATAGTATAGCTGATTTGAATATTAATTCTTTTAATATTTATTCTTTTCTTAGAAGTAGTTTTGATGATTTATTGTATAATGATAAGCTTTCTAATGATAAATTGAGAGAAATTTATGATAAATTAGAAGAAATAAAAAATAGAATAAGAGAAGGTGATTTGTCTAAATTTAAAGGAATTCAAGATGTTGAAGGTAGAATATTAACGCTACAATATATTTTTATTACAGAAAGTGATGCTTATGGTAAGAAAAAATTAAGTGAAGAATTTAATGAAAGTGAAACTAAAGACGTTTTTAAAGGTTTAGAAAAAGCCGCTGATATGGGATATGCTTGGGCTCAAAATTTACTAGGAGAATATTATTTTCTAAATCACAGTGATTTAAAATTGACTGATTTATCTAGTGATCAATCGGCTATGGATTTAGCTATGTCTTGGTTTAATAAAGCTATTGCTAATCCTTCTGATGAAGGTACTCCTAATCCTCGTGAAGAAGCTATGGGCCATTTAGCTAAAATATATATATCATCAGAAAAAATAGCAGAGGCTGCTGAATTATACGTGAGTTTATATAGTAAAAGATTATCCTCTGATCAATTAGCTGCGTATTCATGTAGTAATAAAATCTCTAAACTATGTAAAGATAAAGATGTTTTTAATCGATCTGATATGTTTGAAGTTTGTAGAAAAATTGCAGATCTTGGATATGTTCCCGCTCAATGTGCTTTAGCAGAAAGATACTTAGTTGGTAATGGTGTTGTAGCAAATACAAATCGAGCTAAAGTTTTATATGAAGGAATATTGAGAGGTGAAAATACAGTATTTTTTGCTTCCGATCAAAATAAGGAAATGACTAATCAATATATTTCTACTAGATTACAAAGCTTATCTTCTAGCTTCGTAGATGAGCCAGATGTTATGGAGTTGGCAGAAAGAGAAGTTAATGAGAGGACTCCATTGTTAGGTGCTAGTGCTGCTAGTGTTGCTAGTACTAGAAGAATATCCGGGAGTAGGGAATCTAGAGTTTAATGGTTCTTCAAAAATTCTCCTTAAACCATCTCGATAAACTATTAATACTATTTTTAACAAAGTAAGGGCTTTTCGGGTTATCTTTATTTTCGGCGATTAATTTATCGAGACTATATTGGAGCATACCTATAGATGTGGCAAAAGCAGGTCCTTTGATATTATCATTGAGGCCATTAAGTTTTGGCGGGATACCGATACGTACTTGTTTATTTAAATAGTGAGCTACAAATTCTTTTAGTCCTGATAATTGTGATGCGCCGCCTGTGATAATTATAGTCTTCCCGGTTTTAGCAAGGCTCGAATGGTCGATATTATCTTTAATTGCTTCTAGTATTTCTTCCACTCTTGGCAAAATGATATCAAATAATATCGCTCGTTCAATTTGATTAGTGCTATCGGTGTTTTCACTATCCATAACTGGAACGTTAATCAGGTCATTTTCGTCGTTAGTGCTATTAAAAAGGCTTCCATATAAAGTTTTAATTCTTTCAGCGCCATTAATATGGGTAGAAATACCCAGTGCTATATCGTTGGTTATATGACTGCCGCCTAAGGCAATAGTATCCATATGAACAATATGGCCATTTTTAAAATAACTTAATGTAGTATTGCCGCCACCAAACTCAATTAAAATACAGCCGAGTAATTTTTCATCTTCTTTTAAACAGCTATAACCTGAGGCTAAAGGGCTCGACACGTAATATTCAACATCAAGATGGCATTTAGCTAAGCAGTTAGTAAGATTATGGATAACGCTACTACAAGCGGTGATAATATGTAAGTTAGCACTAAGTACTGTGCCGAACATTCCAGTAGGGTCTGTTATTCCTGGATTATTATCAATCATATATTCAATAGGTATACAATGAACAATTTCGATATTTTCTTGGGCTACATATTTACAAGCTTCCTCAATCAGGCGATTTATATCTTTTGAATTTATTTCTTGCCCTTGGGTGATAGGAACTTCAACGCTAACTAAATGCGATTTTTGTTTAGCTCCAGAAATATTAACTATAATTTTATCAACATTGATACCTGCCATTTGTTCGGCGGCACTAACCGCGGCCCTTATGGCAATTTCAGCTTTTTGAATATTAACAATAGTTCCTGATTTAATGCCGGCTGATTCATTATGACCAATGCCAATTACATTTAACTCACCATTTGATTTTACTTCAGCAATTAAACAGATAATTTTGTTATTACCAATATCTAGCGAAGCAATATAATTAGTTCTAGGTTTGACCATAATTTAAGACGATTCTATATATTAAGGTTTATTTCTTCAGATGTATATTTGTATATATCGGAAAATCTTATGAATGGACAATATAAAATTATGAGAAGATTGGCAAAAGAAACCTAACGCGCCTTTTGCATCACAATGTTACTTAATTAAGTGATTAGTAACTTTTTATTTCTTTAACTAAAGTTATCTCTTTAAAATGGTTTTCAATTATCGAAATAGTTCTGCTGTCTAAAGGAAGATTCTTTACTCCGCTATGCCATAAACTTAAAAAATCTTTGACAGTATTTTTTGCAGTTATAAGGACTAGGTCTTCTGGCAGCTTAGATTTATTAGCAAAATATGTAAGCATAGCTAACGATAATTCGTGCATGTTTTTAGTTTTTACATATTTTAACGCCATACTGTTATCGGTAATAAATGGTATAGTTGAAACAAAATCATAAGCTGGAGCTAGACTAGGTTTTCTAGGATTAAGGTAAATTAACGACCAGTTTTTTAGATGCATGTCAGCATTGCCAATTAAGGTATTAAATACTATCCGGCGAATAAATTCTTCTATATCTTTTGTTTCAGTTTCTTTGCCAATCACTTCGGCGATGTTTTTATAACTACCTGTTTCGTATTTGTTTTCTGGGTATGTAGCGAAGACTTGAGAAAAATCTTCGATATGGATTGGACCTTTATCACTACGATCAAAACGTCTTATTTTTAGAGCTGGTCCTGCAAGTGGTCCTAAATCTTTTGGTAAATTGTCAATCTTATTTAATTCAACAAGCTCAATTTCCGGGACATCCATTTTTAATTCTTTAGCCAGTAACATCATTGAATATTCGTTTTCTGGTATTCTTGCAAAACGTAGTGAGGGTAATTTTATAATAAAAGATCCGCCAATTCCAAGTGCTGGAATGGTTAATCCGCCGTGAGGTTTAGCTATAGCTGAAAATTTTAGCTGAATACCAGCTAGGGAAAATCTTAAAGCATTTTTATGGGTTTGATCTGATTCATTTTCAGTAAAATCTGGCCAACTTTCTTTATCCTCTGGTTCAATGGTAATTGCTCCTGGTAGATCTTTTCCTAAGGCCCAAAGCAAAAAAAACTCACGTTTAACACTAACTTTTGCTCGTTTAGCAAGATATTCACGTAAATGTTCTTCAGGCAAAAGATTGCTAAAAAATGGAGGAAGTTGTAAGCGAGTTGGTCTTATATCGGTTATAATTTCGCCCATTTTATCTTTAAAAGAAAGGCCTAATATGGGTCTGTTTTGATCGTTAATATAATCATTGCTAAAGGTAAAAATATTATGTCCAGTTGGAGTTAATATTATTGTTCCAATTTTTTTATTATATAATAATACATTTAATGTGTTGTCTTTACTCATCATGATCCTCGTCTTTATCTAGACTATAAGCTGGTTCTTGCCAGCGGCCTTTTTTTGGATTCTCGTCGATTATAGTTTCAACTACATTTAGATATTTTTTTGGTACTGCTACTAATTCATATCCTAATGTACGGGCTATTTGGATTAATAAATGGCTTGTCGGATTAATGCGGCCATTTTCTATTTTAGAAATGTGACTTTGTGGAATAGAGAGTTTTTCTGCTAGATCTTTTTGACTTAGCTTGCGGATTTTTCTAGCCTTTTTTAAGGAAAGAATTATGTCTTCTATAAAATCGTCTATTAAATTATCCATCAGGGTATTTTTATATATTATATTGCATATTTTTAAAATAATATTCATTATAGTATATATTCATGAATAAGACAAGGTTAATTAGCGCCAAGTAACTGATTTAAGTTGACTATATGCATTTAAATGCAATTATAGTCCAAATTCCTGTGCGAATTCGTCCCACTCGCGCTGACTTAGGCCTGAATTACTGCTATCTACCTTTTCTCCTTTAAGCATACGTTTAACTATAGCTAAGGTTTGTTTCGACAATTTATGGCCATCTTTACGGTAGTCCATAAAGGCTTGATAGGTTATTGGCACCCATTTTGCGACAATGTCGAGCATGGCAGTTGCGTAAACTCTAATTTCATGCTGGGCATGGCTATCGGCGCGTAGATGTAGAAAATGCAATAGGTTGTGTAAGTCTATTTTCCAGTACCATTGAGTGTAAATATTTAATGGTAAATTCATTCTGGCTAATTCTCTTGCAATACCCTTATGTTCTGGATTTATAAGGCTACCATCATTACGAACATTCATTAATTCTTCGTAATGTTTGTAGCATAAATCGGCATCTTTTTTAAATAGATCTATAGCCCATTTAGTTTCCTCTGGGGTTAATTTCTCGTCACTACGACCTTGGTGGTTTTTGGTCGATTGTGCAGCAAGAGCTTCTGGAGATGGGATATAGAATTCTTTATCTAATATTGAATAGCGGGCTGAATATTCATTTACATTAGCAGTTCGGTGTCGAATCCATTGTCTAGCGATAAAAATTGGCATTTTTAAATGGAACTTAATTTCGCACATTTCAAAAGGAGTAGTATGTTGGTGCCGCAATAAGTAGCGAATAAGGCCGGTGTCTTGGTTTAATTTTTTAGTTCCTTTGCCATAAGAAACGCGAGCAGCCTGCACTATAGCTGAGTCATCACCCATATAATCCACAACTCTTACAAAGCCATGATCGAGAATTTTTATTGGCTCAAAAAGTATTTCTTCAAGCTCAGAAACTACTGGTCTTTTAGTGCTTGCCGTTTGTTGTTTTAGCTCGTTAATCTCAGTTTCTTGTTCTAGGGTAAGTAGCATTTTCTTTCTCTCTTTTTATGTATCCGGTCAAGTTGTGCCTTTTGGTAAAAATAATTCTAAAACACAACTTAAGAGCTCTGCTTTAAAAAGTAAATATGTAATTATAGTAGATTAAGAAATAATTTACCTAAAATAATATAAAATAAATTATTTATATAATGCTACAGTATTTCTTAATTGAAATGAACGTATTTTTGGATCCCAAATAAAACATAAAATATAGTAGATCAAAAAATAATTTACCTCTAATCAATAATTATTAAATTATTTCTATGATGCTACATATCCTGAAAAAACATATACTTATAATACTATTTATGTTTTGTTCAGGATCCATAATATAGATCATTTCAATCATGAAATACTATAGTATTATGAGTATATGTTTTTTTAATCTACTATACATATCCCGTTTATTTATTCCTGGATCCATGACCTCTATATGTATTTCAATTATGAAATGACAATATATTATTTACAAAAAACAATAATTGTGTTATAATGTAAATGTACCCCTTAAAAGGTACTATGGTGATAAATTGAGGTTTGGAATAGACGTTGCGGACCCGGGGGCGGTACCCGGCATCTCCACCAAATAAAGATAAAATAAGTCTTTATTTGGTGGGGATGAACAAGCATCGACGTGCGTAATAAAGGAGCTTTTTTTGCCCGGTATGATACTGCCGTATAAAGATCAAAAACTATAAGTGCAAACGATAATTTCGTTGCTGCGAACGACAATTTTGAAGAAGTAGCGTTAGCTGCTGCTGCATAAGCGTCAATTGCGAGCGGTTTGGGGGGCGCCGGGCAACAGAAGCCTCCCTTTAAATTGATTCTTTTTGGTAATTTTGTCGTTAAAGGGTACTAAAGCTGTCCTCACGTACGAAGTGTACGCTGCGGTATCTTTAGCAACCTTCGCCTAAAAATTCCTCAAAAATAATCAATTTAACTATTTTGAGTTTTTGGTAATTTTGTCGTTAAAGGGTACTAAAGCTGTCCTCACGTACGAAGTGT
>CAYZBM010000010.1:0-8095 GCA_964476705.1 uncultured Rickettsiales bacterium | reverse complement strand
CCTAAAAATTCCTCAAAAATAATCAATTTAACTATTTTGAGTTTTTGGTAATTTTATCGTTAAAGGTCAGCAAAGCTGTCCTGAGGTATCAAGACCATAATAAGGTATCTCACCCTTCGCCTAAAAATCTTTTAAGAAATGTTCTTGTTTGTAAGCTAACCTAATTCTTGGTTGGAAATTGAGCATATTTTTTCAATAATTATTTAAAATAATTATAATCTTTCTTTTTGATTCTTAATATCTTCTTGCTAAGTTTATCTCTAGAAGTTAAAATTATTTTTTATATAATTTTATAACTTAAGGCTTTTAGACTATATGGATGATGATTTTATAAATTATGGCCATCTTATTGATGATGCAATGCATATAATAGTAAAGAAAGCCTTGCAGAAGGTAATTAAAGAAGGTCTGCCAGGAAAACACCATTTTTTTATTTCCTTTGCGACTAATTATCCTGGAGTTAAAATTTCTGAGAACTTAAAAAAGAAATATCCAGAAGAAATTACGATAGTTTTACAACATCAATTTGATTCATTAGAGGTTACAGATGAAGGTTTTTCTGTAATCTTAAGTTTTAATAATGTAAAAGAGAAGGTGTCGGTTCCTTTTCCTTCCTTAGTTGCTTTTGCGGATCCTAGTGTTAAATTTGGTTTACAATTTAGGCAATCAAATGATACGGGACTGGCTACAGAAATTAAAAATATTCCTGATGCTAATAATAATGCTATTAAACTTGAAGCTAAGTTAACTGGCAAAAATACTAAAGATACTAAAAAGAAGTTAAGTAAAAAAGAGACCAGTAAAGTTAAAAATGAGAATAATGTAGTTAGCATTGATAATTTTCGCAAGAAGTGAAAAATAATCAATTTATAGATTCCATAAGTTAAAGTAAAACTAAAATAGGTAATTTTGGCAGTGCAAGAAACTAATTTTCAGGGGAGGGATCCTCTTAGTAGGGCTAGTTCTAGCCTTAATGTTGATGTTGGTAATAACGACCAATCATCAAATCCTATGCGTCAAGTTGCTAAAAAAAATACTATACCACTTGAGCAAAAATTACTCGAGCTTGGACTTATTTCTAAAGATCAATTAGACACTGCGATAAAAGAGCAACGTGATCACCCAGATGCAAAAAAAATGCTAGGGACTCTTTTAGTTGAAATGGGATTTGTTACCGAAAGTGCTTTGAGTGAAGTTCTTTCTGAGTATTCTAACATGAAGGGCTTTGATATTAAAAAAGCCGTTCTTGATCCTAAACTAATTAAGCAAATACCTAAAGAAGTAGCACTGCGTTATAAAGCTGTTCCGGTTAATCTCGATAATAATATAGTGTATGTAGCAATATCTGATGTCTATAACATATTAGCTATCGATCAAATTAGTCGTTATTTTCCCAGTGGTATTAAAATATTGCCGGTCTATGCCTCTGAAGCTAATATTTTAGAAGTAATTGATCAATATTATGGTTATGAAACTTCTATTGGTGGTATTTTAAAAGAAATTGAAACCGGAATTAATGAAAGTAAAGAGCTAACTTTTGAAGAGGCAGGTTACGTTAATCCAACTGTCAGATTAGTTGATGCGATTTTAGTTGATGCGATTAAAAAAGGCGCTTCAGATATTCATTTTGAACCAGAAAGTGCTTTTATTAGATTACGTTATAGAATTGATGGTAAGTTAATTCAAATTAGAAGTTTTCATCGGCAATATTGGCCAGCAATTGTGGTCAGAATTAAAATTATGTCAGGTATGAATATTGCTGAAACTAGAGTTCCTCAAGATGGAAGAACGGCACATTATGTCTTAGGCCGGGAGATTGATTTTCGGGTGGCAACCCATCCTACTATCTTTGGTGAGAATATTGTAATGAGGATTTTAGATAAGCATAAATCTTTAGTGAGTATTGATCAGCTTGGCTTCAGCGAACATAATGAAAAATTATTTAAACGTTTATTACGTCGGCCTGAAGGTATTGTTATTGTAACTGGTCCGACCGGCTCTGGTAAAACTACCACTCTTTATTCAGTCTTAAGTTATATTAATTCCGTTGATATAAATATTATGACATTAGAAAATCCGGTTGAGTATCAGCTAAATATGCTTAGGCAATCTGATGTTAAAGAAGAAAAGGGAATGGATTTTGTCGCCGGAGTTAAATCCTTATTACGGCAAGATCCTGATGTTATATTTATCGGTGAGGTCAGGGATAAAGAAACTGCTAATATGGCAGTAAGGGCTGCAATGACCGGGCATCGAGTATTTAGTACTTTGCATACTAATGATGCATTTGGGGCTATTCCACGGCTTATTGATATAGGGATTGCTCCATATCTTTTAGCTGGAAGTTTAATTTGTATTATAGCTCAAAGATTAGGGCGAAAATTATGTAGTCACTGTAAAGAAGAAGTAATACCAACTGATTCTGAAAAACATTTATTAGGATTGAATGAAGCGGATACTAGAACAATTTATAAACATAAAGGCTGTAAGGAATGTTATGGCTCAGGTTATAAAGGGCGGATTGCCTTAGGTGAAATATTGGCTGTTGATAAAAATATGGATGAGTTAATAGCAACAAATGCTAGTCGGGGAGTAATTTTAGCTTATGCTCTTAAAAATAATTTTGTCCCAATGTACCAAGATGGCATAAATAAGGTTTTAGAAGGGGTTACTGATATTGATGAATTAATCAGAACTGTTGATATGACAGAAAGGTTAGAGTAATGCAGATTGAGAATTATAGCTATGTTGCATTAAATAAAGAAGGTAAAAAGGTAAGAGGTAAAGTAAGTGCCGCTAATGAAGCTGATTTAGAAAAAAAAATATCAATTATTGGCTTAGATTTAATTAGCTCATCTATATCAAAAAATAAAGGCTCGAGTTTTTTTCATCAAGTTAAAATTGAAGATTTGGTAGTTTTATGTGTGCATTTAGAGCAATTAGATCGGGCTGGAGTTCCCATTCTTGATTCAATTGCTGATTTAAGAGATTCAGCGGAATCTGAATATGCCAAAGATGTAATGACAAATATTTATGAAGAAGTAAGAAGTGGCAGTGTATTATCTGCGGCTTTTGCAAAATATCCTAAAATCTTTGATTCTGTATTCGTCGCTCTTGTTGCTGCTGGTGAAAAAACCGGTAATCTATACGAAATATTCTCTCATCTAGCTAAACATTTAAGATGGATTAGCAATATTCAGCGTAAAATTAAGAAGGCGACTTATTATCCGATATTTTTACTTTTTTTAATGGTGGGTATTTTATCTTTAATGATGTTGTTTGTAATCCCTAAATTGTCTAGTTTTTTAACCGCGCAAAATTTTGAATTACCTTTTTATACTAAAGCTTTAATTTCTACCTCGAATTTTTTTGTAAATTATTGGTATGTGGCTTTACTTATTCCAGTGTTAATAGTGTCTTTACTTAAGATATTGCCCAAATTTTATCCGCAAATGCAATATAATATTGATAAATTTAAATTAAATATTCCTTATATCGGGAATACTATCAGAAAAATTGAATTGGCCAGATTTTGTAGGTTTTTTGGAATAATGTATCGCAGTGGTATTGATATTTTAGATTGTCTTTCTGTGGCTAATGAAGCAGTTAAAAATAAAGTGATTAGTAAAGATATTTTAGCGGCAAAAAAAGAAGTATCAAATGGTATGTCGCTTACTTTGTCCTTAAAAAATTCTGCGCAATTTCCATCTTTAGTTTTGCGGATGTTTAAAGTTGGTGAAGATAGTGGTAATTTAGATGCCACACTTGAAAATGTGAACTTCTTTTATGATAGAGAGGTTGAAGATAGCGTAAATAACATGATAGGTATAATTCAGCCAGCACTTACCATTGTTATGGGAGCATTGATGTTATGGATATCTATGGCGGTGTTTGGGCCTTTATATAATAGTTTTAGTCATATGAATTTTTAATATGAAAATAGATAAGATAAAAAATGATCTACTAAAAAAAATTAAAATCCCGCAGCAGGAAAAAATTATTATTCTGATCGGAGATGATGGTGCTGTACTTGCTTATTTTGTAGGTAAAAAATTAGTAAGTAGATTATTTTCGCCGTCGCCAGCTCCAGTAGATACCAAAGAATTTATAGATTTATTGGCAAAACATCCTAAAGCTAAAATTCATGTTATTTTAGATAATATGGAACAAAATTATAACAAACAAATTCTTCCGGCCATTAGTTCCTTAAGTATCGGGAAATTAGTTAATAAACGCTTAGAGCGTGATTTTGTTGAGACTGATATTAAAGGAGCTTATTTATTAGGCCGGGCAGAAACAGGAAGAAAAGACTGGATCTATATGTTTGTTTCATTACCCATGAATGAAACATTGGAAGCTTGGCTTGATTTTCTATCCTCTTTACCGAATAGTTTTTGCGGTATTGCCATGTTGCCTGCAGAAATGGTTTCCTTTATAGGGAGGATTAACAGTTCCATATTTAATGACGGAGTTAAGAAAAAATGTGACTGGCAGATTTTAGTCATACATAATAAAACTGGAGGCTTTCGCCAGATAGTATTTCATAAAGATCAGGTGGTTTTTACAAGACTTGTGCGTAATGGCAAAGAAACAGTTCCCGATATAATAGCTGGTAATGTTGAACAAGAAATCCTAAATACTATCGATTATTTAAGAAGGTTAAATTTTACCGATTATGATCCGATAGATATTATAATTGTGGTGGCTAATGAGATTAAAAAAGGCCTATCTGAAGTTAGGTTTAGGAATAAAAAATTTTTTGTTTATTCGCCTTTTGAATTATGTAACCTAGTAAAATTACATAATATTTCTTCAGATAGCGATAAATTTGCAGATCTTTTAGTTGCGGCTAATTATATAAATAGCAAAACAAAATTAAAATTATTTACAAAAAAAACTAAACAAATTTATAATTTAAACTTGAGCTACCAAGGGTTAAATATAGCTCTTATAGTAATGATGATGCTACTTGTACCCTATAGTATGCTTAAATTAATAGATTTATTTACTATTAAAATTGAAATAAGCAAACTTAATAAAGATAAAGTTATTATTGAAAATAAATGGAAAGAAGCTGAAGTCACTTATAAATATAATATGAATGATGCGGATAAAATTTTAGATGCCGTAAGAAATTACAAAATACTTGCAAGTAAGGTTAATGATCCCATTCTAATAATAGATAAAGTGGCTAAAGCAAAGAATAATTATGCAAATATTTCTTCTTTAGCAATTAATTATTCTTTAGCAAGTAATACTAATCATAATAATACTCCAACAAATTCATCATCTTCTGCTAATTCATCTTTTAATAAAGATGAAAAATGGGTGATTAGTTCTTTGGTGAATTTTAAGTTTTATAATATGGGTAAAAATGTTGAAGAATTATTTAAAAATTATGATGCTTTTGTCTCTTTATTAAATAAAAATTTTGCTGAATATAGTGTTAATTACAGCAAATTACCTGACAAAATATCGTTTGGTACTTTGAATAATAAATTGGACATACAGTTAACTATCAAAAATAAACAGGAAGTTAATTAGTTATATGCTGGTAAAACAACTACAAAGTTTATTACTTAAAAGAGTTATAAAATATTTAGCTATAGTTATATGTATTGGTTTTGTGGTTTATTTTCAAAATGCAGTTTTAGTTAAGCTGATGGAGACCAGAAATTTAACTAAAACCAGTATAGCCTCAATTACTAACAAACTTGAGGGTTTAAATCGTAAAACTATTGATTTTTCAGACGCAATAAATACTTGGAAAATCTTACCTGAAGATAAAAAATCCTTACAAGGGTTACAAATTAATAAAGCGAAAGCTTTATTAGATGAATTAGAGAAAAAATATAAAATTATTGGTCTTGATTTATCTTTCTCCAAACCGATTATGCTAAGTGGTGAAGATGAATCAACTTCAAGAATTTATACCAGTAATGTAAATATTAGTTTTAAGGCCTTTAGTGATGAATATGTTTATAATTTTTTGACTGAATTACAAAAAAGATTCCCAGGTTATATAACTATTAGAACTTTTAATGTTAGTCGTGAGATTGAGGTTTCAAAAAATGTTATTGAACGGATAGCTAAAGGTGAAAAAGTTCCCTTGGTCTCTGCAAATCTTGAATTTAGATGGCAAGATTTAGAATATGTACCTAAAAATAATAATGGAGGTGCATAATATGCCAATTAGATTTAAAAAAAATATCCATTCATTTTTTTATATTCTTATATTTTTTTCAAGCTTAACTATTATTTTTAGTAATTTAAGTTTAGCGCAAGAGGTAAATAATAATCTAGCAAAACCTGCAATTATTCCTGCCAATATAAATAAAGAAAGTAGCAATAACTCTGTAAAGGCAAATGCGGATATAGTTCCAAATATAACGGCGGTAGAGAATAGATCGCTTATTTATAGTGATCAAGAGATGGATTGGTTACATAAAGCTCTGGAATCTTATGAGAAAAATATTCCCCTTAGTGAATTATTGCCGGATTTATTTCCCTTTGAGGAAGTAAAAAAAATAGATACTAAAAATATTCCAAAAAATATTGTTATTCCACCGACTAAAGAAAGTAAAAAAGAATATGCAAGTTCGATCTATTTAAGTTCTATATTATTTACTAATGCAAATGATTGGACGATTTGGCTTGATGGTAATAAAATTACTAGCAAAGATAGTCATGATTTTTTAAAAATTAAAAAAATAAATTCTGAAAAAATTGTACTGCTCTGGCTAAATTCTCCTTTAGCCCAAGTAATTAGTAAGATGGAGGATGATTTATCAGAATATAAAAATTTAGGTTATCTAACCAATAATAAAAATATTATGATCAATAAACTTAATAATGATATAGCCTTTATTTTAAAGCCTAATCAATCTTTTGCTGTAAATAAGCTAGATATTATTGAAGGTAAATTAATAGCTGAAGATAAAAATAATGATCAGAAAGCTGATATTATAGTCCAAACTTCTAAAGGCGATTCATTTAAAGAAGTTGATGCTATAATAAATCCGGTTATTATTAAAAAAGCTCCAAAAATAGAAAAAAAATATAAAGAGCAATTGGAATTATTAGCTAATATTTTGAGATATTAAGAATATATAATATGATTTCTCCATTACAAATTAAGAATGTTAGTAAAATTTTTTTACCTGAAAAGAAAGTTTTAGATAATATATCGTTAAGCTTAAATGCTGGCGAAATATATGCGTTAGTAGGTTTGAATGGTATTGGTAAAACTACTTTGATTAAAATCATATTGCAGTTATATACACAATATGAAGGAGAGGTTAGATTTTTTGGTAATTTAGCAAGCAATCCAGAAAGCCGGAAAAATATTGCTTATTTGCCAGAAAAATTTCAAGCTCCTTTACTTCTCTCTGGGCTGGAATTCTTGAATTTAGCTTTATCTTGGTATGATAAAAAACTAGATATAAAATTAGCTAAAGAGCAAGCCGAGTTATTTGGTCTAAATCCTGATATATTAAATCAAAGAATTGGGAAATATTCTAAAGGTATGGCGCAAAAACTAGGGCTTTTATCTATATTTTTAATCGATGCACCATTATTTATCTTAGATGAACCAACTAGCGGCCTTGATGTAGAAGCAAGGTTGGCGCTTAAAAATATGTTAGTAAATTTTAAAAATAAAGGAACTAGTATTTTTTTTACGACTCATATTTTATCTGATGTTGAAGAAATTTGCGACCGAATGGCGGTAATTCACAATGCTAAAATAGTTTTTGCCGATAAACCTAAAAATCTTTTGAGCCAGCAAAATACTGCAAGTCTAGAACAGGCCTTTTTGAAGTTGATTTATGGGTGATTTACTATTTTCCTGCAAAGCTCACAAAAATCGTCATGCCGGTCTCCTTATTTTCCTTCAAAATATTATATATGTATTTTACTGTCAATTTTTTCTTAATTTAACATTATTTATTGTGTAAGTTTATGAGTTTTTCTTACACGTTAATATTTATGTCCAGTACTAAGGATAATAATAATGAATTATTTGGTAATAATTAGATAAATGCTTACAGTAAACTGGCGCTTTATGATGATAATAAAGATGGAGTGATTGATAATA
>CAYZBM010000009.1:0-35111 GCA_964476705.1 uncultured Rickettsiales bacterium | reverse complement strand
GGGCCCATAGTGGACTTTCACCACCTACTTAACATCCATGCCTAGCGCACTTTTTAATAATTATTATATAATTACTTATAGTAGATTAAACAATTATAAAATTATAAAGAATATATGGTTAATATAAACATAATTTATCAAGGTGAGTTACGCTGTAAAGCTGAACATGGGCCATCAAATACTGTAATCTATACAGACGCTCCTAAGGATAATCATGGTAGGGGTGAAAGTTTTTCACCAACCGATTTAGTTGCCGCAGCTTTAGGTAGTTGTATGTTAACTATAATGGGAATCGCGGCCAATAATTTAAAATTAAATTTAGAGGGCAGTAAAGTCAGCGTACAAAAAGAAATGATAGCAAAGCCAGTAAGACGAATAGCAAAGTTAACTGTAGTTATCAGCGTGTCTCTAAATCCAAATAATGAGCAGAAGCAAAAATTAATCGAAGCGGCCTTATCTTGTCCGGTACATCAAAGCCTACATCCTGATATACAAATACCAGTTGAGTTTATTTGGAACGATTAGTTTTTTGTGCAAGAGATAAAAAAGATTCTTTTATATTATTCATAAAACTATCCTAAGATGTTTTTTCACGAGCAAGAACTTAATATTGATTTTAATTCAACATAGTCAGCCTTGCCAGTCCCAAGCACAGGTATTTTATTAATATAATTGATTTTTCTAGGAATTGAAAGCTCTGAAATTCCATTATTTTTTATATAATTTAATATCTCGCTACGTTCAAAATCAGCTTTTGTTGTAAATAAAACCAATTGCTCGCCTTTTTTTTCATCAGGAATAGCAATAACAGCATGATTATAATTTGGCCATAAACTAGCTAAATAGCCTTCAACTGCGGTTAAAGATATCATCTCACCTGCGACTTTTGCAAAACGCTTAGCTCTGCCTTTTATTGTTATATAACCTTCAGCATCTATACTAACAATATCGCCAGTATCATATTCATTTGCCGCAGGAGGAATAAGTTTTCCTGGATTATTATTTAAATAATAACCAAGCATAACATTTGGTCCTTTAACAATTATTTTTCCGCCCTCATCAATACCGGCTATTTGTTCTAGCCTATATTCAATTCCAGGCAATAACTGCCCCACCGTACCAGCTTTGTTATGCATGGGGGTATTCATAGCAAGTACTGGAGATGTTTCAGTTGAACCATAACCTTCAAAAATCCTAACTCCATATTTTTCAGAATATATTTTTCTAGTTTCTTCTTTTAATTTTTCAGCTCCAGCGAATGCATATCTCACCGAATAGAAATCATATGCATTTGCAAATTTAGCATAACCAGAAAGAAAAGTATCTGTTCCAAAGATTATAGTCGCATTAGTATCGTAAATCATTTCAGGAACTATTCTATAATGTAATGGCGATGGATAGAAAAATACCTTAATACCAGCCAATGTAGGTAGAATAGTTGCAATAGTAAAACCAAAAGAATGAAACATCGGTAGGGCATTAAGAATTTTATCCGTAGGGTTAAAATCAATAATCGAAGAAATTTGCCATCTATTAGCATTAATATTCTTATGACTTAAAACCACCCCTTTAGGCACACCTTCTGAACCAGAAGTAAATAATATTACCGCCTTTTGATCTGGATCTGATTGTATCGAATATCTTTTAGGAAAGAAGGTTTTAAACAAAGAAAATAGCTTATCTAAGTTAGTAGTCTTAGAATTTATATCTTCAAGATAAATAATTTTAATTTCAGCTTTTTCTAATTCTAAAACTAAATTAGCCAATTTAGCTTTTTCAATGAATATTCTAGAGCTTATAACATTTTTTATCTCAGCGGTATTACAAGCGGTAATAACATTCTTAAATCCACTAGAATAATTAAGCATTGCTGGAGTTCTAGCTATAGATTGTAGACCAAAAAAACTTATTAAATTAGCCAGAGAATTAGGTAACATTATACCAATATTCTCATCTATTTTAGAAAATTTCTTAAATTTAGCACCCAGCATAAAACTGCCAAGCAATAATTCACGATAATTAAGTGGTCTTCTTTTTATATCTTCAGCTATTATATGCAAGTAGCCATTAATTTTTACAGCTTCAAGAAGTCCTTCAAATATAGTTTGCTCTAAATTTACTGATTTAAACATTAAATTTTGCATTATTTTATGGAGCTCTTCTCCAGATTGTTTTCTTCTTTGTCTAGCTTTAATTTCTGCTGGAATTTTAATTTTTACTGGCGATAATATAACAATTCTTATTTTAGGAAAAAATTTGGTTTTTACTTTTCCTTTCATCTTAGAAAATGGTGTATAAATTGCTCCTTCAATTTTAACCGGTAAAATATTAGCATCTGACTTATCTGCTATCATACCTGGCCCTTCATATATTTTCATCAAAGAGCCGGTAACGGTTATTCTCCCTTCAGGGAATATAACACATTTCTCATCTTTTTTTAATATTTCAATAAGATTTTTTAATGCATAGGGATTGGTAGGATCCATTGGAAAAGTTTTCACTAATCTCAAAAAAGGCTTAAAGATACTTAAATTAGCAATATGACTATTTATCGCAAAACCTAAATTATCTGGCAAATAAACTGCAAGTAATAAAGCATCTAAAAAGGAAGTATGATTAGCTACTAATAAAACCCTCTTTCCAGCTTTAGTGTAATTTTCCAAACCAAGAACTTCAACTCGATAAAAAATATTTAAGATAAATCTAAGAATTTTTCTCATAACTATATCTAATTATTTAATTACTCTATAAGAATAATAGGCAACCAATAAATTTGCTCCAGAAAATAAAGAAAATACTAGCGGCACAGATAATGATATTTTAGCTATAAGTACTGTACAAATTACACTAGAGATGACCATAAATAAGGCATTCATAATATTATTTGCCGCAATTATTTTTGAACGATCAGCACTTGCAGAATCATGTTGAATTATAGCATAAAGCGGCACACTATAAATACCGCCAAATAGAGCTATTAAGAGAAAATCAAAAATAATTCTATTGCCTATAATATGACTAGTAAATTCTGCTATATTATAAAGCCCATCTGCCTTACTTGGAAAGATAGAAATAGAATAAGATAAATCAAAAAGAAATATTGAAATTATTAAAGCACTAAGTGGGATCAGCCTAGCGCTAATTTTGCCTTTTAGTAACATATTACATAAGATAGAACCCACGCCAACACCAATACAAAAGGCAGTTAGAATTATTGTATATACCGCTTGATCAGAAGTTAGCAAAACTTTAGTAACTTCCAGCATTTGACTCATCATCATAGCTCCAATCAACCAAAACCACGAAAGTGCTAAAATTATACTAAACACTTTATGGTTATTTTTAGCTATTCTTATTATACTAAAAATATCCTTAATAAAATTTAAACTCGGGCCTGGAGCATCAGTTCTCACTCCAGTTGCTGGAATAAATAAAGTAATTATAAAACTAATTAAAGCTAGCCCTACTACTACTGTTTCTGCTGAAAATATCCTTGAATCCGAAAATATTAGCCCGCCAAAAACAGTACCTAAAATTATCGCAATAAAAGTTCCAGCCTCAATTAAAGCATTTCCTGCAAGCAATTCATTATCTTTTAAGTGATCAGGTAGTATTGAATATTTTAATGGCCCAAAAAAAGTTGATTGTACTCCGGTTAAAAACAAGACTATCCCTAACAAGTACAAGTTACTAGTTATAAATCCAATAGCCCCAAAACTCATAACCACCATTTCACAAAATTTAATAATTTTGATTAATTTTGCTTTATTATATTTGTCGGCAACAATCCCAGCAGTTGCTGAAAATAAAAAAAACGGCAACATAAAAATTGTTATTGCCAAAGAAGCATATAAAGCTTTTTGAGATGCTGATATTGTAGATATATGAAACATTATAAGTACGGATAATGCCGTCCTATATAAATTATCATTAAAAGCCCCTAAAAACTGAGTAACGAATAATGGAAGAAATCTTCTCGTGGTAAATAGATTCACAATTGCTTGCATAAAATTCTTAATCCAGGTTAAGTTCTATAATAACAGGTACATGGTCAGAAGGACTTGCCTGATCACGCATATCTTTCATAATCTCTTGCCTAACTAAATTAGCTTCTAGACTTCTGGTAACCCAAATATGATCCAGTCTCCGGCCGCGATTAGATTTTTTCCAATCTTTATTCCGATAACTCCACCAGCTATAAAGCTTTTCTTTTTCAGGAACAAAATGCCTAGCTGTATCAAGCCAGTTAAGCGAAGATTTAAGTTTATTTAGTTTTTCAACCTCAATGGGAGTATGAGAAACTACCTTTAGCAACTGTTTATGCGACCAAACATCATGCTCTAAAGGAGCTATATTAAAATCACCAAGGATAATTATTTTATCTTGAGGCTTTCTATTTAACCTAAACCAATTATCCATATAATCTACTACCGCTAATTTATGGGCAAATTTAGGATTAACAACCGGATCTGGCTCATCGCCACCTGCAGGAATATAAAAATTATGAAGCTCAATATTTTGCGGCAAGGTAATACTAATATGCCTAGCGTCATCTATGTCGGCTAATTTTAAAGAAAAGTCATCTTTAAATTCTATTTTTGATAAAATAGCGACGCCATTATAACTTTTTTGGCCTTTTATTTTTAAGTAATTATAACCCAAATCTAAAATATCTTGTTTAGGAAATAATTCGTCTACAACCTTAGTTTCCTGCAAGCAAATTATATCAGGATTATGCTTTACAATAAGCTCTTGTAATAGGCCTATTCTTAAGCGTACTGAATTGATATTCCAAGAAACAATAATCATTTAGATTTAAGTAATATTAAGGTTAGAACAAATAAAATTATAGCCAAAAATATATTAGTTATAGAATTATTATAGATATTAGATAATTTATTTTCTGAAGTTTTTATTTTTTTTTCATCTATCTTGGCAATATTATTTAAGATAACATCTATTTTCTTTAATTGCTCAGGAAATTTAACTAATTCTAATAATAAGTCTTTTGATTTATTTTTAATTTGCGCACCTACACTAATATTATCTTTTGCCCATTGTTTTATCCAAGGTCTTGCACAATCCCACAAGTTAATTTCAGGGTCTAAATCTTGACATAAGCCTTCTACTAAAATAAGAGTTTTTTGCAATAAAAGTAACTGCGGCTGAGTTTGCATCTCAAAATCTTTGGTAGTTTTAAATAATGAAGTAAGCAAGCTAGCTAAGGATATATCTTTAGCTGGCATATCTTTTATCGGCTCGCCAATAGCTCTTAGTGCGGTTATAAAATCACCAAGATTTTTACTGCTATCTACGTAACCTGCTGCAAAATGAATTTTTGCAATATGTTCATAGTCAGAACTTAAAAAACCTCTTAATATTTCAGCTACATAATATCTTGTTTTCTCGTCAATTCTTCCAGTTATACCAAAATCAACCGGGATAATTATACCCTTATTACTGATAAAAATATTTCCTTGATGAATATCAGCATGAAAAAAACCATCACGATAAACTTGATTTAAGAAAGTTAGATATATATTTTGACTTAACTGGTTAAGATTTATTTTATGTTCTTTAAGCGCCTGGATATTATCAATTGGGATTCCATCTATCCATTCACTAGCCATAATTTTATGCGTAGTATATTGCCAATAAATTTTTGGAATATAGATATTTGCATCTTTAGCTAAATTCTCTTTAATTTCAGTAGATGCTGCCGCCTCTAACCTTAAATCTAATTCTTTATTTACGGTAAGTGCAAATAAATCTACTATTTCTTTGAGTCTTAATCTTTTACTTTGGGGAAAAATATTCGCAATTTTTACTAAAAAATAAAATAAGGCGAGATCACTTTTAAATCTTTTCTCAATTTTTGGCCTTAATATTTTTACTGCAATTTTATGCCCATCTAAAGTTATGGCCCTATGCACTTGAGCAATTGATGCGGCTGCAACAGGCACGCTATTAAATTCTGAAAATAATTGATTAACATTTTTGCCTAGTTCTTTAGCTATTATTTGTTTAGCTTGTTCACTAGAAAATGGTGGAACTTTATCCCTGAGATAAGATAATCTATTGGCATAATCCTCGCCAATAATATCCGGACGTACTGATAAAGTTTGGCCAAATTTAATAAAAGATGGGCCTAATTTTATCATTAATTTACAGATATCAGGCTTGCCGCCAAAAATTTTAATAATAAAAAACTTAAGCAAGATTATGCTAATATAAGGCAGTTTTATTATATTGCTGGAAAAAAATATTTTTATCATTAAATTTTCCAACCACTATGAATTGCAACTACTCCTCCATTCATATTCTCATAGGTAACTTCCTCGAAACCACTAGCCTCAATCATTTTTTTAAAATTTTCTTGTTCAGGGAACAACCTAATACTTTCAACTAAATAATTATACGAATCACTATCTTTTGCAATAATTTCGCCTAATTTTGGAATAACTTTAAACGAATAAAAATCATATAATTTTTGCAATATTATATTATCAACATGTGAAAATTCTAAACATAAAAATCTTCCGCCAGGTTTTAATACTCTATAGGCCTCTTTTAAAGCTTTAGATATATTAGTTACATTGCGAATTCCAAAAGCTATTGTATAATAGTCATAACTATTATCTGCAACAGGCAGATCCTCAGCATTAGCACAAAGCCAATCAACTTGATGATTTTTATTATTAAAAAACAAATTTTCATCTATAGATTTTTGCTTGCCAGCATTTAACATTTCATTATTAATATCACAAATCGTAACTTTGACATCTTTGTAGCTTTTTAAAAATCTAAAAGCTATATCGCCAGTTCCGCCTGCAACATCTAAAAGATTTGACGACCTTGCTGCTTTGATTTTATTTACAAAAATATTTTTCCAAATTCGATGTAAACCAAAACTCATCACATCATTCATTATGTCATAATATGGAGCTACTTGGTTAAATACTTCTTTAACCATTCCAGTTTTTTCCTCATAAGGAACTTTCTTATAGCCGAAATTTATGTTATCCATATTATAACTTTTATATCCTATTAGAAATCAAACGAGTCCTTTATATGCCAGAACTTCCTGAAGTTGAAACTATAGTTAGAGGTTTAACAGCTGATGTTCAAGATAAAATTATTGCAGATGTCCTAATAAAACGCAAGGATCTCAGACAAAAAATGCCGGATAACCTAGCAGAAATCCTTATAAACAAGCAAATTACTAGAATAAAAAGACGGGCAAAATATCTTCTATTTGATCTTAACGAATCCCACAGTCTTATTGTGCATTTAGGCATGAGCGGAAAAATGATTTTAAAGAAAAAAGACCCTTCTTGGCAAAAAAATCTTAATAAGCACGATCATATAGCTATTTTATTAAATGATAATAATTATCTAGTTTTTAATGATCCGAGAAGATTTGGCCTAGTTGATATAGTTGAAACTGACAAAATAAATGATTGCAAATTACTTTCAGTTTTAGGTATCGAACCTTTAACTAAAGAATTTGATACTTTATATTTATATAATCTAACTCGTGGTTTTAAAACGCCAATAAAACAATTTTTAATGGATGGACATAAAGTTGTAGGCATCGGAAATATATATGCTTCAGAGAGTCTATTTATGGCAAAGATTGACCCCAGAAGAACCGCAACAAGTTTAGATCAAGAAGAGAGCGATAAATTAGTTACTTCTATTAAAGAAGTTTTATTAGCGGCAATTAAAGCTGGTGGCTCGAGCCTTAAAGATTATAGAAATGCCGCCGACGAAGCTGGTTATTTTCAACATAATTTTGCCGTATATAGTAGAGCAAATCAAAATTGTAAAAATTGTAGTAATAAAATTAGCGAGATTAGACAGGCGGGAAGAGCAACTTACTTTTGTCCTAATTGCCAAAAGTAAGTTGCTTTTAGAAAAATTTTTGCGCTATAGCCCGATGATTTATGCCGATCCTAATTTAGCACCTTGTCAGTTCCAACTCCCTCAGCAGAAGCACCATCTACAATATTAGCCACTTTAGGCTCTATGTCAACTAGTGTAAATTCAGGTTTACGCTTCCCCCCCTTACTGATTAAAAATTCAGCCAGCTCTCTATGACCTTGACGCAGTTCTTTATCTTTAAGAGCCTCAACACGCGGAGTATGAGTATAATCTACAGCCATTTCTCCATCTATATCTGGAATATTGATATCTGCACCGCGATCTATTAATAATCTAGCTGCTTCGAATTGATTACAACCTATCGCAGTCTGTAGAGCTGTCTGCTGAAAGTTCTTTTCAGATCTGTAGTTAATATCAATATCTTTAAAATTATCCAATAAATGATTCATTAAACCTATGGCTCCACCTCTAGCTGCAAACCCCAACAACTGATAACCAAAATCATTGTCGACAGATTTAACTAGATTTTCCTGACCTTCTATAGTTAATAAATGCATTGATAATTCTGAGTGTCCTTTAGAAGCAGCACAATGTAATGCCGTAAACTTTTGTCCATCTTTACTATTTATATCAGCACCCCTAGCTAATAACTCTTTAACCACATCTAAATTCCCGCTTAAAGCAGCATAAATTAAAGCTGTTCTCCCATATTTATCTTTAGCTTCTTTATCGGCCCCTCTATCTAATAACTCTTTAACTACATCTAAATTCCCGCTTAAAGCAGCTATAGATAAGGCTGTCCTTACATTAATATCTTTAGATTCTATATCTGCCCCTCTAGCTAATAACTCTTTAACTACATTTAAATGCCCTTCATAAGCTGCCTCTATCAAAGCTGTTTGTTCATACGCAATAGATTTTTCTTTTATATCAGCACCTCTATCTAATAACTCTTTAACAATATTCAAATGTCCTTTTTTAGCAGCTAATATTAAAGAGGTCAGTCCAATAATCTTATTTTCTTTAGTAGCTTCATCTTTAATAAGCTTATTATCTCTAGCGTTTATATCAGCACCTTTATCTAATAATTCTCTAACAGCACCTAAATGCCCTCTAGAAGCAGCCATAATTAAAGCTGTTTCTCCATTTTCATTTTTAGAATTTATATTAGCACCTCTAGCTAACAGAGCAGATATTACAGCCGTTCGCCCAGAATTGGCAGCTGCAATAATAGGTCTAAAACCATTCCCATTTAGAAATTCTATGTCCGCTCCTTTATCTAATATGGCATTTACTATTTCTGGTTTGTTTGTAAATCCTGATGCAAAAATTAAAGCTGAATTTTTAGTTTTAGCCCCATTTTCTGGATTTACTCTACATATTTGTTCTATTAAGGCATTTATTATATTTATATTTTCTTTTAATATGGCTTTGTATATAAGTTCAATACAACTTGGATTGGATAGAGTCTGATTATAGTTATTAATGATATCAATTATACCATCCTCAGCTTGTTTATCATCTCCTCCAACCGCTAGTGCATTAATCTTCTCTAAAATATGAGCAGCACTATTCTGAATTCCAGCCATAAACCTTCTCCTTCGATCATTTGAATTACAAACTTTTTATTTAAATTTAAAAACTACACTTTAATTACGATATTACACGCAAAATCTATCCTCGTCTATAAAGATATCTAATAAATTAACTAATTTAAAGTGTTTTTTTTGGGGGGTAAAGAATATATCAGAGCAAATAATTTGCTATATATTACTACACTTTTAAGATTATCGAGCCCATAACTCGTTGCGATTTCATATCAGCATGCGCTCTTGCTGCTTCAGCTAAAGAATAACTAGCTCCGATATTGGGAATAATAACACCTTGCTTAATTTTGGAAAAAATTTCATTAGCGGTTAAAGACATCTCAATAGCATTAGTTTTATAAAGATGAACATTTGCTCTAGTTACAATCAAACCTTTTCCAGCTAACGACAACATATTGATTCCAGGAATAGACCCACAAGACTGATCGTAATTAACGTAATAGCCTATTGGCATTAATGATTGTAAGGATAAAGCTAAACAATCTTTTCCGACAGAATCATATACTATACTAACTCCATCACCATTTGTAGCTTCACGAACAACTTTAACTACCGAATCACCTTCTTTATAATTAGCTACAAAATTACAGCCAAGCCTTTTTGCAATTGGCATTTTCTCTTGTGAATCAACTGTACCTATAACTCTAGCACCTAAATGTTTAACCCACTGGCATAAAATTTGGCCAACACCATCAGTCACATTGTTAATTAATACTGTATCTCTCTTATTAACCCGATAAACTCTAAAAATTAACATATGCGCAGTCATACCCTTATGACCAACCGCAACAGCAACTTCATCAGTAATATAGTTAGGGATTGGATATAATTTTTTTAATTCAATAACTCGTCTTTGACAATAAGCTCCACTGGTTGCAGTTGCATAACCTACTCTAGTACCTAAAGCTAAAGTAACTCCAGGACCTACAGCTTCAACCACTCCAACTGCTTCAACACCAGGAATATAAGGAAAATTATTTAATTTATATAAACCACTGCGATAATAACTATCTATATAATTAACCCCAACTGCAGTTTGTCTTATAAGAACTTGCTCAGGTCCCGGAGCCTTAGGATCTGGAATTTCTTGAAATTTTAAAACATCTGGTTCGCCAACTTCTTTTATAAGTACTGCTTTATTAGCCATCTTTGCTTACAATCCTTTTTAAAATACCCTAATATCTTATTATTTTTTTCTAACCATTCATCCTAAAATAATATTTCTCTTAGGGGAAGTATTTTTTGCTAGATTTCAATTTATTATAGAGATTTGTTGGAAAAATGTTTTTAAAAAATGCGGGACCATTTCAAAAATATTCATAATCTATAATTATATCTGTAAGCTTAAAGTTACTACACCCCATGCCATTCTTACATATTCAATGTATTATATAGCCAAATCAACATAATAAGCATAATATATTTGTACAATTCCTAGAATTATAGCAGATCAAGCAATGATTTTCCACTTTATTTACTTACATAAATCATTGCTATGATGCTGCATATCCCAGATTTAGTCTGGGATCTATAAAAAATTTAGGTAACTGCAAGCTTTAACTGCTATATTAGCCCCTAAACTATATATAAGAAAATTTATGTCAGAAAAAAAGAATACAATTTTAGTGGTAGATGATGAAATACAAATTCACAAAATGCTGGCCATTCTCTTGGAGGCTGAAAATTTTAAAATTATTGAAAGCACTTCAGGAAAACAGGCTATTCGCATGTGTATTTCAATAAAGCCTGATTTAATATTGCTTGATTTAGGCCTACCAGATATGGATGGTAAAGATGTAATTACCGCAATTCGTGAATGGTCACAAGTTCCAATTATTGTTCTTTCAGTTCGTTCTTCCGACGAAGAAATAATTCAAGCTTTAAATCTAGGCGCCAATGATTTTATTACTAAGCCATTTAATGTTGGAGTTTTGATAGCAAGAATTAATGCTTCATTACGTAGCTCTGCTATACAAGAAACCGGAGAATCTGAGCTCCATAATGGCTTTTTACGAATGAATTTAGTTAGTCATGAAGTCTTTATAAATGATCAATTAACTAATTTTACTCCCAAAGAATATGATCTACTCAGGCATTTTATGGTAAATTGCGGCAAGATGCTAACTCACAAAGAAATTTTAAAAAAAGTTTGGGGCATAGCGCACGCTGACGATACTACATATTTACGTGTATATATCGGACAAATTCGAGAGAAAATAGAAGCTAATCCACAAATGCCAATTTATATTACTACCATTCCAGGAATTGGTTATAGAATGGAATTAGTAGAAACTACCCCCTCTCAAATTGCTTAAGTTTTAATCTCTTTATAATTACCTTACATATAAAGCATTTTTCCATACAGTAAGTTTGTATGAGGTTGTTTATTGTTTGTATATGGACATAAAAAAGGAGGATAAATTTATGAGAAAATTAACAACAATACTCACTACAATTATTTTGTTAACTCTAGCTTCAGGCTGCGGTCATAGTAAAAAAGATCGTGCAATTAGCGGTGGAGGCATAGGAGCTGGGGTTGGCGCTGTTGGTGGTGCAATTATTGGGGGGAATCCAGCTGTTGGAGCGGCAATAGGGGGAGCAGCTGGTGCTGCAGCCGGAGGATTAACCGATAAAAAAGATTTATATCTTGGTAAACCTATCTGGAAATAAATTTCTAGTTTTTTAATTTTAGGAGAATAAAAATGTTAGTTTATATAAGGAGATCAAATATGTTAGTCTACGTTATTACCTTTTTTCTTTTAGCAATAGTTGCCGGATTTTTCGGCTTTGGTGGCTTAGCCTCTGATTTTGCTGGAATTGCAAGATTTTTAGCCGGAGTATTTATTATACTTTTTGTAATAAGTTTAATTTATAGTATAATTACCGGCCGCAATCCAAAAGAATTATTATAAGTTAAAAAATAAGATAAAATTTAAAAGAAGCCAGGATCTAAGATAGATCACTGGCTTCTTTTTGTAAGAACTTAAGCTAAAAATATAAGAGCAAAAATTGCACCTCTGCCCATCTCATTACCAACATTACTAGTAGTTACCGACCCACCTAATAAATTCATAATAGCTCTACAAATTGGTAATCCAAGACCTGTACCGCCCTGTTTATAATCTTGTTTGGCAATACGAGCATATTTACAAAATATCTCTTCCTTTTGCGATTCAGGAATTCCTGGCCCACTATCTTGTATTCTAATAATTACAAATTCTGCGCTTTTTTCATAATCAATTTTTATTACCGTAGTTATGCTACAATATTTTGCAGCATTATCTAATATAATACATATAGCCCGCATCAATAACAAATGATCCATATTAACAAAAAAATTGGTGGCGTGAGCTTTAATTTCTATTTTACAATCTTTAAGACGATTGCCCATATCTATTAAACAATCTTCCAGCAATAGATCAATCCGATATTTTTCTTTTTTAATCGATACTATTTTGGCCTCTAATCTTGCCATATCTAATATGTTATTTATAAAACTATCTAACCGATAAGATTCTTGTAAGGCTGTATTTATTAGAATATCTTTTTTATCTTCTGTAAGCTTACTCTTGGTTCTTTGATAAGTCTCAAGAGAGCCAATAACTCCAGATAATGGAGTTTTTAGATCATGAGAAACTGAGCTTAATATCTTACGATGAGAAATCTCTCGATTTTCTTCAAATAAATTACTTTCTTTTAGTGCTCTATTTTTAGACAGATCTTTTTCCATTACATATTTCTTTTTAATTTTATGACAAAAAAGCGCTACCGAACAAAAGAATCCTGAATAAAACATAAAAGCTATTATACGAATATGTTTTATTCAGGATAACCTGTCCTTAGATTTATTCCGGGATGTAGCATCATAGATAGTAGGTCGCTGATCTACTATAGAATATAGTATAAACTTACTTTACTTTATTAGTAGACCATTTTTTTAGCTCTTTCCACCATTTATCCATTTTAGCATTAGCCTTATTGATTAATGTTGGATTTTTCTTAGCTATATTGGCTTGTAATTCGCTAACATCTTTACGCATAGAGATTATTTCCGCATTATGAGATTTATATTCAGGATTATTTTCCATTTTATCTAAAGCTTCATCAGCATGTTTTAATGCATAACTAGCACCAGAATAATTTTTAGCAGCAATAAAACTACGAGCAAGAGCTATGTTGTCATGAGCCACCACATTTGGTAAAGCAATTTCATCACTAACTTTAATTACATCATCAGTTAATTTAGCTAGCTGATTGTCCGCATCTTTTAAATTAGATGATATAATCGCTTTTTTTGCTTCATTTAAATAATTTTCGGTTTTATTACCGGTTAAATCTAAAGTAAGATAAACTATATCCGCATCGGTTACCGCTAAATCATCTTTAGCCCAGATTGGACCATTAGACATTTGTTTAACTTCTGCTAAGCCAGCTTCTATAGGAAAATAATGATATTTATAGTCTGTATCATACTGATAAATCACCCTGCCAGTTTCAACTTCAGTAATTTTGCGTTGTTCAGCAGTTGAGTTTTTTATAACCGCAACTAAACTTTCAGCTTGCGCAATATGCCTATTAGCCAAATCAGCATTTTTCATCGCTAAAGCTACCCGAGCAAAATTAACATGCTCAATAAAACTTGTGGCTGCTATACGCGGATCCCTTAATTCTTCTTGTTTAATCGGCTCACCTACGGTATTTACAGTACTTTTAACAATACTATCTGCAGCATAAGATGAAAATCCCAAATTAAGCAGTAGTCCCGTACTTAATATGGTTGTAATTAGAAATTTTCCTGTTTTCATTATCGTACCCTTTAACGCTTTAAATTTAATTATATGTTTAAGCAGGCAGTGTACTTACGATAAGATTTATTTTCTATGTGAAGATATATTGATTATATAAGGAAATGGTAAATATTGATTATTTTTAGTATTTTTGATATAAGCAAAACAACATAATCCATTCCTCATTATATTAATTAAATATATATTGGCGTATTTAAAACATGCAAAACTATCTTCCATTTATCATTGCTAGTTACACAATAGCTGGGTTTTTGCTTATATTACTTACTTTATATGTAGTTATACGCTATATAAAGACTAGAAAAAAATATGAAAAATACGTAAAAAAAGATGAAAGCTAAGCATAAAAGATTAATCTTTATATTATTTTCTTTAGTTTCTATGGGAGCTGGAGTTTTTTTATTTGCCCAATATTTTAATCAGAATTTGATTTTCTTTTATTCACCAACTGAATATTCTCAAACTAAAAATAATGATAATTTCAAAAATAAAGTTGTTAGAATTGGCGGCTTAGTAAAAAAATCTTCTTTAAAAATTGAAGATAAAGCTATTTATTTTTCTATTACTGATGGTAATCAAGATATAAAAGTAGAATATCATGGTCTATTACCTAATCTTTTTAGGGAAGAACAAGGAATGATTGCCCAAGGATCTTTTGATAAGAATGAGGTATTACAAGCTAAAACCTTACTAACTAAACATGATGAAAAATATATGCCTAAAGAGCTTGTTGAATCTTTAAAAAAACAAGGTAGATGGAACAAATGAATGGAATTTTAGGCAATATATTTTTATATATAGGACTTATTAGCTGTTTATGGCAAGCATCTAACTGCGCTAATAATAAAAGAATTCTGGCAGCATCTACTATTGCTTTAAGTTTATTTTTAGCTTTTGTTGTTCTGCTTTATGCCCATATAACTTCAGATTTCTCATTACTTAATGTTTTTAATAACTCACATCAAGCCAAACCTTTATTATATAAAATAGCAGGAACTTGGGGCAATCATGAAGGTTCTATATTATTAATGACCTTTATACTCTCAGTCTATCAACTTATTTTAGCTATAAAGCAAAAAAATTATCATGAAGCTTTAAAAATCCACGCCATAATTATTATTGCCTTTATTGGCTTTATGCTTTTTACTTCTAATCCATTTACTATGCTAAAAATTGTTCCGGAGTCTGGTTTGGGTTTAAATCCAGTATTACAAGATATGGGGCTGGCTATCCATCCACCTATTTTATATATGGGTTACCTAGGATTATCAGTAGTTTTTGCTTTAGCAATTTACGCTCAGATTTCTAATGAAGAAAAGCCTAAAATTATTGCCGCAATTAAATGCTGGAATTTGATTAGCTTTAGTTTTTTAACTCTAGGTATTGCCTTAGGTAGTTGGTGGGCTTATAGAGAGTTGGGCTGGGGAGGATATTGGTTCTGGGATCCAGTTGAGAATGTTTCTTTAATGCCTTGGCTAATTAGCACCGCATTACTACATAGTATTGTAATTTTTGAACGAAAAGATAGTGCTTTTTACAAATGGATTATACTGCTAGCTAATTTTGCTTTTATACTTTCTTTAATCGGAATATTTTTTGTCCGCTCTGGAATTCTAACTTCTGTGCATAGTTTTGCTTCAGATCCGGCTCGAGGTATTTATATCTTGATATTTTTGGGGTTTGTTTTAATTGGCTCAATAATTACCTATTACAAATATACTTTATATAATAAAAAACTTATTATTCCTGCAGCTAACTTACAAATTAAAGAAGTTGGGTTGCTCTTAAATAATTTATTTTTAGTAGTATTTTGTTTAACTATTCTACTTTCTATAGTCTATCCAATTATTATGCAGTTATTTTTTAATCAATTTATTTCTGTTGCTGCTCCTTATTTCAACATTATCTTACGCTATATTTCTGTGCCCTTTTTAATTTTGGCGAGCATTGTTCCCGCCTTAAATATTGGGACAATAAAAGAAAATTTTAATGTTTGGATAATGAGAACTATTCCTTCACTATTAATGGCAATTTTTGCCACAATAATAACTGGTGGAAATTTACTTTTTACTACCTTAGGGTGGTGGATAATTTTTATTTCTCTCCATTTATTATTTAAACGCGGCAATAAAATATCTATATATTTTTTATCAAGTGCTATTGCCCATGTAGGACTTGGTTTATTAGTTATTAGCCTTAGTGTGCTCAATAATAAGGAAATAGAAAAACAAGTTTGGCTCAAGCCCGAGCAAACTATCATTGTAGCTGATTATGCAATCACTTTAAAAGATATGACCTTGTTTGCTAGAGATAATTATATGTTACGCCAGGGAGTATTTGATATAGCTAAAAATAATAAAAAGCTTGCAACTTTAACTCCAGAAACTAGATTTTTTCCAATTGAAGCACAAACAACTAGCGAGTCTGCTATTTATACCCACAGGCTTTCTGATCTATATTTAGTCTTAGGGGAAGTTAAAAATCATAATAAATATGAGCTTAGAATTTATTATAAGCCAATGGTTAGAGGTATTTGGCTGGGAGCAATTTTAATGTGTGTAGGGGGAATATTATCTATAATCTCCAAATATAGTAGATCAAGGAGAAAAAAATGAAAAATAAAGCTTTATACGTAACTATATTCTTAATTTTAGTATTTCTTGGTATAATGCTATTTTCTTTATTTAAACCAAAATCTATTGAGAATACAAAAATTATTGAAAAAAAAATTCCAGAATTTAGTTTAAAGATCTTAAATTCTTCCGAACAATTATCCCATAAAACTCTTAGTTCTGATAAATTTGCCTTACTTAATTTTTTTGCTTCTTGGTGCACTTCTTGTATTGCTGAAAATGCCGATCTTTTAGACTTAGGAAAAAATAATAAGATAAATATTTATGGTATAGCCTGGCATGATGATGAGAAAACTTTAACTAAATGGTTAAATAAAAACGGCAACCCGTATAAGAAAGTTGCTATAGATAATGAAGGAAGTCTAGAGATTAATCTTGGACTAACTGGAGTCCCGGAAACCTTCTTAGTTAAAAATGGTAAGGAAGTTATTTTTCACCAAAAAGGCCCCTTAACGCCAGAGATTATTAACCAAGAAATATTACCCCTTATAAAAAATTAAAAATCATGAGCTACATAACTAGATTTTTAGCATTAATTGTAACTATTATATTAAATCTTACATTATTTACAGGATCCGCTTATTGTGATGAGGCCTTAGATAAACGTGCTAATAATTTATTTAAAGAAATTAGATGCCAAGTTTGCCAAGGCGAATCTATTTACGATTCACAAGTTCGTTTAGCTAAAGATATGCGCAAGCTAATTCAAAGCCAAATTAAGGCGGGTAAGAGCGATGCAGAGATAAAAACTTTCTTAAAAAGCAGTTATGGTGATAATATTTTACTATATACTCCTATGGGCCCCTTTACCTATTTTATTTGGCTTTTTCCATTTATTGCTATTTTAGGCGGGATATTGGTTATTAGAAAAACGATATCAAATAAATAATTTAACAATTATTGATTATGGGCAAATCATTGCTTGATCTACTATAATTATCTTCCTAATAATTCTGCAGGATTGAATCTCAATTTTTCTAAAGCCGCCTCAGTTAAATCCGTATGCTGGTGCAAATCTAGTCTTAATTTTCTGGCTTCTGATAATAATTTACTCATTTGTTTGTGAGTAAGAGATAATACGCTGCAAATACTTTCACCTGATTTATTAACTGAATCAAGTTCATGTTCATCCATATACGCTACTAATTGCAACAAAGGGACGTAACTACCCGAATCATTTATAGACCTCCTTTGCATTTTCATATTTTTTGCTAAATGAAGAGCTGAATTATTACCATCATTATCCTTTGCACCTGAATCTGCTCCTTTTAGTAATAAATCTTGCACTAATGCTAATTCTCCATATTGGCAAGATAAATGTAACAATGTAGTTCCGTGCTCATTAGCAGAATTAACCAAAGTCTTATTATTATTTATAATACTATAAACTAGAGAAAAACCATTTTTCTTTCTTAAGTCTTTAAGAAAGGCTCTAGTTGTACTATTTCCTACTGGCGCTGCACCAAATTTTTCTAGTATTTTTACAATATTATTATTTCTAAAAGATTCGGCTATATCTAAAGCAGTTTCTCCCCTTTTGCTTACTCTATTAATAGTTCCGGCCATTTCATTAGAAGGAGTAGAGCCACATACCCTAGCAACTAATGTAGGCTTATTTAATTTTGCCGCAATTATTAGCGGCGTCCATCTTTGTACGTCAGTAACGTATCTAAGATCTAACCCCATTCTTTGCAATTCTGCAGCCAATTCTCTATGAAGAATATTATTGGGATCTAACCCCCAATAATTACGACGAGTTGCTCCTTGCACTACGCTTCTTGCTACTGACAAAGTCCGACTAAGCATTATAAAATTTTCCCGTTTTATAGATCACTAATAATTAAGAAATTAACTACTCGCATAATAAGAAATATATGTCAATTATTTGTATAATAAATTTATAAAAGATATAGCTCAGAAGACTTTTAAATTGCTAGGAAATACTTGTTAATGCCTATCTTTCCCTTTAATTCTCGAAATATCTTGACTTTAAGTCCAAATTTTTATATAAATATTAGGAGCTAAAGTCTTAATATTAGATAAAATTATGTTTATACGTTATTATGATGATCTTGATAATTATATAAAACCTAATAAGGTTTTAATTATTTATGGCGCTAGAAGAGTTGGAAAAACTACTTTAATTAAAAATTTTCTTGCTACGTCTTCTTATAAATATAAATTAGTCTCTGGAGATAACATCAGTGTTAAAAACATACTACAATCAGGGGCTTTTGAACAAATCACAGAATTTTGTAAAGGTTATGAATTAATCGTAATTGATGAAGCCCAAGAAATTGAGAATATAGGTTTGGCGCTAAAAATTATTGTCGATAATGTAGAAAATATTAAAGTAATTGCTACCGGCTCCTCTTCTTTTGACTTAGCTAATAAAATTGGCGAACCATTAGTTGGTAGAAAAAAAACTTTAACTATGTTTACTTTAAGCCAGCTGGAATTAAAAAATTCTTTTAATAATATTGAACTTAAAGAGAATTTAGAAAATTATTTGCGGTTTGGCAGCTATCCAGAAGTTCTTACTTCTGCATCAGAAAAAGAAAAGATAGAATATTTAGAAGAGTTAATTGGCTCTTACTTATATAAAGATATACTCTCTTTCTATGCCATCCGTAGTTCAGATACTATTCAAAAATTACTACGTATGTTAGCCTTTCAAATTGGCAATGAAGTATCAATTGATGAATTAGCAAAAGCTCTAGCTATAGATAATAAAACCGTACTAAAATACTTAGACCTCCTAGAAAAATACTTTATTATAATAAAGCTCGGGGCCTATAGTAGCAACTTACGCAAAGAACTTAATAAAAAAAACAAATATTATTTTATTGATTTAGGAATTAGAAATGCCCTTATTAGTAATTTTAATCGCCTGGAACTTCGTGATGATAAAGGTGGTTTATGGGAAAATTTTGTATTCTTAGAAAGGCTAAAACGCAATAAATATAAAGGAAAACTAATCAATATTTTTTTCTGGCGCAATTACCAAAAAAAAGAAATTGACCTTATCGAAGAACAAAATGGCAAGATAATGGCCTATGAACTAAAATGGAAAGAAAAAGAATCTAAAAACACTAAAAGCTTCCTTAACCAATATCCCGAAGCTAAAGTAGAAATTATTAATAGCACAAATTATTTAGATTTTGTGGCTAGTTAATCATTTCAAAAACTCACTGAAATCAATTATTCTATAAAAATATTCAGAATCAATAACAGCATCTGTTACTCCATTAATATGAATTAGAACTGGAATACAGGTAATATTTTTTGGATATTTAAGTGCTCCTATTTTTTTTTGTACTTCTACTATCACTGCAGAATCAATTCTATTCCTACTAAACTTAATTTCACAAATAAATAAGGTATTTAAGTTAGTTTGAATTAGTAAATCAATTTGACAACCTTCTTGATTCTTAGTTTTCCTTTGTAAATAAGGATTACTGGCTATAATTTCTTCTTTTTTTAAGTTCAAAATTGAGTATATGAGATTACGATTATTTAATACCATATTTTCAAATTGCAAACCCATCACACTATAAAACCATGGTAATGCCGCAATATTAACATCTAAGAACTCACCATCTTTTATATTGTTAATACGAGGTAAAATATTGCTATAGTAAAACTGTAAGTAATTATCAGAAAGTCCATATAAAACTATGCTAGAATATTTTTTACTTTTAAATGACCAACTATTATATGCGGTAATATACCCTGATATAATCATATCATTAATATATTCACTTAGAATTCCACCACTAGCATAACCAGTTATCTTAGAAATTTCTTTATATTCTTTCTTCCCATTAGATAAAGAATTAGCAATCTTACCATATATCTCACTTCTTCTGCCAAACAAATCTAAAAATATATGGTCATGTTCAAGACTTAAGACACTATCTGGTTCAAAACATAATTTTCTAATATTATCTAAAGCTCCATATTGCGGAGATATCAGCTCGATGTACCACGGAACTCCTCCTGTTACAGAGAGAATTAAGAATTTTTCATAATTAGAACGCTTGAACCCAATTTTACTTAACATAAGTGAGCTCTCCCTTATAGAAAGCTCTTTCAAAGTAATATTAAGACTTACTCTACCTAAATATCCAGTACTACTAAGAATGTTTTTCTCAATCCATGTCGAAATTGATCCACATAAAATAAGTATTAATTTACCATTATTTTTAAATTGTATATCCCAGGCATTTTTTAGTTTTGGCAAGAAAGTAGGGTCTTTATGCCCCAGCCAGGTTATTTCATCAAAAAGAATAACGGCTGGTTTATCTTTAACTTCTTGCCACAATAAATCAAATAAATCACTCCAATTATTAGTAGCTATATTTGGTAAAGAACTTTGCTTACTTAACTGACTGGCAAATTCTTTTTTTTGCTCTAAAGAGGTTAAATCTTCAGTTGGCGGAATACCAGAAAAATGATAGAAATTTTTATTCTTAGCAAATTCCTGAACTAACTTGCTTTTACCTATTCTCCTCCTCCCTTTAATAACTACCAAACTAGCCACTTTTTTGAAGGTTAGATCTTCTAATTGCCCTAATTGATACTCTCTGCCAATAAAAATTTTCTTAACCATAAATTAACGCAAGAATTAGATTTCGAAGTTTTGCGTTAGTTTATCACGCTTAACTATCTAACGCAAGAATTAGATTTTGAAATTTTGCGTTAGATTATCACCCCTTAATATCTAACGCAAAACTGTATTTTTTAATTTTTGCGTTAGATATTAGATTTTATCATTTAAAAACAATATGTTAACCAACACTCTATTTCGCACTTTCTTGCCCAAGTAGGACTTCCTGGTATAGTATTTCTTAATTGAAATGAATGTATTTATGGAGCCTTCAGTAAAACATAAAATATTATTGTAAGTATAGTAGATTAGAAAATGATTTACATAAAATACACATATAATAAATTCTTTCTTAATCTACTATATTTGCTTAAATATTTAGATAAGAATATTTTTATATTTTGTTTTTGATGATTAGCTTTTATTATAATGATATAATGCAAATAGATAACCTAAATCCCAAACTAAAAGATCTTATGAAAACTGCAATTTTTATTTTAGCATTAGCGCTACTTGCCATAATTGCTTCTTGTAACACTATGCACGGCATAGGAAAAGACCTTGAAGCTGGAGGCAGAACTCTTCAAAATATAAGTAACTAGAATATTTGAATGGATTCTAAATAAAACATATCCACTATACTTTTTTCTGCCTTAACGCCGCTTGTGCTGCAGCTAGCCTTGCAATTGGCACCCGATAAGGCGAACAAGAAACATAATCTAGGCCTATTTGCTGGCAAAAGCTAATTGATTCTGGGTTGCCACCATGTTCACCGCAAATACCTAGTTTAATATTGGCCCTAGTTTTTTTCCCTCTTTCCGCTGCGATCTGGATAAGCTCCCCAACACCTTCAGTATCTAATCTGACGAAAGGATCTTGTTCAAAAATTCCTGCATCTTTATATTTACCAATAAAAGATGAAGCATCATCTCTGGAGATTCCTAAGGTAGTTTGGGTTAGATCGTTGGTACCAAAACTAAAAAACTCTGCAACTTCTGCAATTTCACCAGCTTTAAGTGCCGCACGCGGTAACTCAATCATGGTTCCTACCAAATAAGGTATAGTACTATTTTTTGCGGCAAATACTTCTTTGGCTACATTATCAATAACTATTTTTAAGATCTCCATTTCTTTTTTACTTAAAGAAAGTGGAATCATAATTTCTGGTAGAACTTTTTTACCACTTGCTGCTACCTCTAAAGCCGCTTCAAAAATTGCTCTGGCTTGCATTTCATAGATTTCAGGATAAGTAATTCCCAATCTACAACCACGATGCCCTAACATTGGATTATGTTCATGTAATTGCGCTGAGCGTCTTTCTACGGTATCTAAACTAACTCCAGCTTGCGCAGCAACTTCTTGCATGTCTTCTTTACTATGCGGTAGAAACTCATGTAACGGCGGATCTAACAGTCTTATAGTTACAGGCAAGCCTTCCATTATTGAAAATATTTCTATAAAATCTTTTTTCTGCATTGGCATTATTTTAGCAAGCGCCACTCTTCTACCCTTTTCACTATCGGCCAAAATCATCTCACGTACCGCCACAATTCTTTCATTATCAAAGAACATATGTTCGGTCCGGCATAGACCTATTCCTTCAGCTCCAAATTTACGCGCAACTCCAGCATCTTGCGGAGTTTCGGCATTAGTTCTAACTTTAAGGATACGAATTTTATCGGCCCAAGACATTATCGTTGCAAAATCTCCGGATAATATTGGTTGGATAGTTGGCACTTCACCTAACATTACTTCGCCAGTTGAGCCATTGATAGTTATTATATCGCCTTCAGCAAAACTAGTATTACCTACCCTACAAGTTTTAGATTCATAATGAATAATTAGGCCACCAGCACCAGATACACAAGGTCTACCCATACCACGAGCAACAACTGCTGCATGTGAAGTCATACCACCTCTTGCCGTTAAAATACCAACGGCTGCATGCATGCCGTGAATATCTTCTGGGCTAGTCTCGATTCGTACTAAAATAACTTTTTCACCTCTTGCCGCCCTAGTCTCAGCTTCTTCAGCACAAAATACCGCAGCACCAGACGCAGCACCAGGAGACGCAGGAAGTCCTCTATCAATAACTTTTATTTTAGCTTTTGGGTCAAGCGTTGGATGAAGTAATTGATCAAGAGATATTGGATCAATTCTTAATATGGCTTCGTCTTGACTAATCAGCCCTTCACTAACTAAATCAACGGCAATTCTAACTGCAGCACCTGCCGTTCTTTTGCCATTTCGCGTTTGTAAAATCCATAATTTTTTATTTTGCACGGTAAATTCTATATCTTGCATATCTCTATAGTGAGTTTCAAGTCTTCTATAGATTTTTACCAAATCAGCATAAACTTCCGGCATTTCTTCTTCCATAGAGGGAAGAGTTAATGAATTTTGCTCTTTACCTTTAATAGTAATTTGTTGTGGAGTTCTAATTCCAGCTACCACATCCTCACCTTGAGCATTAATTAAATACTCACCATAAAAGGCATTTTCTCCAGTTGCAGGATTTCTGGTGAATGCAACTCCAGTAGCACAATCATTACCCATATTCCCAAATACCATTGACTGAACATTAACCGCTGTTCCCCATTCAGCTGGAATATCATTAAGTCTGCGGTAAGTAATAGCCCGATTATTCATCCATGAAGCAAATACAGCGCCAATAGCACCCCATAATTGTTCATTAACATCTTGAGGGAAGTCACGACCCAATTCTTCTTTTACTTTATCTTTATATTCTTTAACTAAAGAACGTAAATCTTTAGCATCAAGGTCAGTATCTAGACTAACACCTCTTTCTTGTTTTTTTAAGTCTAATAATTCTTCAAAATGAAAATGATCAACACCCAATACCACGTCTGAATACATCTGGATAAATCTACGGTAACTATCAAAGGCAAAACGTTCATTGTTACTTTTTTTAGCTAAGCCTTCAACGGTTTGATCATTTAAACCCAAATTTAAAACTGTATCCATCATTCCTGGCATAGAAGCTCGCGCTCCCGATCTTACCGATACTAGTAAAGGGTTGTTATTATCGCCAAATTTAATTTTTAATGAATTTTCAATATCAGCTAAGGCTGTTGTTACTTGCTGCTTTAATTCAGCAGGATATTTATTTCCATTTTTGTAATAGTAAGTACAAACTTCAGTAGTTATAGTAAATCCAGGAGGAACCGGAAGTCCAAGAGAGCACATATCGGCTAAATTAGCACCCTTACCACCAAGAAGATTTCGCATTGTCACATCGCCTTCAGCTGCGCCATCACCAAAACTATATACCCACTTTGCCATTTTCTTTTAAACACCCATATAAAATCAAGTTAAACATTGGAAGCGTAGAGATAGGGAGTAATAGGCTAAATTAGCAGCTTTTGCAACAATTTTATAAAAGACTAAAGGACTTAAATACTAGGATGTCGCCCCTGAAAAAACATCTTACGATATTTTTTCAGTTTAATAATGAATAATCTATCCTTGGGAACGGCCCTACGTATAGATTATAAATTAAAAAAATTTGCACTGGCAAATTTTTTGTTAATTAAATAAAAAATGAACCAGTGTTCATTTTTTTGGATTTGTCTATAATCCGCAGGGCCGTTCCCAAGGATTATAGACTACATATACAACTGGGAAAAAAGTGTTTTTTTATAAAAAAACACTTTTTCACAACCAACTAAGATGCAATAATTGCATCAAAATTAGCTATTGGAGCAAGTAAATCACGGAAAGTAGCTAAAAGCAACAAGCGATTTTGCCTTAAAGCCTTATTCTCAGTATTAACTACTACTTTATCAAAAAAATCATTAATAGGATTTTGAAGTCTAGCTAACGTCTGCATAACAAATATATAATCATCTTGTTGTATGGCTTTTAGTATCTCTGGTTTAAGGTCTGCAAAAAGACTATATATTTTTTTCTCTTCCTCAAGCTCTAATAATTTTGCATCAGGAGCTCCTTGATATTGAATCTGGTCTTTTTTCTCTTCTGCTTTAACTATATTCGTAGCTCTCTTATATGCACTAAGTAAATCTTTTCCGGCATTAGTTAAGACAAAATCTTTAAGAGATAAAATTTTACGGTATAATTTTACTAGATTATCTTTATCTTCGGATTCAAAAACCGCAGCAAGCAAATCATGAGAAATACTCTCATTTTGCAGAATAACTTTAAATCTATCAATTATAAAATCTAAAAGACTTTTTAAGATTTCAGCTTTTTGATTTTCTGATAATTTTAAAATACCAGCATAGCTATCTAGAGCCTTCTCAAATATAGTTGAGAGCTTAATATCAAGATTTGTCGATATAATAATTCTTACCACTCCAATACAAGCTCTTCTTAAAGCAAAAGGATCTTTTGAACCTGTAGGAATTTGATTAATAGCAAATAAGCCCACCAAACTATCTATTTTATCGCTAAGTGCAATTATCTTTCCTAAATCTGATTGCGGTAAATCTCCTCCTGCCGCTATCGGCAGATAATGCTCGTATATTGCCTGAGCTACTTCTTTGTTATAGCCAGAAGCCAGCGCATAATAACGCCCCATTATTCCTTGTAATTCAGGAAATTCTAAAACCATATTACTAACTAAGTCCGCCTTACAAAGATTAGCCGCATCTTTTACCCAATCTTTTGTAATCTTTGGAAAATAATCAGCAATAACATAAGCTAGCTTTTCTATATTGTTTACTTTTTGCCCCACAGAACCTAGTTTCGCATGAAAAATAATCGTATCAAGCTTAGCAATATTATTTGCTAATTTCTCACTTTTATCATGATCATAAAAGAATTTAGCATCAGATAAGCGAGCTTTAAGAACCTTATTAAATCCTTCGGTAATTTTTTTGCCATTATCTCTTGCTTTAATATTCGCAACTGCAATAAAATACGGCGCTAGATTAGCATTTTTGTCCTCAAGAGCTAAATATTTCTGATGTGTTCGCATCACGCTAATTAGAACTTCTTCTGGCAAATACATAAATTCATTGGCTATATTACCTAAGATAACTACTGGATATTCAACTATCCCTGCTATCTCTTCAAGTAATTCATCATCATTTTTAAGCTGCAGATTAAGTTTTTCAGTTATTTTACTAATTTGCTCTAAAATTAAATCTCGCCTATCTTTATGATCTAAAACCACATAAGCTTTTTGTAATTTTTTATTATAATCAGCAAAATCTTTTACCTCTATAATATCTGGAGCCAGAAATCTATGGCCGGAAGTAGTATTACTAGCTTTAATTGGGCCAAAAATTATCGGTAATATTTTACCATTAAATAAACAAATTATACTATGAAGAGGTCTAACCCAAGCAATATCATAATTACCCCAACGCATTGATTTAGGCCAGGTAAAATTTTTAGTTATAGTAGCTATAATCTCTGGTAATATTTCTTTAACCTTCCGGCCTTTTTGCTGGGTTATAATAAAATAAAAATCTCCCTTAGGCGTAGATTTAATAACTAGCTGCTCTTTAGTTATCCCCGATGATTTTATAAAACCATCAATAGCCTGCTCTTTAGCACCAACCATAGGACCTTTTTTTTCAATAATATTATCTACTTGAACTTCTGGTAATCCAGAAACAACAAAAGTAATTCTTCTCGGCGTTGCAAAAAACGCTATTTTTTCATAAGAAATAAAATTGGATTTAAGTGATTCACTTAAATTATTTTGAAACTGTATTGGCACAGTTCTTTGCATTTTTGCTGGAATTTCTTCGCTAAAAAATTCAATTAGTAATTCAGCCATTATTTTTTTACTGATATTTTGTTAAGTTTATCTAGAAGCACAATTTTTGGTTTAAAGCTTGCAGCTTTTTTATCTTCAATTTGACAGTAACTACAAATAATTACTAAATCACCTTTTTGTACTAACCGAGCCGCGGCCCCATTAATACAAATTTCTTTTGAACCCTTAGGCGCTTCTATAGCATAAGTTGTAAATCTTTGACCATTATTAATATCAAGGACATCAACTTGCTCATAAGGCAATATTCCAGACAATTCTAAAAGCTCTTTATCTACAGTAATAGAGCCCTCATAATTTAAATCAGCCTGGGTTACAGTTGCACGATGAATTTTACTCTTAAGCATTGTTATCAACATATATCTATCTCTTAAATCTATATTAAATTATTTATTATGCAGGGCAACCCAAGACTCACAACAAGCCTTGGCCAGGTTCCTAACTCTTAAAATATAAGAAGCTCTTTCTGTTACTCCAATTACCCCTCTAGCATCTAACATGTTTAAGCAGTGACTTGCTTTTAAACAATGATCATAAGCCGGAAGTGGTAAATTTTTTGCTAATAAAAAGTTACATTCTTTTTCTAATCTTGTAAAATTATCCAACAGATTTTCAACATTAGCATATTCAAGATTATAAGCTGAATATTGCTGCTCATTCTTTAAAAATATATCACCATAAGTAACACCTGAATCGTTATAGCGTAAATCGTAAACGCTGTCTACTTGCTGAATATACATAGCAAGCCTTTCTAGGCCGTAAGTGAGTTCTCCTGGAACTGGAGAGCAATTTATTCCACCAACTTGCTGCATATAAGTAAATTGTGAAACTTCCATTCCATCACACCATACTTCCCAACCCAAACCCCAGGCTCCAACCGTAGGATTCTCCCAATCATCTTCAACAAATCTAATATCATGATTCACAAAATCTATACCCAGAAGTTTTAGACTTTCTAGATATTTATCCTGTATGTCATCAGGAGATGGTTTTAAAATTACTTGATATTGAAAATAATGCTGCAACCGGTTAGGATTCTCACCATATCTACCATCCTTTGGCCGAATAGAAGGCTGAACATAAGCAACGTTCCATGGATTGTCGGTAAGCGCTCGCAAAACAGTAGCTGGGTGCAAGGTTCCAGCGCCAACTTCGGTATGAAATGGCTGGAGGATTACACAACCTTGCTTTTTCCAATAATCTTCAAGAGTACTAATCATCCCTTGAAAGGATAAGGTTTTAGATGTAGCTAACTTACTCATAAAAAATCAAAATACCAATTAGAAAGAATGGCCCTTAAGCATATCGAATAAATCTAGCTTTACAAGCCAATCCTTGATTTTAGCATCCGTTCATCCAAAATTGCTATAATTTTTTCATCTATACCTAAAGCGCTAACTCCTAGCTTTCTTTTTAGCCAGCCAGATGGTTTATTAGTTTTGACAAACTCAACATCTTTGCCATATTTATGACGCATAAAATCATACAAGTTGTCTATACCATCAACCAGGCCCAAATCTTTGGCTTCAGCACCGCACCAAAACTCGCCATTAAACAGACTATCTTCTTGCTCATTATTAATTTTACCTTGCCTTCTTTCTCTAACTATATCTTTGAATATATTATGGATAGCCGCCTGCACTCTTGAAATAATCGCGATATCTTCAGACTTTTCTTTAGAAAATGGATCAAGTATCGATTTATTTTTACCTTGGGTATATATTCTTCTTTCAATGCCGATTTTTTTTATTGCTTCCACAAAACCAAAGCCCGCCGAAATAACTCCGATACTACCAACTATAGAACTACTGCTTACATAGATCTCATCTCCAGCCAAAGCTAGCCAATAACCTCCGGATGCCGCGCAATCTTCAACAAAACTATATACCGTTAGTTTTTTCTCTAATGATAGACTTCTAATCTTACGATAAATAAGTTCTGATTGCACTGGTGAGCCGCCAGGAGAATTAATAGCTAGTGCCACAGCTTTTATATCTTTAGTCGCAAAAGCTTTTTCTATTGCTTGGTCAATATTTTCCAGCGACAAACCTGATTTCATTGCACTATCTTGACCAATAACTCCAGCTAATCGAATAACTGCAACTTTATTTTTTTTCTTAAAAAATTTTTTTATGCATTTTTTTATCATAACAATATCTTGGGCTTTTTGATTTTAAATTATTCTTAGGATTTTAGGGCTGAGTTTAAAGCAACTTTAGAGGCAATAACACAAAGTGGCAACATAAATAAAACCAAGGCCAGAAGCATAAATAAAGATTTATTAGTACCAAAAATTATTACTGGAATAAATAATGGCAGTAATAACAACTCTGCTATAACCCTAACTTTACTTACTTCTAAAGTTAATGCCGCACAAACACTACTTATAATACTTAGTAACATTATTCCAAAAAACAAGTAGGGCATTATCCAAATATCAGCTTGCAGCATAATAATTACCAAAGGAGCAACTAGCATAATTGGCAAACAAGTAATTAAACAATAAGATAACATTTTGGCAATAACTATGTTTTCAAGCGAAAATCCTGAGATAAATAATTGCTCCAAATGCCCGCTAACATAATCATTATAATATATTTCATTTAAGCCAATTAATGCCGCCAAAGTAGCGCAAGCCCAAATTACCGCCACGGAATTTTTGACAATCAAATCAGGATCGTTACTAGCAAAGACAAATAAGCTTGTTGCTATCAAAAAGAATAAGGCTAAATTTAAAAAAGAAGTAGCCCCAGCCAAAGCTAACTTTATGTCTCGCAACAATATGGTTTTGTATATCAACAGATTTATTATCCTTGAGTTATTTTTTACAGTCCTAATATAATTATCTAAAGCCTAAATTACAAGATTTAGCTTACTCATATAGTCCCTCTTTACATATGCAATTTGTTTTGTTATGTTCCCGTCACAATAAAAATAACTAAAGTAAATTCTAGTAAATATTCATCAAAAATAAAAATTGCAGTTTGTTATGAAACTTATCGCTGGAAATAGCAATATCCCTCTTGCCACAGAAATAGCAAAATGCCTAGGCATAAATTTAATAAATGCTAGCGTAAAATGTTTTGCTGACAATGAAGTTTTTGTTGAAATACTAGAAAATATCCGCGGAGAAGACGTCTTCATAATTCAACCAACCTCTTATCCAGCAAATGACCACATCATGGAGCTTCTGCTTACTATAGACGCTTTAAAACGGGCTTCTGCCAAGAGAATAACGGCGGTAGTTCCTTATTATGGCTATGCCAGGCAAGATCGCAAGGTTGGCCCGAGAACGCCCATAGCCGCTAAATTAGTTGCCGATATTTTAACCAAAGCCGGAGCAGACAGAGTCTTAACTATCGATCTTCATGCCGGCCAAATTCAAGGCTTTTTTGATATTCCTCTTGATAATTTATTTGCTGAGACCGTATTTACTAAAGATATAAAAAATCGTTTTGATTTAAAAAACTTGGTTGTAGTTTCTCCTGATGTTGGCGGAGTAGTTAGAGCTAGAGCCTATGCAAAACGCATAGATTCTACGCTTGCTATCATCGACAAACGCAGGGAAAGAGCGGGTTTCTCCGAAGTTATGAATATTATTGGCGATATTAAAGGAAAAGATTGCATTATTGTTGATGATATAGTAGATTCCGCCGGCACGTTATGTAATGCTGCAGAAGCGCTATTGAAAAATGGGGCCAATTCTGTTTATGCTTATATTACCCATGGAGTGCTGTCCGGCAAGGCTTTAGAGCGTATAGAAAATTCTAAGTTAAATAGCCTAGTTATTACAGATAGCATCCGCCCTACTGATGAAGTTTTGGCTACTCCAAAAATCAGGGTTATATCAATAGCTCCGTTACTTGCGGAGGCTATTAAGCGTATTTCCGAAGAAACCTCGGTTTCTTCTTTGTTTGATTAAAAGATGCCTTAAGTTTAGAAATAGTTATTAGTAGTTATTTATTTAAGTTTTATATTGTTTTTAGTTTTTAAGTTAATGGAGAATATTAAGTCATGTCTGAGATACTTACGCTAACCGCACAAACAAGAGATGTATCTGGTAAAGGACCAGCTCGTACTTTAAGAAGAGCTGGAAGAATTCCAGCCATTATATATGGCAAAAACAGTCAAGAAATTCGTATTTCTACAGATTTAAAAGAATTAACTACTCAGTATGAAAAAGGCCATTTTACATCAAAAGTAATGGATATTTCTATTGATGGAAATGTGATTAGAGTATTACCAAGAGACGTACAATTAGATCCAGTAAGCGACGTGCCTTTGCATGTAGATTTCTTACGTATTAACCAAGGTGAACAAGTTTCTGTGATGGTTGGTGTACGTTTTATCAATGCTGAAAAATCTCCAGGTTTAAAGCGTGGTGGCGTACTAAACATAGTAAGACGTGATATTGAACTTATTTGCGATGTTGATAAAATTCCAGAAAAAATAGTTATTGATTTGGGCGAATTACAAATTGGCGATACTGTACATATTAGTCATGTTGCTTTACCTCAAGGTACAAGCCCTGCCATTAAAAATCGTGATTTTACTATCGCAACAGTAGTTGGCCGTACTGAATCTACTGAAGACGAAACTAAAACTGCTGATGCAGCTGCAACTCCAGCAGCTACAACTGCCGCAGCTCCTGCTGCAGGTACTCCTGGTGGTGCTAAAAAAGGTAAGTAATTAAAACTGTAACTAGTATAGCTTAAATGTATTTATTGGTTGGTCTTGGTAATCCTGGCTCTGAGTATGAAAATACCAGGCATAATGTTGGGTTTATGGTTATAGACCGACTAGCTAGTAGCTCTCTAACTAATTCCTTTTCTAAATGGCAAAAAAAATTTAGTGGCTCTTTAAGCCAAGGAATTATAGCTGGGCAAAAAGTTATATTGCTAAAACCACAAACTTATATGAATAAATCAGGCAATGCAGTTGTTAAAACTGCACAGTTTTATCAAATAAATCCAGAAAATATTATTATCTTTCATGACGAAGCTGATTTAGCTCTAGGAAAAGTTAGAGTAAGAATTGGCGGAAATCCAGCAGGTCATAATGGAATAAAAAGCGTTTATGACCATATGGGCAAGGAAATAACTAGAGTAAGAATTGGTATAGATAAGCCCTTGGGAATAGATATTTCTGACTATGTACTAGCTAATTTTAGCAAACAAGAACAAAAAGAAATAAAATCTCTATGTGAAAATATAGCAGATAATTGTGACTTACTAATAAAAAAACAAAATGATTTATTTATGAATAAGCTTAACTCTTAAAGACAAAATTTTAAATTTTTTAGATATTGGAAATAATAATATGGGTTTTAATTGCGGTATAGTAGGACTTCCTAACGTTGGTAAATCAACTTTGTTTAATGCTTTAACTCAAACCGCAGCAGCGGAAGCAGCTAACTATCCTTTTTGTACTATAGAACCTAATATCGGCAGAGTTAATGTTCCGGACGAACGCCTAATAGAACTGGCTAAAATAGCTAATTCTAAAACCATTCTCTATACGCAATTAGAATTTGTAGATATAGCTGGAATAGTCAAAGGAGCGAGTAAAGGCGAAGGCTTAGGCAATAAATTTTTATCCCACATTAGACAAGTAGATGCAATCGTTCACGTCTTGCGATGTTTTGAAGATGAAAATATCACCCATGTCGAAAATTCTATAGATCCAATCCGAGATGCTGAAATTATTGACATAGAGCTAACTTTAGCTGATTTAGAATCGGTAGAAAAAAGAATTCCTGGACTTGAAAAAAAAGCTAAGGGCACAGATAAAGAAGTCCAAAAGGAGCTAGAAATGCTCAAAAAAATATTACCTATTCTTGCAGCCGGCAAGCCCGCTAGAAGCTTAGTTCTTAATGACTTAGAGGAAAAACAAACTTTAAAGCAACTTCAATTAATTACCGCTAAACCTTTAATGTATGTATGTAATGTTAATGAAAATGAATATGCCACCGGCAATAAATACACTAAACAAGTAGAAGATCTAGCTCAAAAAGAGGGAGCCATTTGTGTTGTTATTTCTGCAAAAATCGAAGAAGAAATAGCGTTACTAGAAAAAGAAGAAGATAAAAAAGAATTTTTAGAAACTTTAGGTGTTACTGAAACTGGCTTAAATAAAGTTATCAAGGCTGGATATAGCCTACTTAACCTAGTCACATTTTTTACTATTGGGCCAAAAGAGGCTCATGCCTGGACTATTAGAGCTGGATCTTTAGCGCCACAAGCTGCTGGAGTTATTCATACCGACTTTGAGAAAGGTTTTATCCGTTCAGAAACTATCGGCTTTAAAGATTATATAGATGGCAAAGGCGAACAAGGTGCTAAAGATGCCGGGAAAATGCGACTAGAGGGAAAAGAATATATAGTCAATGATGGAGATGTCTTGCATTTTCGCTTCAACGTGTAGTAAAGTTAGATCTCCGCAGTTAAGATTATTATAATTAACACTCATTTGAAGATTAAGCATGTTCAAAAAATTTATACCTAAAAAAAAGATGACTTGGGTGGTAATTACCATCATTGTATATTCTCTGGTCGTATATAAGGGTAATAATTCTAAAAATGAGAAAAATCCTAAAGACAGCATAATTATAACTAGTAATAATCCCGCAGCTAAATTTCTAGAGTCCCCAGCTAAAACTATTATCGAAAAAATGCAGCAGTCGCCTAAAGGCAAAGCTCTTGTTGATGCTTGGATAGGTTCAGCTATTGAAGAAAAATATGGCAGTAAAAATATTGAAGATATTGCCGCAAAAGAGTCAAGCGAAGTCCTAACTTTAGATTTGGTTAAAGGTGATGGAGAAACTGCCTATTGCGGCAATGAAGTTACCATAAATAGTGAATCTTTTATGGATAATAAAATCCAATTTGATAGCACCTATAAAAACAATACACCCAATACTTTTACTATTGGTGAAGGTAAAGTATTACCAGGACTTGAAGATGGCATAATTGGAATGAAGGTAAATGGCAAAAGGCGTTTAATTATTCCGCCTAAATTAGCTTATGGTAATCCTAATTTTAAATCCAATTTTATTCCTAAAGACAAAGCTATAACTATAGAAGTTAAATTAATGGCGGTAAAAGATGGGATTAAAACTCATAATGATGCTTATCAAACTCAAGATATTATAGAAGGAACAACTAAAATTGTAAGATGCGGGGATAAAGTAAAAATAACCTATTTCTTAACATATCCACAAGATGGCAAACAAGTAACTACCGAATCCAAAGAAGTATCTTTCAAATTGGGGGCCGGTAATGTACCAATTGGACTTGAGCAAGGTATTATAGGAACTAAACTTAATGGCATGAGAGCAATTGCTATAACTCCAGAATTACAAAAAACTCCACATCCTTTAAGCCCACCTATTATTGGTTACGAAAATATCCTTAATAAAGGTCAAATAGTTAGCATGCAGATAAAGTTGCTAAGTATAGACTAAGTTATTTTTAAGCCAACCTATTGATTATAGGTGATATTACCCTATAAAAAATGTCCGACACCACCACTTAACTTGCTTACTTAAAAGGAGTATACTCCGGATAAGTTAAACTTAAACGGACCCCACTCCTAATGAGTAAGCACTTATTTACAAGATATTTAAAAATAAAATTACCCAAAAAGCAATCTATAGTATTTCATGATTGAAATATAGTAGATTAGAAAATGATTTACATAAAATACACATATAATCAATCATTTTCATAATGCTACATATCCTGAAAAAACATATATAGTAAATTAGTTTGAATATTTTATAGAAAAAGCATAATCTATAGCATCAGA
>CAYZBM010000008.1:0-38354 GCA_964476705.1 uncultured Rickettsiales bacterium | reverse complement strand
GAAATAATTTAATAATTATTGATTAGAGGTAAATTATTTCTTGATCTACTATAATTGCAAAATTTAAGTAAAATTTATTGAATACTCCAAGTCTTAAAGTAGGTTCAGGTCTCTTTCTTTTTTACCCAAAATATTAAAATATTTATGGCCATAGACTAAAGTCTAGGCCAATTTTATTGATAATATTTTGGAAAAAAGATAAGAACCTGAATGACGAATTTGCGAGTGATTGCAGAGCTTACCATTATCTATCCGCTTAACTTGAACGCCCTAATCTGGAACTTAAATTAGTGAACTTATACAGGGATGACGGAGAATGAGGAAATTGCTGGGTTATAATTAAAAACGAGGAGAGAAAAACACAAAAGAAAGAAATAATTAAAACCCCTATTATTATTGCCAGCATTTTTGGTATAGTATTTCTTATTTGAAATGAATGTATTTATGGAGACTAACGTCACCTATAAGCTTAATTTAACTTAAGCCTTATAAGCTAAATTATTTAAGATCATCCTACATTACCTACCCCATAATTAATTATATTACACAATAAACTTATTCCCCTAAAATAATAATAATTCAATCGTAAGTTTTTTAACTAAATTAGATTGACATCTTTTAGATGTTCTATTAAAAGCTGACCTATCGTTACAAAATAAAATCTGTAATTGATTAAAATCCTCATTGATTAAATTTTAGGTAAAAATTAGGTAATATATGACAACTGTAGCAGCTGCACAGCTTAATTCTTTACATGGCATAAGTATTAAAGCAGGAGAAAATTATAGTCAACCCATCATAAATGCGGCTAAGGGTGGTACAACTGTTGAACTCAATAATAATGCTCACTTAAATGAAACCATATGTTATAAAAACGAAACTTGCGAAACCAGATATACTATTGATAATCTTCAAATTCTAAAGAGCTGGATGGCCGATAGAGTCAAAGTTGCCCAAGCAGTAGGACAAACATCTAAGCTTATATATTCAATAGGAGGACCTGGTTCAACAACAAGTGATACTATAACTATCTATTTTGACCCAATAACAGGCTTACCGGTTGCAAACATTGTTACTAGCACCACAGCAATAACTACTACAACAAGCACCACTAGCTCAACGACTCCAGCATCAACTAGCACAATTACTCCTGAAACCTGCGCCCCTTGTCCAGAGATTATATGTGGAACGCCAGAACCATGTCCACCAGCACCAGTGTGCCCAACCGATGCCGCAACTTCAACAGCATCTTCTACAAGTTCATCTAGCTCAACAAATACAGATACTTCTACATCCGCTTCGGCAGCAAATACAAATAGTGAAACTGCGGCACCTACATGTCCGCCACCAGTAGTCTGTCCAACTCTAGAACCTTGCCCACCAGCACCTGCTTGTCCTACTGAAGCTCAAACATCGACCAGTTCTTCTACAAGTTCATCTAGCTCAACAAGTACGGATACATCGACTTCTTCTTCTGCAAGCTCAACTAGCGAAACAGCTATAATAACCTGTCCGCCGCCAGTATGCCCTACACCTCCACCGCCTCCTGTTTGTCCAGAGCCACCGACTTGCCCTCCTTGTTCTGATCTAACATCACCAGATACTTCTACAAGTTTGGCAAGTAGTTCAACTACCCCACCTGTAGATATAGTTACTAATCCTGACACTAGCTCTAGCTCTTCAGAAGCACCTACTACTCCTACTGAAACTACAACGACAACTACAAAAGAAGTAACAACTACAACTACAACTACCCCAGAAGGAACAACAACACAAGAAGTAACTACCAAAACTATTACTGAAACTACAATAACCGCTAGTACAACTATATCTACAGATCAAACAACTACTCTAACTCCCACAACTACTACAGCTACTTTCACTACCCAAACAACCACCACTGTTACTAATGCTCTTGGCGAAACTACTATAACTGTTGGTGAAACTTCAAAGCCACTTCCTTATACTCCTCCTTCAGAATCTTCAACAACTTCGACAACTTCAGAGCCCGCTACCAATAATAGTGATTGTATTGATTGGAAAAAAATTAGTGGTTGCGCCCTGCTTACGGCTGTAGAGTGTCTGGCTTTTATTAATAGGATTGTTAATGATACATTGGTAACTACAACAACTCCTGCCGCAACTACAACATATGCAGAAACAACAACTACACAAGCTCCAACTGCAGAAAGCTCTACCGCTGGATTTCCATGGATGTTTACTACTATAGCTGCAGGAGCAGTAGCCACCTGTGGCCTGGCTGCAGCGGCATTTTGTTGTTGGAAAGGTAGGAGAAGTAAGCATAGAGAAGTATCCCCAATGAAAGAAGTAGTAGTTGTACCAATGAGAAATAAAACAGGACATAACAGAGGAGATAACACTCAAACTCTTTTTAGCCCGTCAGAAAGATTTCAAACTGTAGTTACAGATAATGATCCAATAACTTTCATTCCCGGTGGTGGAGATTTTGAAGAAGGTGAGGATAATGATTTTGGACATAATTTAGTAACCAACTTTAACCATACATACAATTTAGCCATAATTGAAGAACATAAAGAGACAATTGCCAAACTAAAAAAAGATCTAGAATGTATAAGCAAAATGCGAATCACTAATTATGAGGGAATTTTAGCTTGGCTTACTTATAGAGAGAATAATGGTCAGACAAATATAATGACTCCTAAGAGTTATAAGGAGTATGTAAAGCTTCTTGAAGATAAAGAAAATAAGCCAACTAAGGTAGATAAAAAAAAATATAAGAAACAACTTAGGGAAGTAAAAGAGCTCCATAAAACTTTCGTTGATTTTAATTGCGATGATTTAATGGATTATTCTAAATTAAAAAAACTCCACGATTATAAATCTGACCAAGAATTAATTTTAGAAAATACAGATGAAGGATTAATTGCCTATCTTCAATCTAGGGTAAACGGGAAAATTATACCTGAGGTCACTTCTAAAAATAAAATAAAAGACGCGAAGAATGGAGATGAAAATGACCAAAAAATAGTTGAGGAATGGAGAGAAGAGCATCGAATTTATAGATTATATGTTAATACTCGCTTTGAACATTCAGCTAAAGAAAAAGAAAATCACCAAAATTTATTAAACCAAATAAGCGAACTTACAGAAGAAAGAGATCGTGTTCAAAAAGCACTTACTGAAGCTAATTCAAGACTTAACAAAGCTAAAATAAATCCAGGAGAAGACCCAGCTAAACAGAGAGCTTTATTAGAAAGAGAAATAAAAGAACTTACAGAAGAAGCTACTAGAAAATTAGACAAATTTGCTAAAAACAACCAAGAACTTAAAAATATTATTCAAGGATTAAGAGCCGAATTAACTATTGCTAAAGAAACAATAAAAGATCTTCAAGAACAACTTAGAGAGGTTAAAAATGATAATAATATTTTAACTACGCAATTAAACCAAGCTAAAGGATCAAGAGGATCAAGTAAAACTAGTATGTTTGATGATCCTGAATTTGCAGGAGAAGAAAGTATATCAAGAAGAGGCTCTTTTGACCCTTTAGTCACACCTCCAAAAAAAACTTGGGCAAATACTGGCACCCCCCAACAAAGCAGAACTGACTTACTTACAAAAGGCCCAAGTTTTGTCGTCGGTTTAAGAGATGCAAAAGATAATAAAATTGAAAGAAAATCTCTTCCTATTTACCAGAAGCCTGATAATTACATGGCAACAGGAACTAGTACTTTGGGGCGCCGCAATACCAAAACCATTTCTTCATATTCAGTAAGATTTTGTAAAGATGCAAATATAGAAATATGTCCTGAAACTATCTATGTCACAATGAATCCAGCAAAGCAGATAGAAATGTATGTGGTGCAGTATGATGCCAAAGACCCAGCAGCTTATGTAAAATTGCTAATAGATGAAGAGCATCTAAAAGGTTTTAGAGTCGATAAAACTCAGGCCGAAAATTGGAAAAAAGAAATTGGCGCAACTTTAACTACCAAGCTAGAAAAAATAAATAAAATGGCTACCGGAGAAGAATTAAATAAAAGTAGGACACATATTAAAAATATACTAACATATAAAGAAAATTTGCACTTTAAAAATCCTGATCAATATAACATAATCTATTGCTCTCTGGCAGAATTACCGCTTAATAAAAAGCCATCTACTATTTATGTTTATAACAATGAAGGTAATATTCATATTGTAAATAACCAGCAAAATATAATTATTAGAAAAGAGGAAATAGATAAATTAAATCAAGACTTAAGAAATCTCGAAAAAAACAATAATTTATCGGAGCATGAACTAAGAGAATTACAAGAAAAAAAAGCGGCTTTAAAAGCAATTTATCATTTTAATTATAATTTATCTTTTTCTCCCGCTAATGAAAAGGAAGAAAAAAAATTCGCCTCCCCCATATTTGGCTTAATCAACAGACCAAGACAAGAAAATAAATCTAAAGATGATGAAGATGCTCCTACTAAGGAAAAAGAGAATTTACCGGGCTCGATTGATCTATTAAATACATGTATTACTAAGTTTGAAGGTTCTTCTGTTCCTCCTGTCAAACGTCTACATAAAAAATTATTTGAAGAAAATAAAGGCGAAGATAACGAAGTTCTAGCTGCTTCCTTATCAACGAAAGAAGAGAAAGCTATTTTACATGAAGAAGAACTACAAAAAGAATTAAATAGCCCCAAGGCGGCAGATAATTCCAATCATTCTACTCCCGACCGAGGAGAACTTCGTCAGCGAAAAAGCCCGCATAAAACGCCATCTACTCCTCGCACGCAGTTAGATAATTTAATTAGAAATAGATTTGAAGGTTTAGCTACTGACAAATATGCTAGCCCAAAGAAATAAAATCAAGCATTTGATCAAAATCATATCTAGGTAATTTACCCTCAATTTTCTGCCCCTCATAAGCATAACCCACAAATTTAGTATGTGGATAATTTTGTTTATAATATTTTATAGTGCGGTCATAATAGCCCCCTCCATAACCTAAACGGTGATTATCTTCATCAAAAGCCAGTAGCGGAACAATAACTATATCTGGAATAATATTTAAGGCACTTTCATCTAGTTCTTTAACTTTATATGTGGGGTGCGAAATAAGTTTTGAATCAACATCCCATAATTTAAAAACAAGTGGAGAATTTTTATCGACTATTTTCGGTAAGGCAATTTTTAGCCCCAGCTCTTGTAATTGTGTTTTAAGAGGTATGGTATCTAACTCGGCTTGAACAGGTAGGTAGATTGCTACTATGGTGATATTTTTGTGGATTAAATTGTGGATTAAATTATTTGCAGCTTTTTCTGCTGCTATCTTTGCGTCTTCTACTAGTATTGCTTTACGCTGGGCTAAAAACTGTTTTCTTAAGATGGATTTTTGTAAATTCAATCCCATATTTAAAAACTTCCTCATCCTAACTTTTTTGTTTTTTTAAAAGATAATTTTTTATTGTTTTTATTTCTGTAACCGATAACCCTGTTATTTCAGAAATTTCTGCAAATTTCATTTTTTTCTTAATGAGTTTTTTAGCTATTTCAATTGATTTTTTATATTTACCATGTTCTAAACCTTGTTCCAAACCTTGTTTTAAGCCTTGTTCTAAGCCTTGTTTTAAGCCTTGTTCTAAGCCTTTTTTGATACCTTTTTCTTCATTCTCCGCAGCATTAGTATCAAAAATACTACTCTCTATACTAAAATTTTTGCAATAATTTTCATATTCGCTACGTTGTTTTTCGGTTAGCCTTAATACAGCCAATCTTTCACTAGCTTCCTTAATTCCTTGGGCTTTAAATTCTTTTTTAATTTCCGAATTTTTAAAAAAATACATCCACTCATCGAGTTTATTTTTAACTGTGTCATTAAAAATATCAACCCTAATTAGATAATACTCAGGAAATATTTCTTCAGGAGAATTTATCCTTTTAGTTGCATAAAGTTTTTTCTCATATTTATTTAAATGCAAAACATCATGAGAATGGATTCCTTTAAAACAAGTCTTTCCCTTATAAATATAATCCGAGCCTTCGCCTAGATGAAAATAAGCAATGTTAATACTAATTACTTTGGCAACTTCGATATATTTTTGCCCTTGAGTAATAGTTTCTGTTATAACTTTAGAAGTTCCATATAATATCCGACTTAAAAAATCCCGTTCTTTATAACATTGAATCTCTATAATTACTCGCTCTTTATTACTAGTTTTTACTAATAAATCTGCTCTTCCAGATTTATCATTAGAGCTATTTTTATTAGTCTCACTTTCTAAAACTTCTTCTATGATAATTTTTTCTCCTATAAGTTCGGATAAAAAACCTTCAAGCACCACAAAATCAGCTTTATTTCTGAGTAAATATTTTATTGCCCAATCGAATCTAACTAATTTTGACATAATCGATTACCAATTTATTTTATTAGCAGATCAAGGCAGATTCGGTCAATGAATCTGAGATTTTTTATATAAGATATCTCAATTCTTGAAATGAATTGAGTATAAAAGGAGACGGGACCACTTTAGCCGTCGACACTTTATACCTCCATAGAGACCAGGTCACTAAGGGGTAGGCCATATATCCTGGCATTAGCACAAGACAGGGACAGCCTCCAATGGGATTAAATATTGCCTCTGGGGTAACTTCTAATCTAACAAACCAAGCAGCAAATCCGTCTCCAAATTACATTCTACAACTTTTCTAACATTTCTGCAAGTTCATCTATACGTTCACTGATAGGAATTATTACTTCATTGATCAGATTATGCAGCTGAATATCCCGCTCATCCTCAGTTATCTGCGGTTTTACCTCTTTTAATGAGCGAATTTCATCCTCCATAGTTAAACCTGCGATTGCAAGAATTAAATTATCTGGAGCTCCCCTGAAGCTTTTTGAAAGTTCTTGTACCCGCGCATCTAAGGTTCTGGCCAACATCCGGATTCGACCCTGTTGCCCTTCGTCGCAAACCAGCTCGAATTTCTGATCTCCTATCTTAAATTCCACCATCGGCATCCTTCACTTCCTCCTGGCCAATTATATTACCTAATTGGCTTATATAACCATCTAACTCATTTAGCAAATTTTCCTTAAGTCCCTCTTTTCGTAGCATATAGTCATTTAAAGAATTTTCTAGTCTTATCAAAGATTTTCCTAATCTTTCCTTGACTAATTTCGCCAAATCAGTTGTATTTAATACTGCCTGCGCTTCATCAACTAATTGTTGCATTATCCCCTCTTTTTTTAGTTTATGATTGAGACTATATTAAATAACTTAAAATTTTTCAAATATTTAAAACAAAAATATGACTATTTATCACGTATACCATAAAATAAATAAGTATCTTGCCATAAAACTAGAAGCAAATAATCAAGGCTTAACTAAGCTAGAGCTCGTACCAGAGCCATCTTCAGAGTACCAAGGCTCACCAAAAACTAATATTCATATCGACAATTCTATCGCACAAATTGATAATTTCTTTAACCGAAAAGCCACCAGTTTCTCCCTTAAATTAGATTTAAAGGGCACAATTTTTCAAAATGAGGTCTGGCAAGAGCTCGTAAAAATTCCTTATGGTCAAACTAAAACCTATAAAGAAATAGCCGAAAATCTTGGTAAAGATAAAGCCTATCGGGCAATTGGCAATGCTTGTAACAAAAACCCTTTCCATATTATTATTCCGTGCCATAGAATTTTAGGCAGCAATAACTCTCTAACTGGCTTTAAAGCTGGGCTTGAAGTTAAAAAATATTTGCTGGAGTTTGAACAAGGATAGAGATTGTTTATTTAAATCCTCAAAAACACTCTAAAAGACTATCTTGTTAGGAATTTCTGCAAATTATTCAGCTAAATTATAATCTAAAGTCAGTATAACTGAAAAATGGATCCCACATACCTCCTTTTTATACCAAAATACCAAAATATTATTTTTATATCTTAATTTATGGTATTTTGACAAAAAGTGGTTTTGGGGTGACGGAATACCTCAACTTTAGAAGAAAAAATAGCAATTCTATTACCATTTAACGAGGTAAACCATAGAAACACTCCCTTTACTATTTTCAAGAAAAGACCTATTGTATATGGCCAGCTGTTAAACTTGAAGATATAAAAATATGATTTATTCTGACCTACGTGATTTTATAAAAACTCTAGAAAAAAACGGCCAGCTCGTTCGGATTAAAGAACCAGTCTCAAGTTTTTTAGAAATTACTGAAATTCACCGCAGGGTTTTGGCAGAAGGTGGACCTGCTTTATTATTTGAGAATGTTATAAATGAATCTGGCAAAACTGATTTTCCGGTTTTAGTAAATTTATTTGGCACCGTAGAACGAGTAGCCTTAGCTTTAAATAGTGAAGAAAATCGCTTAAAAGAAATTGGTGAGTTATTAGCTTTTTTAAAAAATCCTGAACCGCCAAGCGGCCTTAGAGATGCAGTTAAAATGTATCCGCTACTTAAAAAAATATTAGCGATGAAGCCAAAAAATGTAAATTCGGCTCCGTGTCAGGAAATAGTCTTAGAAGGTGACAATATTGATTTAAGTAAATTACCCATTCAAACTTGTTGGCCTAATGAACCAGCGCCTTTAATTACCTGGCCCTTAATAGTCAGTAAAGGACCTGGAGATTCTTCGGATGATAATTATAATTTAGGAATTTATCGTTTACAGGTTATAAATAAAAATCAGACTATTATGCGCTGGTTAAAACATCGTGGTGGCGCCTTACAACATCAACGCTGGCAACAAAAAAAGACTGAGCCCTTCCCGGTGGCTGCAGTTATTGGCTGTGATCCTTATACTATTCTTGCGGCAGTTACCCCATTGCCTGAAAATTTATCAGAATATGATTTTGCTGGATTATTAAGGGGTAAAAAAACTGAACTAGTTAATTGTAAAACAGTCCCGTTAAAAGTTCCAGCTAATGCTGAAATAGTTTTAGAAGGTTATGTAAGTTTAGATGAATATAAAGATGAAGGACCATATGGCGATCATACTGGTTATTATAATTCGGTCGAAAAATTTCCAGTATTTACCATAACTGCAATTACCATGCGTAAAGATCCTATTTATTTAAGTACTTATACTGGTAGACCGCCTGATGAACCATCTATATTAGGTTTGGCATTAAATGATATTTTTACGCCGATATTAATTAAACAATTCCCAGAAATTGTAGATTTTTATTTACCTCCTGAAGGTTGCTCTTACCGAGTTGCGGTAGTTTCAATAAAAAAATCTTACGCAGGTCACGCCAAAAGAGTTATGATGGCTATTTGGTCTTTCTTAAGGCAGTTTATGTATACCAAATTTGTCATTATTGTTGACGAAGACATTAATGTTAGATCCTGGAATGATGTAATTTGGGCGATATCTACTAGGATGGATCCAAAACGTGATATGGTCTTTGTCGAAAATACTCCAATTGATTATTTAGATTTTGCCTCCCCCGAATCTGGCCTTGGCAGCAAGGTAGGATTTGATGCCACCAACAAAATATATCCAGAAACTAAAAGAGAATGGGGCGAGAAAATATTTATGACCGATGAAATAATCGAGCTGGTAACCAAAAAATGGGAAACTTATTTTAAGAACTCTGAACATAAAGATAAAGGCGAGTAAAAATAATGCAAGAATATATAGAATTTTTAATGAAAAAAACTAAAGAATTAGGCGCTGAACTAACTGATATTATTGCTATATCTGGCAGTGATATTTCAGCTTCAGTGCGAAATGGTGAAAAAGAAAATTTAAGTAGTTCTGAGTCTTCATCGCTAGGAGTCAGGGTTCTAATCGGCAAAAAACAAGCTAGCGTTTCTATAGACGGCATAACTTTGAACGATCTTGAGCTTTTAGCCGAACGTGTAGTTTCTATGGCAAAATTAGTCCCTGATGATAAATTCGCAGGACTTGCGCCATCCGATTTATGGAGCCAAAATATTTTAGATCTTGATCTTTATGATGAAAACAAACCTAGTGTTACTGAACTTTATAAAAGAGCTTTGGACCTTGAAAATATCGCTTTAAAATATGATAATAAAATTACCAATAGTGAAGGTGCTGATGCCGGATATAGCTCAAACCAAATCTGGGTGGCAAATAGTTTAGGTTTTAATCATAGTTATAAAAGTTCATTTTCTTCAATTTCAGTTTCTGTTATTGCAAGTGATAATGACAAAATGGAACGTGATTATGCTTATTCTTCAAGCCGTCATTATAGCGATTTAAAAAATATAAAGGATATTGGGCTTGAGGCGGCTAAAAGAGCCGTTGAAAGATTAAACCCTCGGCAACCAAAAACCGGTAATTTTCCTGTTATCTTTGATCCAAGAGTTGGCAAATCAATATTAGGAAGCTTTGCTTCGGCAATTAATGGCTTTAGTATATCCAGGGGCACTAGTTTTCTAAAAAATAGTCTAAATGAAAATATTTTTAAATCCGATATCAGCATTATTGACGATCCTTTTATTAAAAGAGGATTATCTTCAAGACCTTTTGATGTTGAGGGTTTAGCTGGAAGAAAAATGAAAATTATAGATAATGGCGTTTTAACTAGTTGGCTACTTGATTTAAGATCGGCACAACAATTAGGTTTAAAGCCAACCGGACACGCAACCAGATCAGTAAGTTCTTTGCCCCACCCTACAGTTCATAATATGTATATTGAAAATGGCAATATTAGCGTTAGTGATTTAATTTTGGATATTAAAGAAGGTATTTATATTACCGAAACTTTTGGTTCTGGCGTTAATTTAGTAACTGGCGATTACAGCCAAGGAGCTAGTGGTTTTTGGATTGAAAATGGTAAAATAACCTATCCGATTAACGAATTTACTATAGCCGGGAAATTAGCTGATATGTTTAAGTCAATAAAAGTTGCCAATGATCTTAAATTTGAGTACTCACTTAATACGCCAACATTTAAAATAGATAATTTAACCGTTGCCGGCCAGTAAATTTAAAACCACAGATATTTACCTTAAATTTTATGAAAGAAATAATTAAAGCCATAACTAACAATAATTTCTTCAAATGGCTGACTGTGCTTATAATCTATGTTTACACTCAAATAGTATATTTGACCTGCAAATGGCAAATAATTGGCCACAAAGAAATAGAGGCCCTAATTAAATCTAAGACCCCTATTATAGTTGTAGCTTGGCATGGCAGAATTTTATTATCACCAAAATTTCCGCTTAAGCCAAAAAAACATTATGCGATAATCTCAACCCATAAAGATGGTGAATATATTGCCAGATATATGGAATATCATAATGTTAATGCAGTTAGAGGTTCAAGTAAAAGAGGAGCATTAGCTGCATTTAGAGAAGCTCTAAAAATCTTAAAAAAAGGTGATTTGCTAGTAATAACTCCAGACGGCCCAAGAGGACCATTAATGAAAATAGGCGGAAATCTTATTGAACTAGCAAAAATGACTGGAGCTGCTATAATACCTTATAGTCAGTCAACAAGTAGAGGAATTTTTCTTAAAACTTGGGATAGGTTTCTTATTCCATTTCCTTTTAGTAAAGGAGTTTGTGTTTATGGAGAGCCAATATTTATTGATAAAGATCTAAGCAAAGAAGCTATCTTAGATTCTAAGCTTGATTTAGAAAAAAAATTAATCGATATTAGTAAGTTATCTGATGATCTAGTAGGTAGAGAATCTATAGTTTAAAAGTTTAGATAAAGATATAAGGTTATTTAATTATATGAAGACTAAAAAAAGTATATTACTGGACTTATATCAACTACTCACGGTGATTATTTTACCATTCACTTTGCTTTATATTGCTTACAGATATTTTAAAGGTAAAGAAGATAAAATAAGAATTAGTGAACGTTTGGGTTTTGCTAGTAAAGCTAGGCCTAAAGGCTTTTTAATATGGCTGCATGCTGCAAGCGTTGGTGAAATGCTGTCAATTGTCCCGCTAATTAAAAAACTCCAAGAACGCTATAAAGATTGCAGCATATTGGTTACCACGGGAACTGTAAGTTCGGCTAATATGGCAAAAAAATCTCTACCAGAAAATGTTATCCACCAATTTATCCCCATTGATAATTATTTTTCAGTCCAAGAATTCCTAAAAAATTGGCAACCAAATTTAGTATTATGGACCGAATCAGAAATTTGGCCTTGTTTTATTTATAATATTGCCAAAGTAAGTAATATTATTTTAATTAACGCAAGAATGTCGGAGAAATCTTATCTCAAATGGCAAAAATTTAAGTCCTTTTCTCAAGAAATATTAAATAGATTTGATTTGATTTTAGCGCAAAGTCTAATTGATGCAGAATATTATTCAATGCTTGGCGCCAATAATGCTATTTACCATGGCAATATTAAATATGATGCTGATCCTCTAACTTGTAATAATGATACCTTAAATGAACTTAAAGAGGCAATAGGCACTAGAAAGACTTGGCTAGCTGCAAGTACCCATCATGACGAGGAAAGTAAAGCTGCACAAATTCATTTAGCTTTAAAAAAAATATATCCAGATTTACTGACAATTATAGTCCCAAGGCATAATACTAGATCTGATGAAATAATTCGCAATATAAAAGAATTAGATAATAGTCTAATTGTTGCTAAACGTTCAAATAAAGAATCAATAGCTACAAATACTGATATTTATTTAGCAGATACTATGGGCGAATTAGGTTTATTTTATAGACTAACTGAGATAGTATTTGTTGGCGGAACTTTAATTCCTCATGGCGGGCAAAACCCATTAGAACCATCTAGATTAAATAATGCGATATTATTCGGTCCTTATATGACTAATTTCCTAGAGATAAAAGATGAATTTGTAAAAAATTCTGCCTGTATTATAGTTAAAAATCAAGATGAATTACAGCGAGAATTGGCAAATTTATTTGAAAATGAAGAAAAAATAGAGCAATTAGCGACAGCTTCCGCAAAACTAGTCGCCACAAAAAATGGAGTTATAGGAGCTTTGTTAACTTATCTTGATCCCTATGTAAAAACTAAAATATCTTAAGGTTAAAAATGTTTTTAAAAACGCCTAATTTTTGGAGAAAAAGAACAATAGTAAGTACTTTATTACTTCCTATTTCTTATCTTTATTATTTAGGATCAATTATTATACAATTATTTACTACTAAAAATACCGCAGATATCCCTATAATTTGCGTGGGCAATGTTACAGTTGGCGGCGCTGGAAAAACTCCCTTTACTATCGCCTTATATTATCTCTTAAAAAAATATGGTTATAGTCCCGCAATTATAAGCCGTGGTTATGGGGGGACTTTACAAGGTCCAATTAAAGTTGATCCGGAATTACATAGTTTTAAAGAAGTTGGTGATGAACCTCTGCTCATGGCTAAACAAATGCCAGTTTTTATAGCGAAAAAAAGATATTTGGCTATAAATTTACTAAAAGAACATAATTTTAATGTCGCAATACTTGATGATGGACTACAAAATCCTGATCTTAAAAAAGATATCTCTCTTTTGGTAATTAATGGTATTACCGCCCTGGGCAATGACTATATGTTTCCAGCAGGACCTTTACGCGAACCTTTGCGAAAAGCCTTACAAAAGAGCGATGCTGTGATAATTATTGATCATGATCGCACTTGTTTTGCGCATAGAGTTAATAAGCCGGTTATTAGAGGATCTATAGAATCAGCAAGTACCCAAGATTTAATGCGAAAAAAAGTTGTAGCTTTTGCAGGGATTGCCTATCCAGAAAAATTTTTCTCAAGCCTTGAATCTCTATCTTGTAATGTCATAAATACTAAAAAATTTCCCGATCACCATGTTTATAAAGATGAAGAATTAGAACAGTTGATCATGCAGGCAAAGAATAATAGCGCATTATTAATTACTACCGAAAAGGATTACATGCGCATCCCAGAGAAATATCATAAAGATATTCTTACCTTGCCTATAAAAATATCGATCGACCGAGAAAACGAAGAAAAAATTAAATCTCTACTTTATAAATTTAATCAAAAGCAAATAACTAAATAAATGCTAAAAAAAATAAAAAATATTGCTGAATATTTGCTACTTAGGATTATTTTTTTTCTATTATCATTTTTTTCATTAAAAACTACATCTCGTATTGGCGGATTTATCGCTCGCAAAGTTGGTCCAATGCTAAAAGCTCATAGTATAGCCAGGCGTAATTTAAAAAAAATTCTTCCAAATTTAAGTAAAAAGAAAAGAAATAAAATTCTCGATAAAATGTGGGATAATTTGGGTAGAACTTCTGCCGAATTTTTTCACATTCTCAACTTAACTGGCAAAGAATATCGTAACCTTATAACTCTTGAAGGCGAAAAACATCTAGATCATATTAAAGAATTACAACTAAAAGGACAATCGGCAATTTTAATTTCAGGACATTTCGCTAATTGGGAAATCTGTGCTAAAACTGCTTATGAATATGGCTGCCCTATTTCAGTTATTTATAGAAAAGCTAATAACCCTTATGTAGAAAAAATGATTACCAAGGTTCGGAATCAATATCAAACTTCAGCAATTCCGAAAAATAAATTAGCTCTGAGACAAATTGTAGAGTTATTTAAACAAGGTAAACCTATGGGAGCTTTACTTGATCAAAAAGCCTCTGATGGCATATTAATTCCTTTTTTAGGAGCTAAGGCCTATACCGCTCCAGCCTTGATAAAACTAGCCTTAAAGTATAAAGCTCCTTTATACCCGGTGGAAGTTATAAGAATAAATAATTCCGTGAAATTTAAAGTAATTATTCATGAGCCAATGGCAATGATTTTAGATCCTAATAAAAATGAAGATGAAAATGTTAAAGATATTTTAATTAAAATTAATAACGAGCTCGGTAAATTTATCTTAGCTAACCCTGAGCAATGGTTCTGGGTACATAGACGATGGGGAAAATGGAAATAAATCCTTATAAGAAACTCTTTTAAAAGAAATCATTCTTTTGTAACTCTTTTAAAAGAGTTTCTTATAAATGGTTTTGTGTCTATAATCCTTGGGACCGGCCCTACGGATTATAGACAAATTTCAAAAATGTCCACTAGGCCATTTTTGTTTTTTAATAAATTATAAATTACATTATCTCCAATTGTTTTTTTAAAAATACTTTATTTATGTACAACTAGGGAAAATGGAAATAAATATGACAAAAATATCCGCCTTTATTATTACCAAGAATGAAGAGAAGTTAATAGCTATAGCGATTAATAGCCTTAAAGAGCTTACTGACGAGATAATATTGGTTGATAGCGGGAGTACAGACAATACAGTTAAGATAGCTAAAGATCTCGGCGCTAAAGTCTATTTAAATGAATGGAAGGGTTATGTAGAGCAAAAATCATTTGCTGAAAAACTTTGCCAACATGATTGGATATTAAATATAGATGCCGATGAAGAATTATCTCCAAAACTTAAAAATGAAATTAAAGAACTCTGTCAAAGTTCAAAATTAGACAATTCAGAGTTTTATGCCTATAAAATTAATTTAGTTATTATGCACCGTACGGATAGAAAAATAAGGCCATTTGCCCCATCCAATTGCGTTATTAGATTTTATAATCGTAGATATTGTTCTTTTGCTAATTCAAAAATTAACACTACTCATGATTCGGTGATGTTTAATCCAGATATTAATCAGGAAAATAAAATAGGGACTTTTAAAAATATAGGCTATCACCGCTCTTTTGTGTCTTTAGAACAGCAAATAGCTAAAGCCAACTTCTATTCTTCTGAACAGGCTAAAGATATGCTTAAAAATAAGCGTATACCTTCTAGATTAAGAATAATTGCTGAATTACCTTTCTTTTTCTTTAAAGTATATTTTTTACGGCGTTATTTTATTTTTGGTTTTGATGGATTTGTAGATTCAGCCGTCTGTGCTTTTCGGAGATTTATTAGACTCGCTAAGGCCCGAGAGTTAGTAAAACTAACTAACTCCGATAATCAGCATTAATATCAATATAAGCATGAGTTAAATTACAGGTCCAAACCCGAGCTTTGCCGCTTCCTTTTACAACGCCCAGATCAACCGTAATATTAATATTTTGTCCTTGCATATGTTTTGTAACTAGTGACTCATCATAATTTTTAGATAGTTCACCATCTTTAACAATAAATATCTCGCCAACTATTACTGATAATTTAGGAATATTTATTTTTTCGCCAGTTTTACCAATTGCCATCATAATCCGCCCCCAATTAGCATCCTCACCAGTTATTGCAGTTTTAACTAAAGGGGAATTAGCAATCGACATGGCCATATTTTTTGCAGCCGCATAATGCTCAGCTTGGATTACATCTATTTGAATAAACTTAGTTGCCCCTTCTCCATCTTTAACTACAAGATGCGCTAAATCTAATAATAGATTGGTTAGAGCTTGTTTAAAAGAATCTAAATCCGGATCATTATAATCAGTAATTTCTTTATTAGCGGCTTCTTTAGTTGCAAACATAAGTAATGTATCACTAGTTGAAGTATCACTATCTACCGTTATTGAATTAAAAGAAACTTCATTAGCTTCAGTAAGTATTTGCTGCAATACTTCACCTTTAATATTCGCATCGGTAAAAACATAGGCTAGCATAGTTGCCATATTCGGCGCGATCATTCCTGAGCCTTTGGCAATACCGCAAATATTTATATCCTTACCGTTTATTGTAGTTTGAACAAAAGCACCTTTAGCAAAAGTATCGGTGGTTTTAATACTATCTGCGGCTTCTTGCCAGCTAGCTTCTTGCCAGTTATTTGCAATTTGATCAATTGAATCTAAAATTTTTTGATTAGGCATTTGCTGGCCAATAACGCCAGTTGCACAAGGAAATACTTCATCTTTTTTACAACCAAAAAGTAAGGCACATTTATCGGCAATTAATTTAACGGTTTCCATACCAAAAGAACCATTAAAAGCATTCGCGTTACCAGCATTTACAACTAATACTTTAGCTGCATGTTTATTAATATGTTCTTTTCCCCATAATATATTCGCACTACAAGTGGTAGATTTAGTAAAAACTCCGGCAACTGCTGTATTTTTGGCTAATTTTACAACTAGTAAATCATTCCGATTTTTATATTTTATATTGCACGGATAAGCCGCCAAATTTACACCTTTTATTTTAGGCATTTGGGGAAAATTTTTAGGCGCAAGTGGTGATAAAGCTATCATGGTTTTATACTCCAAAATTTATCTCAAGGAGATCTATAAATTAGGTTATTAGTTCCCTAGAACATATACTTCAATGTTAAGTACAATTAAACAAATTTAAACAACAAAATTACCAAAAAGAATCAATTTATTTTATCTTCTATTAATTTTAAAGCTTCTTCAAGGGTTATCTGGTTATAATCTGTACCTTTAGGAATTTTAATATTATGTTTTAGATATTTTATATAGGGACCATATTTCCCAGATAATACCGTTATTTCGTTTTTACTTTCAGGATAAGTTCCGATCACGCGTAATGGCTCGCGCCCTTTTTTATCTGGAGCTTGATCGATTAAAGTCACCGCACGATTAATTCCGATATCTAAAACATTATCTTCTTTTAAGGTAACATACTTACCATTATGTTCAAGATAAGGTCCAAATCTACCTATATTTGCCATAATGGCTACTTTACTCTCTGGATGAATTCCCACTTCTCGCGGCAGTTCTAACAGCCTTAAAGCCAGCTTAAAATCTACATTAGCTAGTTCAATAAATTTAGGAATACCCATTCTTTTTGGTTTTTTCTTGCCGTCTTTTTCACCTAATTGCAAATAAAATCCATATGGCCCTTGCCTTAAGGTTACTTCTTTTTGACTAACCGGATCAATTCCTAAAACTTTAGTTTCAGCATTACCACCATCTGATCCTTCACCATTTTCATTGTCATTAGCATTAGATAATTGTTTAGTATAAGAGCAATCAGGATAGTTCGAACAACCTAAAAATGCCCCAAACTTACTAAGTTTTAGACTTAACATTCCTTTATTGCAGCCAGGACAATTACGATTTTCATTTCCGTTTTCATCTCTAGGGAATAAATAATGCGATAAAAGTTTGTTTAAAGTATCAACAACTTCAGTGATTGAATATTTCTCAACCTCTTTAATATTACCATTAAAATCAACCCAGAATTTTTTTAATACTTCTTTAAAATCAATATCACCACTAGCAACATGATCTAATTCTTCTTCTAAATTGGCGGTAAAATCATATTCAACATATTTAGCAAAAAAGCTTTGTAAAAAGGCCGTAACAATCCTACCTCGATCTTCGGCGATAAATCTTTTCTTCTCTAATTTTACATATTCACGATCTTGAATTACCGAAATAATACTTGAATAAGTCGACGGTCTACCTATACCTAGTTCTTCCATTTTTTTTACTATACTTGCCTCAGTATAACGAGGCGGTGGTTGCGTAAAATGCTGATTAGACTCAACAGCTTTTAGCCCAAGCTTATCATTATCATTTAATGGTGGCAGGATTTTCTCACCATCTTCTTTATCATTATTATCATCATCAGTCTTTTCTTGATATAATCTATAAAAACCATCAAAGTGAATTGTAGAACCAGTAGCTCTGGCTATATGTTTTTTATCACTACTTTCTATAGTAACACCAACTTGATTTAAAACTGCCGACTCCATTTGGCTTGCTGCCATCCGATCCCAAATAAGTTTATATAATTCATATTGCTCATCTTCGAGGTCATTTTTAATTTTATCGGGGAAAATATTAATATCCGTTGGCCTAATTGCTTCATGGGCTTCCTGAGCATTTTTTGCCTTACTTTGATATTTTCGCACTTCTTCTGGTAAATATTCTTTACCATATTGCTTAACTATCATATTGCGAGTATCTTTTATTGCATCTTCAGAAACAATTATACTATCTGTACGCATATAGGTAATAAGACCAATTGTATCCCCAGAGATATCCACGCCCTCATAAAGTTTTTGCGCAACTAGCATAGTTTTCTTGGTACTAAAACCTAATTTTCGCGAAGCATCTTGTTGCAATGATGAGGTAGTAAAAGGAGCTTGCGGATTACGCCTTGCTTGTTTCTTCTCAATATTAGTTACTTGATATGCCGTATTTTCTAATAATGCTTTAGCTTTAAGAGCTGTTTCTTCATCAGTTATACTAAATTGCTCTAATTTTTCACCATTAAGATGAGTTAGCTTGGCACTAAAGTCTTTTTTATCTGGAGATAATAAATTTAAAACCAGACTCCAATATTCTTTATTTCTAAATTGCTCAATTTCATTTTCTCTTTCACAAATTAATCTTAACGCTACGGACTGCACTCTTCCTGCAGAACGACTTCCTGGTAGTTTATGCCATAATACTGGTGATAAAGTAAATCCTACCAAATAGTCTAAAGCTCTTCTTGCTTGTTGCGCATTAACTAAATCCATATCTATATCACGCGGTTTAGCCATAGCCTCTAATACCGCTTTTTTAGTTATTTCATGAAATACAACCCGATGAATCTCTACGCTCTTTTTTAATTTCTTTTTTATTTTTAATGCTTCAACTATATGCCAAGAAATAGATTCGCCTTCCCGATCCGGGTCAGTTGCCAGATATATAGAATCAGCACCTTTCATCGCATCAGCTATTGCATTTATATATTTGGTTGATTTAGGTGAAACTTCATAATGCATAAAAAAATCTTCATCAGGCCTAACCGATCCAGGCTTAGAAGGCAAATCGCGAACATGTCCATAAGAAGCTACAACTTTATAGTCTTTGCCTAAATATTTATTAATAGTTTTAGCCTTAGCTGGCGATTCAACAATAACTAATTTCATTATATTTTCTCTTTCTTTATATTTTTATATTGTCCTTGTAACTTAAATCAAAGCCACTTTGTTTCCACTATATCTTCTAATCACTCCATCTAACTCTAATTTAAGAATAATGGACAATATTTTATCCGCAGGCAAATCTGTTTGTGTGATAATTTCATTAATATCAATAGGGGTAGCATTAAGCTTACGAATAATTTCACCTTCTATATTATTAACGTTATAGTCGTGTAAGTTGCCACTACAGTTAGCTTTTGCAGCCTTAGCTTTTACACTATCATTTGCTATTGAACCAGAAAAATTATTGATTTGAATATTTTTTAAGCCCATTATCTCCATAATATCATCAGCTTTTTCAACTAAATAAGCTCCTTGTTTTATAAGTGAATTACTACCCAAACAGCGCGGATCCATTGGAGATCCCGGGACTGCGAAGATATCTTTATTTTGCTTTAAACCAATATCTGCCGTGATTAAAGAACCTGACTTCAATCCTGCTTCAATTACTACTATTCCTAGTGCTAAACCAGAAATTATTTCATTTCTTCTTGGGAAGTTTTGCGCAATAGGTGCTGAATTAAAAGGCATTTCGGTAACAATTAACCCTTTATTTCTAATTTTAAAATATAAATCCTCATTCTCTTTTGGATAAACTATATCTATGCCACAAGCAGTAACTGCAATGGTAGTCCCAGATTCAAGCGCTCCATTATGCGCGGCCGTATCTATACCGCGAGCAAGTCCAGATACTACAGTAAATTCTTTAGCTAAATCTTTAGCTATATTATAAGTAAATCTATAAGCACTAGCTGACGCATTACGTGCTCCAACTATTGCTAAACTATCTTTATTAAGCAGTTCTTTATTACCTAAAATAGTTAAAATTGGTGATAAGTTCTCTAGCTCATGAAAAATATTTGGATAATTTTTATTATCCAAAGTAATTATCTCAGCGCCAATTTTTTGCACTGCTTTTATTTCTTCTTCAATAATTTTTGGATCTGCTAATTCTATAGATTTTAAATTACAATCATTTTTAATTGCTAAAAAGTTTTTTACTATAGCTCCAGAATCACCATATTTTTCTCTTAATTTATAGAAAGTAGCCTTACCTAGATTTTTACTCCGGATTAACTGTAAAGTTGCAAAAAGATCATTATCAATTAACATAAATTATATTATATATTAAATTTAATTCAATTTAATGCGCATAATACAACTTTAAAATCTTTTGTCCATATTTAACGTAAAAAATCTTACAGCAAATGTCGTGTCAGTAAACATAATTCTTCAACCGATAATTCTTCAGGACGAGCATTCGGGTTAAGCTGAAGTTCATTTAAAATTCCAGAAATATTATTATTTAGATTTTTTAAACTAGCTCTTAAAGTTTTTCGTCTTTGACCAAAACTAGCTCTTAGCAGTAAATCTAATTTCTCTGGATCAGCCTCAGCTAGGGGCTCTTTTCTAGGTACAATATTTAATACAGTGGAAACCACTTTTGGTGGCGGATAAAATGACTGTGGCAAAATATCACATATATGTTCGACATAACAAAGTCTTTGCGTTAAGACTGAAATTTTACCATAGGCTTTGCTTCTAGGCTTAGCATTAATTCTGTCGGCTACATCTTTTTGAAACATCAAAGTTAGCGATTCAAATTTATCGAGATGCTCTAGCCATAAAAATAATAATTGCGTAGAAATATTATAAGGTAAATTGGCAATTATTTTTACTTTACCTTCTATAAGTGAATAATCATATTTAAGAGCATCTTGTTTTACTATTTCTAAATGCTCTAAGGCTAATGGAGAAAGTTCCTTATCTAACATCTCAATAAAACGTTCATCCATTTCAAAAGCGGTTAGTTTTTTAGGTTCAGCAAGCAATATTGATCTAGTTAAAGCTCCAGGTCCCGGCCCTATTTCTATAATATTTTTATTTTTTATTTCTCCAGAATAACGAACTATTTTATCCGTTAAATTTAAATCAAATAAGAAATGCTGCCCTAATTTTTTATTGGCAGTTATTTTATAATTATTAAGTGTCTCACTTACTGGGGGGAGTGCCGCTATTTTTTGTCGCATTATTATTTTCTAATCTCAATATAAGCATTTCTCTTCAGATTTTGGAGATAGTTTTTTACGGCCAATTCCAATTTTTGCTGATAAAGCGAGTTTCTAATTTTATTTCTTGTAGCTATACTTATTTGCGGAGATATTTTTTCACAAACCATAAAAACAAATACTCCTTCATTAGTTTGCACCAAAGGAGTTGTTTGTCCTATCTTGGCCTTACTTATAGCCTCAGCTATTGAAGGATGAAGCTGCCGCAATTGCAATACCGTAACTTCTGGCGACACTACTGAATTAATATCTTTAGCAAAAGCATCAAAATTTTCACAAGAAGATACTTTATTTTTTCTCTGATTAATTTTACCTAAAATTTTAGCAGCATTTTCTTCGCTAACATTTTCTGGTAATTTTATAAAAGCTTGTTTAATTCCATATTCTTCTTCCTCATTACTGGCTGCAATTAAAGCTCTTTTATCATTTAATTTATATATACTATAACCATCACCAATTTTAACTGGATTACTTATATTACCTATAGTTAAAGGTAAAAGAACCTGTGAAATAGTTGGAGCAATTTGGTTTTGCGGAACCCAACCTAAATCTCCTCCACTAGAGGCACTAGGGCTTTGTGAAAACTGTCTTGCAATCTCGGCAAAATCTTTACCATTATTGATTTCTTTGATCAATTTATCTGCAAGTTCTAGAACTTTGCTTTCTGTTGCATCTTTAGTTATAGGTAGAGTAATTTCAGATAAATTTAATTCACTAATTCCCGCATTATTCTTATGTATATACTCAATCTTTTCGTCAACCTCTCGTTCACTAACATTAACTTTAGATTTTATACTATGCATAATAATATTACGCCATAGGAGATCAGACTTAACTTTCTCCACAAAACTAGAATAATTTACATTATGTTCTTTAAAAAAACTCCTCATAGTTCCTGGCTCTAATTTATTTTTTTTCTCTAAATCAGCAATTGAGGCTATCAACTCGGTCGGGTCAGATTCTATTCCTAATTTTTTACCTTCTTGTCTATATAAAGTTTCATCTATTAACAATTCTAATAATTGGCTACGTAATTTAGACCTAATATCAGGACTATCCTGAAGTCCGGCAGAAAAAATTGCTAAATCCAGTCGATCTTTAAGATCAAAAGCCGAAATAACTTCATCATTAACCGTTGCAACTATTGTATTGCTATCTCCAGCATAAAGCTTAGATCCAACACCTAATATTATTAATAAAAACAAGGCTATTTTATTTATCATAATTTACTCTGTAAGGTTCTTAAGTGAAATTAAAAAAGATATGCTAGTATTTTCCTTAGCATCACGATCAGTTGTAAAATCTCTATCTAGGCCCAAGGTATATGTTACGCATTGTCCTTTAAATAATATTTTACTGCCCACTGACCGCCAGGCGCCAACTTCAACATCACGATTTATATAACCACCAAGAACCCAATCATCTACTAATCTTAATTCTGTAGTAGTAGTAAGAAATTTACGATTATTTTGATCAGTAAGTAAGGAACTATTATTTTGGTCAAATAATTGATTTGTTGCCAAATAATCAAGATAAACTGATATTTTCTTTTCATTTAAACCGGCATGGATAAGATTTTTCTTAGAAACAAAATTATCTTTATCAAGTCTAAATTGATAAGCAATATCAAAAATACCTTGATAGCTATGCGATATACGACCAACTATATCAGATCTATTATCCCTTAACCCACTTCTTTCGTCAAAATTATGATCCTCTTCTATTTTATAAGACTGTCCAACCATAGCTGTTGTATAACCAAAATCATTATGATCTATACTAGTTTTTAATCCATAATTAGCCCTAGGTCCTTCTTCAATAAGATCAAGTCCACTAAAATGACTAGCATTAAATAAATTAACATCTGAGAATTCAATACTCTGACTATCCTCATTAATTATTTTATCAGAATTTCCACTATAAGGGCTAACAATAATTGAGGCTATAGGTTCAATAAAGCTCCGATATTTTTCTTGAGCATTTATCATTGGTAAGCGCCAATTAAGTTCGGCTTGAGGAATAGCACGTTCTTTATCATAACTACTCAATTGTGTGGTTACTGGATCTTTGGCGTTATTTATTTTATAGGCATCGGCTCTTATACTATTTTTCAATTCAAATAAATGTCCTCCTTCACTGACAAAAGGAATAGTATGCGAAGCCTTAACTGATCCACGAATAGTATCGTTATCTTCCCTTCTATCTAATGCCAATAAATTACTATCTAATGAGAAATAGCGACCTTTATCATCTGCAGGTCCTTGCCAATGGCTAGTTACATAAGGTAAAACAAAGGGCGTTAAGCCAGGATCATCATTAATGTTCAAGCTTTGAAAACTTAAAGCTCTAATTGTGGTGTAATTCTGATTATGTATATAAGTGGTAGAGGCCGTAGATCTTAAAATATCTAGTGGTTCATTGTAATATTTATGTAAAAAAGTGTCATCTGTCGTTCTGGCGCCATCAAATTCCCAATCCCAATCATTATTTATATTAAAATTACCACGTCCTCTTATATACCCTCTTGTTGCCTTATTATTTACATCAAGAGCTGTATTATCAACTTTTTTTGGCCTAGTAATACTAGTTGATATTTCATAATTACCACTTTCGACCATTTGCCTATATTTGCTTTCGAGAATCATATTTTCTTTAGTAGTAAAGATCGGCGTGATAACTACATCTTTATCTGGAGCTATTGAATAATAAAATGGAGTTGAGACCATAACTCCAAAAATTGTACTATTCTTATATTTTGGTACTAAAAAACCACTTTTCCGATCAGCATGAGGAGTGGGATGTTTAAAATAAGGAAAATATGCAACTGGTACATCATAAACTTGGAAAAAAGCATTAGTATGGGTTACAGTTTGATTTTCATCATCAAATTTTGTACTTTTAGCTTTAATACTCCAGAAGGCAGGAATATTTTTATTATTGATACAAGTCAAACAGGCTGTATAAAAAGAATTTTTTAAAACTACCACCTCTTTACTTTTTATATCAGCGTAATCAGCTTTAGCCGTCGAATCATCCAATAGATTTGCCGATAAATTAGTTATGCTTCCTGTATTCATATTATTATCTAGATAAGCCTTATCGCCATAAAACGTATCGCCATTCTCATCTTCTAATTTGATTTTACCAGTCGCTTCCATTGAATTTTTTATTTGGTTATAAACAATTTTATCCGCAAATAAGTTTCTATTACCTTGAACTATTTTTACCTCACCAGTTGCTGTAACTACCGCTGTTAATTTATCGTAGTCCATTTTATCAGCCTCAATATTGGCTGGAATTTTTAAGGGGGCTTTAACTAAAACTTCCGCTTTAGATGCAGATGAAAACAAACATAAGCCCCAACAACCAGAGGCCATAATTAAAAAAAATAATCTAAATTTAATTTTATTTAACATTAAAAACTACATCGCAATAAAGTCATGTTCTCGCTTAAAGCTACTACAAGACTGCTCTAAAAGTCGATTGTTTTTGAGCAGCTCAAAAAAGGAAATTACCAGCAAACTAATCATTAGTCACTAATTTTATCAATTTTAGAATAAGCCTCAAAGCTTAATTTGCTAAAAAATACATTTAAAGAATTATCCGTCTTCAAGATGTAATAACAAAGAGATAGAGGCAAAAGTAATAATTATAATTGGACCCCAAGTTGCAACCAAAGGTGGGATATCTCCGGATAAAGCAAAAGCTGCTACTATATCAGACAGGAATTTTACTGCAAAACCTAGCAGCAATCCATAAGCCAGCATTACGCCAGTACGCCCTTTACGATATAATCTTAAAGAAAATATTGCCGCAAAAAATACCATAGCTGTAAGCAATAAGGGCTCAGTTATGGTTTTATGCCAATATAATATATGTCTAGAGGCTGAAAAACCCGCTGATTTTAATGTTGCAATAAAATCAGCTAAATTCCAGAAAGAAATATTTTCTGGAGGGAAAAAACTATTTTGAATTTGTTGAATTTTTAGAGTTGTAGGAATCTTGTAATCTCGAATTATTATTTTTTCTTCATTTTTGTCAGGATTAAAAATTATCCCATCTTTTAAAAACCAATATTGCTCTTTTAGTTCAGCCTCTTTGGTAAAGATTCTATTTTCTAAATTTCCAGTAATTCCAAAAATATAAAAAGTTACATCATATAATTTTGAAGATTCATCTGAGGTTCTAAGGGCGTGAATAATTATTTTTTCTTTTTTAACTTTATCTTCTTGCTTTAACCATAAACCCGTTGAAGATATTGAGAAGGTATTTACATTTCCGCTAAAATATTTAGCTTCCATAAAATCCAATTTATTTAACATCACTGCAGATAAAGGATTTACGCTAGTAATATTAACAACTCCAATTAACAAGGTAATTACCACAGCAGGAAATAAAAATTGCCAGACCGATACGCCCGCAGCCCTAGCTACAACAAGCTCAAGACTTTTGGTTAGTTTAGTAAAAGTTAATAAGGTTGCTATAAGCACAATAAATGGCAATAATTGCTGTAACAAATAAGGCATTTTTAGAGCAACAATAGCCATTATAATATCCGAAGGAATATCTTTTCCTTGCATTCTTCTAAATAATTCAAGCGTATCAAATAATGCTATAATTAAGGCAATTATCGTAAAAACAATAATAAATGAAACAAAAAATTGTTTTGCTATATATTTAGATAAAGTTACTGGAATTTTCATCTTTTAACTCAAAATAGTATCATTTTTCTTAAATATATAAAACGCAATCAATATAGGAAATAAAACATTGAGATACATTAAAAATACTAAGCTAGCATTACTTGTTGATAAATATTTTATTATTAAACTACTAGATACTATTAAAACCGATAAGCACGAAATTATTATAATATGCCGCCCGTTTCCACTGCGCCTAAAATAAGTGGTTAAAAAAGGAATTAAGGCCAGAAAGGTAAAGGTTAAAGATAACATTGGCCACGTAATCCTATAATGCGCTTCTGTAATTTCATCTCTTATAGTTTTTTGATCTTTTTTGCTGTCAGACTCAAATAATTCACCTAAAGTTTTCTCCTCGGGACCTTTTACTCTTATACCTTTATCTTCTTTGTAGGTACTCATGTTCATCGAATAACTATCAAAAAATAGTATATCTGCAGTTCCATCCTCTTTTTCTGTTTCTTGTCTGCCTCCCATAACATCAAGAATAATCCCAGAATTAGTTTGACTTAGTTTCCCTTCTTTAGCAATCAAGGTAACCGGATTTTTACGATTCCGATCATGCACTAATATTCCATATAAATTACCATTCACATCATGAGAATCAATATAAAAGGTCAAGCCTTTTAAGGGCGTATTAAATACTCCATCTTGAAGCAAGAGCAGCGACGAATTATTCTTAAAATCTAGTTGTTTATTACGAAATTCTTCATAAGCCTTAGGAGTAACATAAATTGTTAGAAATTGTAAAAATAACGTAACTATAATTGCAAGAATAATTGCTGGAGTTGCAAGACCCACAGAATTCATTCCAGCAGCAGATAAAATTACCAATTCTCTATCAGTAGAAAGCTTACTATAAGTTTGAATAACCGCAATAAGTAAAGCAACTGGTAGTATTATAGTTAAAAATAATGGAACTAGTAGTACAGATAAATATAAAAATTCCCAGAAAGGCAGCCCATTATTTACTATTAATTCTAAGAACCTCATCGACCTTACTAACCAAATAATAAAAGTCAGAGCCAAGGTTATAATTAATAACGGCGATAACAAATTTTTTATAATATAACGAGTATGTATAGACATAAACAACCTATCTAACATAAAGCGTATATAAAATAAAACCTAAAATTTTTTTTGCCACTTTTAAAACGAATATAGTATTTCACAAGTTTTTTGGTGCCTATATATTTAACTATTTAGGCCCCAACATTGTTTCTGGCTTAACCCATTTATCAAAATCTTCTGCCGTAACTAAGGATAGATCTATAGCGGCAGCTTTTAAACTAGTTCCTTCTTTATGTGCTTTCTTAGCAATCAGCGCACAATTATCATAGCCAATATAAGGATTTAAGGCCGTAATTAACATTAGAGACTCAGTCATCAGGCTATTAATTCTTTTCTCATCAGCCTTAATTCCTTTTACACAATTATCAGTAAAGCTTGACGCTCCATCGGCAATTAGCCTTATAGATTGCAAAATGTTGTGAATAATAAGCGGTTTAAATACATTTAATTCAAAATGCCCATTAGAGCCGCCTATAGTAATAGCAACATTATTGCCCATTACTTGTGCACACAACATAGTCACAGCTTCACATTGCGTCGGATTAACTTTTCCTGGCATAATTGATGATCCTGGTTCATTTTCTGGTAAAATTAATTCTCCAAGTCCACATCTGGGCCCAGAACCTAACAATCTAATATCATTAGCTATTTTACTTAAACTAACTGCAACAACATTTAGCGCGCCGCTTAACTCAACCATTGCATCATGCGCGGCTAAAGCTTCAAATTTATTAGGAGCTGTAATAAAAGGAAAGCCGGTTATTTCACTAACTTGTTTAGCGAATGCTTCAGCAAAGCCTTTTTTAGCATTAAGACCAGTTCCTACTGCAGTTCCACCTTGGGCAAGCATATATAGATTAGGAAGAGTTTTTTTAATTCTTTCGATTCCACGTTCTATTTGTACAGCATATGCCGAGAATTCTTGGCCTAAAGTTAAGGGAGTTGCATCTTGTAAATGCGTACGGCCAATTTTTACTATGTGCGAAAATTCTTTAGATTTTTCATCTAAATGTTTTTTTAAATATTCTAGCGCCGGCAATAAATGATTATGTATTTCACAAACGGCTGAAATATGCATAGCCGTTGGGAAAGTATCATTTGAAGATTGTCCCATATTGACATGATCGTTGGGATGAACAGGTTTTTTACTTCCTTTTTCACCACCTAATAACTCTATCGCATAATTAGAAATTACCTCATTAACATTCATATTTGTCTGGGTACCAGAACCAGTCTGCCACACAACTAAAGGAAAATGCTCTATAAGCGAAAGATCTATAACTTTATCTGCGGCCAAGCAAATAGCCTCACCCAAGTTCTTATCCAAAACCCCAAGAGTAACATTAGTTAAGGCAGCGGCTTTTTTTAAGATCCCTAAAGCTTTAATTAGGCTATCTGGCATTTTTTCATTGCTTATTTTAAAATTTTGCAACGAGCGCATAGTCTGCGCGCCAAAATACTTATCATCAGGAACTTGTATATTCCCAAAACTATCACTTTCGGTTCTTGTTTTTACTACCATATACTACACTCCAAAATATCTGTGATCGCTAAAAAACTTAAGCGAAAACTTATATAATAGCTAGTTTTATAAATGGCAAATAGTTTATGCCTTTAACAAAAAAAGCTATTTTAAAACACTTAAGGCAATATTATTGTTATCGTGAGAGATTGTAATTTTATTTCCCTGCAAATGCGCTAACTTAACTGCCAAATAAGCATTTATTTCTTTTACTGTTGGCTTTGCAGGTTCACTAGCTGACAAAATAGCTATAATTTCTGGAGCAATTTTTATCATTTCACTAAACCCTTTAAGATATATCTGAAATTTATCAAAATATTTATTAATTTTAATTTTTAAAGTCCCACCCAGAATCATCGCTCCAGTTACAACCAATATTGCATTTAATGCAATTTTTAAAGCTATATTAGAAATAGTTAAGGCTGCGGTTGAGCTTGTTGCCGGAATATCCCATTCAATCTTTACTTTGCTTGTAGCAAAAAAATCTTCCACTAATTTTTTGAAAGACTCAATATTACTTTCGCCTTCAGCATTAACTGTGCCATAGGCCTGCCTATAATAAAGCAATTTGTAGACTGCTTCTTTAGCACTCATACTTACCAGATTAACTGATTCTAAATGTAAACTAGAATCACTATCTTGAAATAATTCCATTCCATTATTTATAGCACCAAGAGGACCAGCCAGATCATGGCAGAGCTTCACTGTTACTATTTCAGATAAACTAAGATCATCTTTTTTTTGCATATTATATTCCCCTTTAATTCCCCTTTTAAATAAACTACAAAAAACTAAAAGTTTAAAAACTTTTAGTTTTGTTATACTAATAATACATTTTTTTTATAATTCAATGATTATTATTATATAATAATTGAAAGTTAGATTATTCGCTAAGAATCTTTAAATAATATGGCTAATAAGAGCTATAATTAGCAAAAAGAATCAATTTCTTTGTTTTTGTTGGAATTCATCCATGGCTTTTTTTATATCTACTGAAACTTCATCTATATTATAGGCTCTTTGTGGATTTCCATCTAAATCTATAATTGTTTTTATTTCTTCTTTTGCGCCTTTAATTTCTTCTTTTATTTCTTTTAATTCTTCAATATCACTAAAAGCCGCGATCAGCTCATTTTTTAACTCTATTGCTTTATTTTTTGTATCACGAACAAATTTAATAATATGAGGAACATCCTCAAGCTTAATAAAAAATAATGCAACTCCCAATATAACTAATAATTCTGCAAAAGATAAGCCAAGCATCTACTTAACTCCGGCTTTTAAAATATTATTAGTTACTTCCTTTGGTAATTTAAAAATTACATTTTCTTCAATACCATCCATTATTCTAAGGCTAGCATTAAAGCTATCTTTTAAAGAAAATATAACTTGTTGAATAATAGTCTCCGGAGCCGACGCTCCAGCGGTTATACCTATTTTTTTAACTTCTTTAAACCAATCAAGTTTAATGTCTTTTTCATCATCAATTAAGTAGGCCGCAACATTACATTCTTTTGCTAGGTCACGCAATCTATTAGAATTTGAGCTATTTTTTGCCCCAATAACTAATATTAAATCAACAATTTTTGCTAAATCTCGAACTGAATTTTGTCTATTTTGAGTCGCATAACAAATATTTTTTAAATCAGGACCTTTGATATTAGGAAATCTAATTTTTAACTGTTCTATAATATTTTTAGTGTCATCAACGCTTAAAGTAGTTTGAGTAACATAAGCCAAGTTATCTGGATTTTTAACTTCTAGTTTTTCTACATCACTCAAAGATTCAACCAACAATACTTGCTGTTTTACTCTTCCTGAGGTCCCTTCAACTTCCGGATGTCCAGAATGACCAATTAAAATAATTTCCCGACCTTCATTATCATTAATAATAGCCTCTCTATGCACTTTAGTAACTAAAGGACAAGTAGCATCAATTACTGGGAGATTTCTTTTTTTTGCTTGATTTTCGACTTCCTCAGCTACACCATGAGCGCTAAAAATTGTAATAGAATTTTCTGGAACTTCTGCAATATCATTAACAAAAATAACGCCTTTTGCCTTTAATGATTCTACTACAAATTTATTATGAACTATTTCATGTCGAACATAAATTGGCGGGCCATATATTTCTAAAGCCATTTCCACAATTTGAATAGCTCTTTTAACTCCGGCACAGAATCCTCTAGGTTGCGCTAAAAATATTTCCATAATTATCAATATATTTTATCATTTACTAAACCATAACCATAGTGCTAAAATGGACCACTTGCAATTATTATTAAAAATTCGCTAAAATTAAATTTCAATTACCTTTGGTTGAGTCTATGCTAAAAATTTTCAACTTTCACTTGATACTTGCGTGCATATTACTGCTCACAACTTCTTGCCAACAAATTTTACAAAAAAAAATAGCTAATAGTAATCAAAAATCAACAGATAATCGCACTGGAAGTAAAGATCTGCAGAAAAAGACTCCTTTTGCAGATGCTTTAAAAGTAGAATATATGAAGCTATCAGAGCAAGAATGGCAAGCCGGAAATAAATCTTTAGCTAAATTTTATTCAGCAAAATCTTTAAACGCAGGGAATGGAGAGTCAGTTTTACCGACGGCGACTGAAATACTTGGCCTACCTAATGATCGAGCAGAGGAATTATTTTTAGAAAGAAGATTTATCTTAAATAACCTTAATAATAATATCGCAACCAGATATCCAACTGATATGGCGAAACTTCAAGTAATGTTTGATTGCTATGTAAAACAAGAAGCCCATAAAAAACAATCAGCTTTAAATTGCCATAATGAATATTACAAGGCTAAAGAAAAAATAAGCGGCGATACTATAGATAGAATTAAAATCAAACCAATATTCATTACAGACCCAGAAACAAAAGAACTTAAGCCTATAAATCCTCAAGATCCAATGATAAATAATTGGCTCGATAACACTCCTTCTAAAAATAAGAAAGGCAAAGCAGAAGCTAAAATAACCTTAGTAGATAATTATAAAATCTATTTTCTAGCTAACAAACTTATAACTGAAGAAAGCTCTAAAAAAGAGCTAGAAGCTTTGGCACTTAAGTTAAAACTTAGAAACCCCAAGGAAGTAAAAATATTCTGCCATGCTGCAAAAAATGAAAAAAATGAATTTAGCAAAAAATTAGCCGAAAAAAGAATTATCTCTTTATCTAACTATTTAATTAAAATAGCCAATCTAAGCCCCAAAATATTTAAAGACCTAAGGGCCTATGGTCCAAATCTTTCTCCTAAAACTACAAAAAATCCTGCAAACGACATCCCTTACTGCGAGATAAAAATTTAATTTTATAGAAAATAATTACTTTTATCACAACTTTTAATTGTAAATTATGGATGTATCTAATATACGACTTAACAATAGGTTCAAGTAGGGTAATTTCTGGTCTCTTAAATAATGATAGGTAATTTTTTTAAAACACTGCTAGTGTGGCTGTTGTCAATTTTTTTGGCATTTGAGCCAGTCTTAGCTTATGCCAGCAATGGCATCACTGTTGATAATGCAGCTCCGATCGAACAAAGACCAATTATTGACGTAAGCCCCAACAACATTCCTTTAATAAATATTGCTAAGCCTAATGCTGCTGGCTTATCGCACAATAAATATACCGATTATAATGTTGATACGCGAGGAGTTATTTTAAATAACTCAACCAATATTGGTCAATCAACATTAGGTGGTTTTATTTTAGGTAATCCTAATTTTGTAAATGGCAAAACTGCAAAAATAATTTTAAACGAAGTCACTAGCACTAATGCTTCAGCTATTAATGGGGCTACAGAAATTTTTGGTGATAAGGCCGAATATATTTTTGCAAATCCCAACGGAATTTCTTGTAATAATTGTAGTTTTATCAATACTCCAAAAGTTACCTTATCAACCGGCAGACCAGTTATAGATAATGCAGGTAATTTACTTAGTCTTGATGTTGATGATGGTGAAATTTCTTTCTCAGGAACGGTAATTAACGCAACCAATCTTGAAGCCTTTGATATTTATAGTCGGGCTGCAAAAATTAAAGCTGAAATAGACGCAGGAAGCGAACTAAATATCGTTACGGGACGCAATGTTATTGATTATAAAAATAAAACTATTACTCCTAAAACTGCTAATAATTCTCCTAAACCTAACGTTGCTATTGATTCATCTTTAGTTGGTGGCATGTATGCCGGTAAAATTAAATTAATTGCCACGGAAGCTGGAGTTGGCGTAAATAGTTTAGGGCCCCTTAAAAGTAATATCTCCGATATAATAATTAGCGCTGATGGCAATATAACCTATAAAGATGCTGCGGCAAAAAATGATATTAATATTAGTTCCCAAACTGGTGATGTTAATCATGAAGGTAATTCTTACTCAGAAAATAATACTAATATTAGTGCCAGGCATGATATTAATATAAATAACGGTATAGTTGCCGCCAAAAAAAATATTAGCATTACTAGCAAAAATAATACTAATATCGCCAGAAATACTACAATAATGGCTTCAGTTGATGCTAACTTAGATAATAGTTATACCGACAATAAAACTTCCTCTTTAGAAATAAATAGCAGAAATAATCTTAATAATGCTGGAACTTTAAATAGTTTTAATCTTAATTTTAATATAGGCGGTATATTTACTAATACTGGCCTGATCCAAACTAGTAATAATTTAAATATAATAGCGGGAACTTTAATAAATACCGTAAGCAGCGCAGATAATAGCATTATTGGCACGATAAATAGTTCTGGGCTTTTAAATTTAACAACCAATCAAGGCTATTTATTTAATGACAAAGCACAAATTTTAAGCCTTGGATTAATTACTTTAAATTCAGCTGGAGATATTATTAATAGTGGTCTTATTAATGGTGCTGATAATATCAGTATTACTGCCAGCGGCATATTTGATAATAGCGATAGTTTCCATTTAAATGAAGCGGGATTATTAGATAAAGGCATAATTAGTTCAAAAGCTATTAGCTTAAATATTACTGGCAATATTATTAATGATGATGGTGCGATTTTTGCCGGTCAAGATCTTGACATAAATAGTAATAATTTAAGCAACACTAGATTAATCAAAGCCAATAATAACCTTAATATAATAACTAAAAATATCACTAACTCTGGCATACTAAATGCAGGCCAGGAGCTTGATTTAGCCGCTAATGAAATTCATAATGAAGGTGAAATTTCAAATATCCTAGATCTTAATATTATTGCAGAAAATCTCCTGCAAAATAGCGGCTTAATTACCAGCAATAACAATATAAATATTATCAGCAAAGAATTAGATAATAGTAATTCCAAGCTGCAAGGAATTATAGCTATAGGTAGCCTGACTATAAAAGGTAACGAGAATATTATTTTACAAAATGTGGATAATAGTTCTGGAAAAATTGCAGCAGCTGGTAATTTAACTATTTTAGCCCATGGGAAAATAACTAATGATAGTTTAATCGAGGCTATAGGTAATATAACAATTAGTGCTGCAAGTTTAGATAATAGCGGCAGTTATAAACTCGAAAATAATAATCTTATCCAAGGGATAATTGCCGGTGGTGATATATCTGTCCAAACCTCAGGCAATATTAATAATTCTAAAGGCGCAATCAGCTCAAATGGCAATATTTCTTTAATATCTGGCGGCACTATTAGTAATAATAGTTTAATTCAAGCCCAACAAAATATTACTATTACCGCAAATATTTTAGATAATAAGAATACTCTGACCTTAAATAAAATCATTGGTATAATTGCCGGAAATAATATTACCCTAACTGATAATGAACAAATTAGTTTTGAGTTTATTGATAATAGTTTGGGTAATATTAAAGCAGGTAATTTAATCAGCGTAAATCTACTAGATGGTTATTTAAAAAATAGCGGTCTAATTCAAGCAAGTGGTGATATTTCCCTTAAGGCCTTGAGCATTAACAACGATAATAGTTATGTTTTAAATGATGCACATAATCTTGTAAGCGGGATTATCTCTAATGGCAATATTACTTTAAACGCCCTAAATGCTAATTTTAGCAATAGCTTGGGCGCTGTAAGCACGTCCAAAGCTTTTTATATTTTTGGCGCTAATTTTGACAATAATAATGGTTATATTGGAGCCTTCGGAGTTACTGGCGAGGCTACAATAAATATAAGTGGTAATTTTAATAATAATTTGGGCAAAATATTAGCCGTAACTGATCTAAATATAGTCGCAAATAGCGGAAGTAATGATAGTGGAGTTATTTCTGCAGGTCATAATTTAAATCTAACTTTAAATAACAATAAAATTACCAATAATAATGGCCAAATTTATGCTGGTAATATTTTAACCATTAAAAATATCAATAATCAAAATGGTTCAACTCAAGCTGGCAATAAAATTGATATAACCAATACAGATAAGAGCCTAGAAAATACTAATGGAAAAATTTTAGCCTTAAATGACGATAGCGTAATAAATATTAATTTAAGCGCTCTTATTGGTGGCGTTTCTACTGCTAATAATAATGATGATCGTGATCAAGAAGCGCCGGTAATAATTAATGGTGATATTAATAGTGGTGGTCATGTTGATATTATCTCAGACAGCTATATAACCAATAATGCCAGTATTATTGTTGGCGATTATATTCATCTTACCTCGAGGCACGGTTCAATTACCAATAGTCGTGATGCTAAATTGGTTTCTGGCGTTTCAGTTATTCTTACCACATTAGAGGGAGACATTATAAATGATGGCGAAATTTCAGCGCCAGCAATTACTCTAAATATTGCTAGAAATTTAATCAACGATACTAATGGAACAATTGTTAGCACAGGAACTTTAGGTATTTATAATCCACTTGGCAGCATAACTAATCGTGGTAAAATTACTACTGAAGGTTCTGGCACCATTAATAGCAATAATTTAACAAATGATCATGGCCAAATTGCAAGTGGCGATGCACTTACCTTAAATATAAATCATTCACTACTCAATCAAAATGATGCGGTAATTTATGCAGATAGCGATCTGACTATTAATGCCAATAGCGTCGATAATAACACCAGTAGCATCCTTTCATTAAACGGAAATATTTTTTTACAAAAAGCTGCAGGCACTAAGAATACCAGCCTGACTAACAGCTCGGGGTTAATCGAAGCCTTTACTGGCGATATAAATATCCAAACTGACAGTTTAACTAATAATCGTACTTCTTATCAAGAATTAAATTCATCTCCTTATTATTATACTTTTGATCCAGATGGGCCGAATGGTAAAGTTCATGAATTTTATTGGTTATTTGAAATTAGCGGAACCACCACTGAATATGGTAGAATATTTTCTGGTAATGATATAAATATAAATGCTACTAATCTTAAAAATGATGGTAGCCAGATTGCCGCCAATCATGATGTAAATATCCAAGCCAATGATGTACAAAATATCGGCTACTTACTTGAAGAATGGTATATTTTTGAGAATATGCACCACCAAGGCGGTGACTGGCGTTATGAATTTTATAATTCAATCAACGATGCTCAGTTTCTTAATGCTAATTATTACAATATCTTCGTTCCCGGCCGCGGCAATAAAACTCGGCAAGCTCCAGTACATATTGCAGGGAGCATTAGTGCTGGTCATGATGTAAATGGAGATATCACAGATATAAGTAATGAGGCTAGCCATTTAGGTGGGCAAGCGCCAAGTTTAACAAATCCAGCTTTAAATATAGCGCCAGGCACGACAGCCACAATCACCACTCCAGATGATGTTAATAATAGTCAATTAGAGCAAGTAATAAATAATACCGCAACTGCAGATACAGAACTTAGTCAAACAGGCCTTGCTTTAAATAATAATGGGTCAAGCGCGCCTTCTTATAACCCAGCCGTTAGCGCTTTTAATTTAATAAAATTACCTAGCGGCAGTAGCGGTTTATTTATAGAAGATAAAAATCCTGTTACTCCTTATTTAATTGAAACTAATATTGCTTTTATTGATAAAAGTAAATTTTTAGGCTCAGATTATTTAATGAACCGCTTACATTATACGCCACCGGCTAATACCAAATTACTAGGTGATGCTTTTTACGATACCCATTTAATTAATAGCCAAATATTTGCGGCAACTGGTAAAAAATATATCGCCCAAGGCATCTCAACTGACTTAAGTCAAATGCAAGCTTTAATGGATAATGCAGTTAGTTCACAAACTGCCCTTAATTTAAGTGTTGGGATTAGTTTAACTAAAGAACAAATTACCGCACTCTCCTCAAATATTATCTGGCCAGTTGAACAAATAATTGATGGGCAAAAAGTTTTAGTGCCAACTCTTTATTTAGCGCAAAATAATATTGAGTTAAAAAATGGCAGAGTTGCAAGCATTACAGCCGATAATAACGTAAACCTAGTTGCGACCAATAATATAAATAATAGTGGCACTATTTTAGCGGGGAATAATTTAGGACTCATTGCTAATAACGACATCAATAATATTGGTGGACAATTATTAGCCGGTAATGATTTAAGTTTAACAAGCATTTTAGGAAATATAAATAATAAATCTTTAGCCTTAGAATCTACTAATAATCCCGCGCATATTAGTAGTTATATTTCATCTGGCGCAGAAATTTCTGCCTTTAATCATATTTCTTTAAATAGCGGTAATAATTTTAATAATTATGGCGCCGCAATTCAAAGTATTAATGGCGCTGTTGATATTAATGCGACGAATGATGCGAGCTTTACTTCTGCTGCCTTATATAATAAATCTGAAATTGATTATGGTAAAATTTATTATAATTTAACTGAAACCACCACTAATGTTGCATCCTATATTAATGCTAAAAATAACTTAAATATTAGCGCCAATAATATTGATATAGTAGGGAGCCACCTTGAATCTGGCGCTAGTTTAAATTTAAATGCAGCTAATGATGTTAATATTTATTCCAGTCAAGACAGCTACGCCCACATTTTACAAGAGAAAAAATCGAGTAGCTTTTCATCCACCTCGCATTCAATTAACGCACATGATTTAACTAATAATGAAAGTAGTTTAAATGCTGGCGCTGACATCAATATAACTTCCGGCAACGATACAACTATTTTAGCTTCGAATCTTAATTCTGGCGCTGACACTAATCTAACTT
>CAYZBM010000007.1:959-46759 GCA_964476705.1 uncultured Rickettsiales bacterium | reverse complement strand
AATAACCACCGTGGGCCTTAGCAACGTTATTAATTAATTCCATGATAAGTACTGTTTTACCAACCCCAGCACCACCAAATAGACCAATTTTTCCACCTTTAGCATAAGGTGCTAATAGATCGATAACTTTTATTCCTGTAACTAAAATTTCGCTAGTTGTTGCTTGTTCAGCAAATGGCGGAGCATCTTGATGAATTGATCTAGTTAATTTAGATTCAATCGGACCTCTTTCGTCAACTGGCTCACCAATAACATTCATGATTCGGCCTAAAACTTTAGGTCCAACCGGTACCATAATTTGTTTTCCGGTACTTCTAACTACCGCACCACGAACCAAACCATCTGTAGAATCCATCGCGATAGTTCTTACTGAATTATCACCAATATGCTGTGCAACTTCAAGAACTAATCTTTTCCCACCATTATCAGTTTCAAGAGCCGTAAGAATAGCCGGCAAATCACCACTTTCAAATTTTACGTCTATAACTGCGGAAATTACTTGGGTAATTTTTCCTAAATTTTCTTTATTTGCCATAATTTTATCAACTCCAATAATTATTTATCTAAAACTTATAATATTTATCTTAAGAATCCATTTCTATATCAATGTTAGAGATGTTTATTTTAAGAATTTCTTTTACAAAATTACAAAAAAATCATCTTATACAGCTTCAGCTCCTGAAATAATTTCTATTAGTTCTTTGGTAATATTAGCCTGTCTACTTCTGTTGTAAACCAGGGTTAATTTCTTGATCATATCTCCAGCATTATTTGTCGCATTATCCATCGCAGTCATCCTGGCACCATGTTCACTAGCTAAATTTTCAAGTAAGGCATGATATACTTGAATTTCAATATTTAGCGGCAATAATTTATTTAATATCTCTTCTTCGCTTGGCTCATATTTATATATTTTATGATCTAATTTTTCTGATTCTTCAGCTTTAACTAGACTTGAAACATCAAGTGGTATTATTTGTTGTAAGGTAATTGTTTGCGCAATTGCCGAAACAAATTTATTATAAAAAACCGTACAAACATCAAATTGATTAGCATAAAACATTTCAATTATTTTTGTTGCTTGCGCCACAACTGCATCATATTCAATATATTTTTTTCTTGTAATTCCTTCAACTTCATAAGCAATTAAATGCTTAAAATGAGATAAAAGTTCCCGACCTTTTTTACCAATTGTAAAAAGACGAACTTCTTTGCCTTCTCCTTCAAGCTCTATTATTTTTTTCTTAACGGCTTTAATTAGATTGGTATTTAAACCACCACATAAACCACGGTCAGAGCTCACAACTACTAATAAATGTTTTTTATTATTGCCATTACCGACTAATAATTGTGGAGCGGATTCTTTTTCAATATTATTTGCCAAATTAATTAAAACTTTGGCCATTTTATCTGCATAAGGAGTTGCAGCTTCTACGTTTTCGCGCGCTCTTTTTAATTTAGCCGCTGAAACCATTTTCATCGCTTTAGTTATTTTTTGCGTAGATTTTACACTACGAATTCTAACTTTTAGACTTTTTAAATTTGGCATTTCTACTTAAACCTACACAAAGCGTTCAGAAAATCTTGCTAGAATATCTTTTAACTTAGTTTCAGAAGTATCAGATAACTTTTGTTCTTTTTTAATAGTCTCTAATAAATCTTTATGTTCTAAATTCAGCAAAGTTAAAAATTCTTTTTCAAATTTAGTAACCATATTAGCTGGAACTTTGTCTAGATAGCCCCTAACCCCGGCATAAATAACCACAACCTGTTCTTCAACTAGAAGCGGACTATATTGATTTTGTTTTAATAGTTCAGTTAATCTGGCTCCTCTAGCTAGTAATTTTTGGGTAGAGGCGTCAAGATCAGAACCAAATTGTGCAAAGGCTTCCATCTCTCTAAACTGAGCTAATTCTAATTTTATAGAGCCCGCAACTTGCTTCATAGCTTTAATTTGCGCGGCCGAACCAACCCGAGAAACCGATAATCCAACGTTAACAGCTGGCCTTACGCCCTTATAAAATAATTCTGTTTCTAAAAATATCTGACCATCAGTAATAGAAATTACGTTAGTTGGAATATAGGCAGAAACGTCTCCGGCTTGAGTTTCAATAACCGGTAAAGCCGTAAGAGATCCACCACCTTCAGCGTCTGACATTTTTGCCGCCCGCTCAAGTAACCTAGAATGTAAATAGAAAACGTCTCCAGGATAAGCTTCACGTCCAGGTGGTCTACGTAATAACAAACTCATTTGTCTATAAGCTACCGCATGTTTAGATAAATCATCATAAGCAATTAATGCATGCATCCCATTATCTCTAAAATATTCACCCATTGTACAGCCAGTATATGGCGCTAAATATTGTAGTGGCGCAGAGTCAGAAGCAGTAGCTGCAACTATTATAGTATATTTTAAAGCTCCTTCTTCTTCGAGCTTTTTAACAATACGCGCAACCGTAGATCTTTTTTGTCCAATACAAACATAAATACAATAAAGCTTGTTACTTTCATCATTAGCTTCGTGGCTTGATTTTTGATTGATAAAAGTATCCAAAATAACTGCAGTTTTTCCAGTTTGTCTATCACCAATGATTAGTTCTCTTTGACCACGACCAATTGGAATTAAGGTATCTATAGCTTTAATTCCAGTTTGTACTGGTTCACAAACAGATTTACGGGCAATAATTCCTGGGGCTTTAACTTCCACCAATCTGGTTTGCTTATTTTTAAGCGGACCTTTGCCGTCTATTGGATTTCCTAAGCCATCAACTACACGGCCCAAAAGCTCTTTACCTATTGGCACTTCAACAATTTTTCTAGTTCTTTTAACTACATCGCCTTCTCTTACTTTGCTGTCATCACCAAAAATTACTACTCCTACATTGTCTTCTTCGAGGTTCAGAGCCATTCCCATAACGCCAGAAGCAAATTCCACCATCTCTCCAGATTGCACTCCATCTAAACCACAGACAACTGCAATTCCGTCTTTTACTTCAACAACTTTACCAACCTCGCTATGTTCTACATTGGTATCAAAATCTTTTATCTGTTGTTTTAAAATTTCACCTACTTCGGTTGCTCTAATATTCATGAAAACTTCTCCTAAAACTTTGTATTTAAGTTATTCTTACTTTTTTATAACAATTATTTTTTCAAAAACCAATTTATGCCGCATCAATAGCTTGTTTAGCCTGGTTATGAATCCTATTAATTTGTCCTAAAATAGATCCATCCCACATTCTAGACCCAATAGTAACAACAAGGCCGCCTATAATATTCTCATCTAAATAAACCACAGCTTTAACTTTTTTCTGAATAAATTTATATAAATGCTCTTCTATTTCTTTAATATCGCTAGCGTTTAATATCTTTGCCGCTTTAACATAAGCAATAACATAACCTTTATTTTCTAAAACCAATTCAGAAAAATATTCAATTATTTCACATAGATAATTAATTCTACTATTATCTAATAACACCATTAGAAAATTTTTACTAATGTGGCCAAGCTCTAACTTCTCAATAATTGTAGTCATTAGCTGTAGACGCAAATTATTAGAATATACCAGACTTACCAAAACCTTACTTACTTCGTTATTATTTTTTACGATTTCCGCAACTTTATTTATATCATCAGCAACTTTATCAAGCTCACCTTTTTCTGCAGCCAAATCAAATAGGGCCTTTGCATATCTTCTAGCAAGCTGTGAGTAGGCAGTTAGCATATCAATAAAAACTCCAAGTTAAACGGGATGGGACAAATAGCATAAAGATTTTAAGCTTGCAAGTAACAATTTTGGCTTTAAAAGCTTTAAATCACAAATTTCCTCTCTTATCTATAAATTAATAATTGAAAATATGGGGCGTGTCTACTTAGATTAGACGAGAGTGTCGCTATAAATAAATTTAAATGGCCGTATTGCCAAAAAGGGTTAACTAAAATTGTAGGGATCTACGTCTATTTTAATGCTAAGTGAGCTAGGTTTTTTAAAGCCCAAAAGAAAAGATTTTATAGCTTTTTGTATGTTAACTTTTAAGCCGCTTCTAACTAAAATTCTAAATCTATAATTCCCCCTAACTATATAAATAGGCGCAGGTACCGGCCCTAAAACTTGAATATCTTGATTAGCAAAATAAGCATGTGACTTTTGTACTATAAGATGGGCTAATTTTTCTGCGGCTTTTTCTTTCTTGCTTGAAATGATAATAGCAACCAATCTTGAAAAAGGAGGCATTAGACTCATTTCTCTATTACTTAGTTCAAGCTCTAAAAAATCGTCGCGATCACCTGAAGACAGAGCTTTAATTACCGAACTATCCGGCAAATAACTCTGGATGAGTACTTTACCTTGTTGTTTTTCTCTACCAGCACGTCCTGAAACCTGATGTAACAATTGGAAACATTTTTCTGCCGCCCTTAAATCTGCTCCCATAAGGCCAATATCGGCATCTATGATTCCAACTAGAGTTAGTTTTGGAAAGTGGTGCCCTTTAGCGGTGATTTGGGTACCAATTATAATATCATATTCTCCTTCTATAATTTTACCAATTATTCCTTCCCGCTTATTTTTGCCACTTAAATGATCGCTATCTAGCAAAATAATCCTAGAGTTTGGCCATAATTTTTTTATTTCTTCTTCTATTCTTTGTACGCCAGGCCCACAAGCCACAATAGAATTCTCCTTAACACAAGCAGGGCAGGTAGTTACTGCTTTTTCTAAATAACCACAAATATGGCAAAGCAAGCGGGGAGGGTTATCGTGCTTGATTAATAAACCGCTACAATTTTTACAACCAAATTTATGGCCGCAATTGCGACAAAGACTAACTGGAGCATAACCTCTTCTATTTAAAAATAATAAGCTTTGCTCTTCTTTTTTGATATTTTCAGCTATTTGCTCTTTTAGTTCATCTGATATCCAAGAATTAAATTGTTTATTTTTCCGCATATCAATAATTTCTATATCTGGCATAGTGGCTTCATGCCTTCCTAATAACTGTAAGCATTTATACTTACCTAAAAGAACATTATTATAGGTTTCTATCGAAGGTGTTGCTGAAGCCAAAATAACTGGAATCTTTTCGATATTAGCTCTAACTATAGCCATATCCCTTCCTTGATAAATTACTCCTTCTTCTTGCTTATATGAATTATCATGTTCTTCATCTATTACAATTAAACTTAAGTTTTTATAGGGTAAAAATAAAGCTGATCTAGCTCCAACTATTATCCTTTCTTTGCCGGTTATTATATTTTGCCAGATTTTATTTTTTTGCGCTGGAGTTACTCCAGAGTGCCACTCGGCTGGCAAAAATCCAAATCGATCTTTAAATCTTTTGATAAATTGGGTAGTTAAAATTATTTCTGGCAATAGCACTAAAATTTGGCTATCTGATTCTTTATATATTTTTTCTATAACCGAAAAATAAACTTCTGTTTTACCAGATCCCGTTACCCCATCTAGCAAAGTAACACTAAATTCCTTTTTAAATAAGTCCTTTTCTATGCTAGAAACTGCAATCTCTTGATCTTGATTTAGAGCCACTTTTTTAAAAATTGGAGTTATTCTATTTTTAGGCTCAAGTTTTTTTCCCTCTAACATTTTAGTAAAGCCGCTTAAAGCCATTTTAAGGATGTTACCTTTTTCGGCCATAGTATAATTTGCTACCCAATCTATAAATTTTAGTAAGTCTGGAGCAAAGCTATAATCTGGGTATTTTTCTATTATGTCTTTAATTTTAGAGGCTGCCAATTCCTCATCTGCTACAGCCAAAGCTATAACCAACCCCAAAGAAGTGCTATTACCCAGCGGTACTTTTACTAGATCGCCTATATTTATTGCCAAATTCAAAGAATTTCTATATGTTAGGGGGAAATCTATAGCTCTAGGTAATAAGATTTTTAATAGCGGCTGGCTCATAGTTTAGTTGTTTTAAATTGCGTTTTATTTTGTTATCTTTAGATTTTTATAGAGACGTTAAGCTTATAATCAGATTTTTTAGAGGAATAAATGAAATTTTTTGTTGATACTGCCGATGTAAACGAAATAAAAGAACTAGCAGAAACTGGTCTTTTAGATGGAGTTACCACCAATCCTTCTTTGATTCAAAAATCTGGTCGTAACTTTATTGAGGTTATAACAGAGATTTGTGCTTTAGTAAAAGGTGATGTTAGCGCCGAAGTTATTGCCACAGATTATACCAACATGCTAAAAGAGGCCGACAAGCTAGCGCAAATAGCTCCTAATGTGGTTATTAAGTTACCTTTAACTATAGATGGTCTTAAAGCTTGTAAGCATCTGTCTGATAATAATATCAAAACTAATGTTACTTTATGTTTCTCCGCGGCCCAAGCAATACTGGCGGCTAAAGCTGGAGCAACTTACATTTCACCTTTCGTCGGTAGGTTAGATGATATCGGACAAAATGGCTTAGAATTAATTGCAGATATTTGTCAGATTTATAAACAATATGAAAATTTCAAAACTCAAGTTTTAGTCGCATCAATCAGGCATCCTATTCACTTAATAGAAAGCGCTAAACTTGGAGCGCATGTTGCAACTATACCGCCACAAACTATAAAACAATTATTTCATCATCCATTAACGGACAAAGGTTTAGCTACCTTTTTAGCCGATTGGCAAAAAACTAAGCAAATTATATAGATCTTATGACCTTAGAAAACAGTATAGGTAATACTGAAAATAAGCTTAGCAATTTAGAATTATATGTAGGGAAATGGCTAAGCTGGCTAAGTTCTGAAAAACAACTATCTTCCCATAGTATTGTTGCTTACAGACAAGATTTAAATAATTTTTTAAATTTCATTATCCAGCATAATGGTGGAGCTATTGATACCAATGCTATAAAAAAACTTACCTTAAAAGATTTTCGGGCATGGCTTGCTTATAGACATAGGGAAGGGTTTGACCATTCTTCATCAAGCAGAGCTTTGTCGGCCTTAAGAAACTTTTTTCGTTATTTAGCCAAAACCAATTTAATTCAAAATACCGATATATTTCAAATTAGAAGTCCAAAAAAATCTAAGCCCCTGCCTAAAGCTTTAAATGTAAATGATGCTTTAACCGCAACAAACAGAATCTCTGATCTTGCTAAAAATGAATGGCTGGGCTTAAGAGATACAGCCTTGCTTATACTTATTTATGGTTTAGGCTTAAGAATATCTGAAGCTTTATCTTTAAAGGTAAAAGACTTAAGTAATGGAGAAAATATTATTGTAATGGGCAAAAGAAGTAAAGAACGACAACTTCCATTACTTCCCCAAGTAAATGAAGCTATAAAAAAATATCTGGCTGCTTGTCCTTTTGACTTAAATGGAAATGATTTTTTATTTATTGGCGAAAAAGGTAAGCAACTGCAAGCCGCTATTTTTAGTAAACAATTACGCAAATTACGTAAAGGATTAGGACTACCTGAGTCAATGACTCCTCATTCTTTCAGGCATAGTTTTGCTACCCATCTTTTAAGTAATGGTGTTGATTTAAGGACCATCCAAGAACTGTTAGGACATAGCGACCTAAGTTCAACTCAAGTTTATACTAATATAAACATAAACCAGTTGCTGGAAAAATATACTCTAGCGCATCCACGCAAATAATGTTTTTAGTCAGGAGAAATCCTGTATTTTTCGCCACATTTTTCGCCACATTAAACTTAGCTGCTTATATTACAGCGATCTACTTAGGCAACAACATAAAATACGAGCCTTCTGAATTTTGAGAACTGGCATAATTTTCAGCCTTCTGCCCGCGACCAAAGAAGATATCTCCTCGAATTGGGCCTTTTATGGCACCACCAGTATCTTGAGCCACCATTAATCTTGATGTGTTTTTATTTTGCCCATTTATGCTTTTAAAATTAACATTAAGCCATAAAGGAGCTCCATAAGGAATAAAGTTTTTATCTACAGCTAAAGATCTCCATTTAGTTAAAGGAACCCCCGCACCCCCTATTGGACCTTTACCTACAACTTCTCTAAAAAAAACATAAGATTCATTTAGGTCCATAACTTTATCTGCCTGAGTATTATTCTTGCGTAACCAATTTTTTATAGCTTGCGCGCTCATATCTTCTTTTTTTATTTCATTTGTTTTTATAAGATGCTTGCCAATTGGCGTATAAGGGTACCCGTTTTGCCCAGCATAACCAACCCTAACATATTCTCCACTATCTAAATGCAGCACTCCTGAACCCTGAATTTGTAAGAAAAACAATTCTACTTTGTCAGAAACATAAAATAGTTCTAATTGTTGCCCCGCTAGAGCCCCCAATTCTATTTCTTTTCGTGTAAAATATTTTTGCCCAAGCCCTAAGTTTTTAGGTTTAGCATAAATAGGATAAATATAAATCCCGTGTTTTTTGCGGCTAGCTTCTAAACTTGCTTCATAATAACCAGTAAATAAACCTTTTTCTTTACTGCCATTTTTTACACTAAATGGAGCAAAGTTTTTTTCAAAAAATTCTCTTGCTGAGGCATCATTTTTAGGAGTTATAGCTGCTTTATTGCAAATATCTTGCCATTTAGCTATTTCGCCCCCAACACCGCTTGTATGAATTTTATTTTCAGGTTTTTGTTTTGAGAATCTAGTACAAGAGATATTAAAAGTTTTTAGAGCATTTTTATATTTATCTTTCCCCCAGCCAGGAAGTTCCTCATAAGAGGCTGGCCTTAGCACCAATTTATCTTGATGGCTGCAAGCAAACAAGCTTAAAATTACAAACGCTATTAAAATACTTTTTTTAATCATAATCTTTTCCTAAGATTTTTTATTATTACAACTCTTAAATTTAGATTATTTTTATTTGGTAGTCTCTACCAATAGCCAATTAGGATCGCTAGAGGATAAATTGCGTCTAAAGGTCCAAACATCAACCACCCTATCTATATCAGCAGAATTGCCTTGAATGATATTGCCTTCATTATCTTTAATAAACAAAACCTGATCTGTTTCGAACCTAACTTTAATTGAGGCTTGTTTTTTTCCTTCAAGGAATATATCTATAATTTCATAACCGATCATTGAAATAATAGTTGTTTCTTGTTTTTGCCCAGCTAATTGTCTTTTGTCTATTTCATCTGCTAAATTTTTATATAAATCTTCTGCTATTAGTCTTTTTAAGGTAACCTTGTCGTCTTTAGAAAAAGATTTTACTATAAGTTCAAAGGCATAAACCGCACCCTCTAAAAACTCTTCCGCTGAAAAACTTTTATCAATTTTCTGTATATCTTTTATTTTGCCCCATAAGACAAAGCCGTATTTTTCCTCACCAAGTTTATCTTGCTCTTTTGGATCTATTACTTTTTTCTCACCTTGTATAACCATCCCGCTTCCAAGATCATCTGGGTTCATGGGTCTAACATTATTTTTGCTGGTATCATGTTTTTCGCTACCTAAAGCTTGATACAATTTTACTACAAAAAAAACAGTGAGTATTAGAAAAATGAGTATTGACGCCATTATTTTTAGCTTTTTTATAAAATTTAATATTGATAATACTTTAAATATCTATAGTATCTTGATCGTAAGTCCTTTTAATTGGACACGAATATAGTTCTTGTTATATATAAGGTCAAGGTGACTAATTAAAAAGTATAAATTTTTAGAATTGAAATTAAAATATGAGCACAAAAAATAAAGATAATAATACAACGCCTCAAGCCCAACCTGAAAAACAACAATTGGGTATCGGAGTTGTAGCACAATATATAAAAGATTTATCCTTTGAAAATCCTCATTCTCCACAAAATATAGGCAAGTCAGATAAGGCGCCAAATATCAGTATAAATATTGATGTTAAAGTAAAACACCTGGAAAATAATAGATTTGAGGTTATTTTAGCTTTTAGCGCCAAAGCTGATCGAGATGAAAAGACCAATCTTTTTGTTGCCGAGCTTGCTTACGCTGGAGTTTTCGACGTTACTGTGCCTGAAAAAGACTTAGAGCCTATTTTGATGATTTATTGTCCTGGTCTTTTATTTCCTTTTGCCCGGCAAATTTTAGCAGAAACAGTACAAAATTCAGGTTTTCCTCCATTGCTTATTGATCCAATAGATTTTGCAGATTTATTCCGTAAAAATAAAGAGCGTGAAGCTAAAGCTGCAAATAAATAATGGTTTGAGCTATAGACCTATTTTTTTTATAAATTCGGCATGCAACAACAACTCTTCTTCAGAAACCTGAAAGTTTCTGGCTAATTTTAGTGGTTTGGCCCTTTTAATAATTTCTTGTTGTCTTTTGAGCTCCGGTGATAAATTAAGCTGACCTTGGTTCATCCCCACCATTTTAATATAAACTTCAGCTAAGAGTCCGGCATCGAGCAACGCTCCGTGTTTATCCCGATGTTCTAAACTTACATTATATCTGGTACATAACGCGTCTAAAGTAGCTTTAGCTCCTGGAAATTTTTTCCTGGCAATTTCTAATGTATCTATAGCACGAGAAAAGGGCAGTGGTTTTTTCTTAAGTTCTTGCAAATGGTGATTTAAAAATCCCATATCAAATGGGGCGTTATGAATCACCAACTTATCATTTTTTAGAAAACTTAAAAATTCATCTATTATTTCTTTAAAAAGCGGCTTATCTTGTAGAAAATCAATTGTTAAACCGTGGACTCTTTCTGCCGATTTTGGCATGTCTCGTTCAGGATTAATATAGGTATGAAAAAATTGGCCAGTAACCTTTTTATTAATTAGTTCAACCGCACCAATCTCGACCATTCTGTGGCCGTTATGAGCTTCAAAACCTGTCGTCTCAACGTCAAAAACAATCTCTCTTAAAATTTCTTCTGACATAATTTTTAACTTTTATCTTTTATTTTAGTTATAATATTTTGCATATAGTCCTTAAAGTCATTCTCTGGTAAAGTAGTGTCTATGATAAAATTAGCTAATTGTTTTTTATCTTCTTCTTTTAACATTCTTTGTTCAACAATCTCAAGCCTTGACAAATTATTACCACGAGCTTCAACTCTTTTTATTTGAACCTTGCGCTCACAAATAGTTAAAATTATATGCTGGCAATATTTATGTAGATTAGTTTCAAACAACAAAGGAACATCTAATATTATAAAGTCTGACGTATTTTGTTCAAAGTGTTTTTTAAGCTCTTCTTCTACAAAAGGATGAATTATTTGCTCAAGCTTAGTTAATTTTTGCGGATCATTAAAAACTATTTCTCCTAAAAATCCTCGATCTATCTGCTGTTTTTTTACTACTGCGGGAAATTGTTTTCCAATTAAATTTATTACTTCCTGGTTGTGTATGAATAGTTCGTGAACCATTTTATCAGCATCAAATAAAATAGCTTTGTTTCCTAGATTTTCTAATAAAATTCTAGAAACATAGCTTTTTCCTGTAGCTAAGCCGCCTGTAATTCCTATTATTTTAGCTATTTTTTTCATGACCTAAACTGTTTTATACAAATTTGCCTTAATTCTTCTGTTACTTCTGGTTTTTTACCAAAAAATAATTCAAAGCCAAAAACTGCTTGATATAATAACATCCAAAGACCATCAACCGTTATATGTCCTTGAGCCTTAGCTTGCTTTAACAGCTTAGTTTCTAGAGGATTATAGACTATATCAACCACAATAGAGCTATTTGGTAGATTTCTAAGGTCTATAATCAACTCATCCTTAGCTATCATGCCTAAGCTTGTAGTGTTTACTAGTAAATCAACTGATTTTAATAATTCTTCTTTTTTTTTCCAGTCGCATATTTCTATTTTATCCCCAAAAATAGCTTTAAGCTCTAAAGCCTTATCTGTGGTTCGATTAGTTAAATATATTTTTTTTACTTTTTCTTCTAGCAAGCCATATAATATAGCCCTACTAGCCCCTCCAGCACCTAAAACTAAAGCTGTTTTTTGTGCTAGATTAACATTGGGTACTTGTTTTTTAATACTTTGGATAAAGCCATAAGCATCTGTATTTGTCCCCGTGAGTTTTCCTTCTTTATTAAAAAAAACCGTATTTACGGCGCCAATTTTTTTTGCTAGATTATCCACAACATCCAGCAAATTAAATATTTCTACTTTAAATGGTAAAGTAACGTTTAGCCCGCTAAATCCATTAGCTTTTAATGATTTTAAAAATAAATTTAAATCCTGTTTATTATTTGGTATTTCTTGAGCCAAATATTCTCCATCTATTCCGTATTTTTTTAACCAAAAACCATGGATATGTGGCGATAAAGAATGTTTTATTGGATTTCCTATAACTGCAGCTTTCAAACCTTCATCTCCCGATCTTTTTCTTGTTTTTCTTGATAAAGCTGAATTATTTTAGCTGAAGTTTCTTCAACGGAACGCCGTGAAACATCAATAATAGGCCAATTATTTTTAGTAAATAATTTTCTAGCCTCAATAACTTCTTCTTCAACATCATCATAATTAATATAATTACTATCCCGCTCTTCATTCAAAGAAAGTAAGCGGTTTTTACGAATTTGTACTAAAACTTCAGGATTAATTGTAAGTCCGACAACTAAAGGTTTTTTTAGTTTGGTTAAATGTTCAGGCAAAGGAACCTTAGGTACATAAGGAACATTTGCTGATCTAAATCCACGAAATGCTAAATACATAGAGGTTGGTGATTTTGAACTTCGTGAAACTCCAACTACAATTATATCAGCGTCTTCTAAATCCCAAACTGATTGCCCGTCATCATGAGTTAAAGCAAAATTAATGGCTTCAACCCTAGAAAAATACTCTTCTGTAAGTTCATATTGTTTTCCTACTTGTCCTGTAGGTTTTACGCCAAAAAATATTGATAGGTCTGCAACTATTCGCGATAGTACTGAAACTGAAGGAATATTAAATCTATGGCATTCACGAGTCAAATAAGATCTAAGTTCTTGATCGGCAATAGTATATAAAACAAAGCCGGGATTTTTTTTTACTCCTTCTAAAACTTTATCTATTTGATGTTTAGTTCTAACTAGAGCCCAAAAATGTTCTTCTACTTCAACATTATCAAATTGAACCATAACCGAACGAAAGACCGAACTTACCGTTTCACCGGTAGAATCAGAAACTAAATGTAGATGAAAATTGCTCATAATAGAAAAATATACTTATAAATTTAGAATGTTGATAACCCTGTGGATTAATATATGGATAACTCTGTAGACAAATCTATCCACATACTTTTATACATATATCCATTTTTTTTACCAGTACTTATCCACATGTTAGTAACTTTTTCCACATAGGTTGATAAGTTTTTTTATTGCTGTTTATTTAATTTTTATCCACAAAACTAACATAGTAATAAAATTATAAGAAAAAACTGGACTATTTAAAAGTTACTAACATAATTATCCACAAGTATGTAGCTAAGGATTGTCTTTCAAAAACATCTGTGTATAAGTATCTGGATAAAAATTAATTCACACTATACAGTTGCCTATATACTAACATAATCCTTAAGTATAATTATAATATTATTATTAATAAGAGAATCCATGACTGATCTTTCAAAGCTAGCTAATAACAAAATAATTAATTTATTAGACAATAAAATATCCTCTTCTCCACCGATTTGGTTAATGAGGCAAGCAGGAAGATACTTACCCGAGTATTTAACTTTAAGAGCTAAGAATGGTAATTTTTTAAATTGTTGTTATAATCCTGAGGTGGCAGCAGAAATTACTTTACAGCCAATAAGAAGATTTAATTTTGATGCGGCAATAATTTTCTCTGATATATTGGTAATTCCTGATGCTCTAGGTATCGATGTTGAGTTTTTTGAAAATATAGGGCCTGTTCTTAATACTATAAAAAAAGAAGCAGAAATAGATAAATTAAGATTTAATCAGTCAACATTAGAGCCGATCTATAAGGCTATAAAAATAGTTAAAAAGAATTTACCAAATCACATAACTCTGATTGGTTTTGCTGGAGCTCCATGGACACTAGCAGCTTATATGCTAGAAGGTCGAGGATCTAAAAATTTTGAATTGGCTAAAAAATGGGCTTATCAAAATCCAAAATCTTTCGCTAAATTATTAACCGTCTTAGAGGATGCGATATTTAAACATCTGGCCTTACAAATTGAAGCTGGATCACAAATGGTGCAAATTTTTGATTCTTGGGCTGGACTTTTAAATGAAGATGAGATTAAAAACTGGTCTATTACTCCAATTAAGAATATTGTAAATAAACTTAAGAAAAAATATCCACAGGTAATTGTGAGTATTTTTCCTAAAGGGGTAAAAAACTTTTACCAAGACTATGAGCAAGAAATTAAAGCTGATATTATTTCACTTGATTACGAGGCGGATTTAAGATCTATTGCAAGTTCTAGCAAACTTATTTTACAAGGTAATTTAGATCCTGAAATTTTGGCGCAAGATAAAAATAAGGCTTTAGAAAAAACAAAAGAAATACTAGACATTATGCGGGGTAAAAAATTTATTTTTAATTTAGGTCATGGTATCTTACCAACGACCCCCTTAGATAATGTTTATGCTTTAATTGAATGCGTAAGAAGCTATGGTTAACGACAAAGAATTAAAAGAAATAAAGAAAGTAGCGGTTGTTTTGTTTAATTTAGGCGGACCTGATAATCTTGCAGCAGTAAAGCCGTTTTTATTTAATTTATTTTATGATAGAGCAATTATAAATCTGCCTAACCCATTTCGCTTTTTTTTAGCTAAATTTATTTCGAGCAAAAGAGAAAAAGAAGCGGCTAAAATTTATAGTTTAATTGGCGGAAAATCGCCAATTTTAGAAGAAACTGAGCAGCAAAGATTGGCTTTAGAAAAGCAATTAAATCTGCAAAATGACAGCAAAAAATATAAGGTTTTTATCGCCATGCGTTATTATAAGCCTTATATTGCGGATACCCATAAACAGGTGTTAGATTTTTTCCCCGACGAAGTTGTTTTATTGCCACTTTACCCTCATTTTTCAACCACAACAACTGGCTCATCTTTTGTAGAATGGGATAAATTATGCGGTAAAGAAAGCAGATTTACAACTAGGAAAATTTGTTGTTATTACGACAATGATTTGTTTATAGACGCGCATGTTAAAAAAATAGAAGAGTCATATGCTAAAATAACTGATAAAAAAAATATTAGAATTTTATTTTCAGCCCATGGCTTACCACAAAAAATAGTTGATAGTGGAGATCCATATCAATTTCAAATTAAAGAAAGCTGTAGATTAATAGTTGATCAACTAGGGAAAAAAACAGACTTAAATCTTGATTGGCAAGTATGTTACCAATCAAAAGTAGGGCCGTTAAAATGGTTAACTCCTAGCACTAAAGATGAGCTTATAAGAGCAGGAAAAGAAAGAAAGTCTGTAATTATAGTTCCAATAAGTTTTGTCTCGGAACATTCAGAGACGTTAGTTGAGTTAGATATTGAGTATAAGCATTTTGCTCATGAAAACGGCATAAAAGATTATTTTAGAGTTGAAACTTTATCTTTGGCAGAAAATTATATTGCTTGTCTTAAAGATTTATCTGCTGTAGATATAGCTGTAGATAAAAATGTGGATAAGTTTGTTGGTAGATCTATAATAAAAATCTGCCCAGCTGATTTTTCTCAATGTCCTTGCCGTAAAAAATAATATAATAAAATATGGAAAATCATTATTTAATAGCTAAAGCCTTACATCTGATCGTTATGATTTCGTGGATGTGTGGTATGTTATACCTACCTAGACTGTATGTTTATCACGTTGATGCTATAAAAGGCGGCGAGTTTGATCTAAAGCTCCAAATAATGGAAAAAAGGCTTTATTATTACATCATGACCCCAGCGATGATCTTAACGCTGTTGTTCGGATTGTGGTTAATTATGATCGTAGGTCCAGCTAATTTAGGCGGGTGGTTTCATGCTAAAATGGCGCTGCTTCTTGGAATGTTTGCGATTCACGGCATGCTAGGGAAGTATAGACGAAGCTTTACTTTAGGAAAAAACACTAAATCTGCGCGCTTTTATAGAATAATTAACGAAATACCAACTCTTCTTATGATCGCTATTATTTTATTGGCGGTTATAAAGCCTTAAGGTCCAAGCTGTAATGTATTTATGATATATTGGTAACATAAGATTGTGAAGAAGTACAAAAATAATAAAAATCAATTGACACGAAACTAATAAATTGTTAACAGGACTTACCTTTGTAGAAATTTAGCTCTAAAATACTCTTTAACTTAAGAATAAAATCTGATTTTTAAAAAAAGAGCAAAAAGCGCGTTTCTATTATTTTCATTTAGGTTTTAAATAATCAAAACCTTATCAAACGAATTAAAAGTTACCTGATGATGATTTTAAGTTTTTTGCAATATGGCAGGCTTTTTTGTCAAATTTGAAAAGTTAATTGATTTTTACAAGAATAATATAGTTTAACAATTTTATAAGAATAATAGGTTTTTTGCATGGCTGACGATATAATAGCTAAAAAAGAGTTTTTTAAAGATGATGATGGTTTTCAGCCACAACCTCAATCAAACGTTTCCAGCCCAAGAGAGCCCATAAATAGAGAAAATAATCGCGATAGAGAAGATAGAGATAATAGAGACGGCTATAGAGAATCTTCAGATAATTATCGTAGACCACGAAGAAGCTACGACTCTAGTAAAAGACAGTCTTCTCGAAACGAGCAGGGCGAAAACAGAGAAAATAATAGAAATAGAGACCGGGATAGGGATGGGGATAATTATACCAGAGAACCGAGAGAGCCAAGAGTAAAGCAAGTTGATGAGGTTGATAACTCAGACAACGAATTATTGGTGGCTAGAGAAAATATTAATAATGGTCAAATTTTAAACCTAAAAGAATTAAAAAGTAAAACAGCGGAAGAGTTGTTGGTTTTAGCTGAAGAAAATGGCATTGAAGATGCTGGCGGAATGCTTAGACAAGATCTAATTTTTGCAATTTTGAAAAAATATGCTGAAATGGGCGGAATTATTTCTGGCGAAGGTGTTATTGAGATACTGCAAGAAGGTTTTGGTTTCCTGCGCTCTCCACAAGCTAACTACCTACCAGGTCCCGATGATATTTATGTGTCGCCAAGTCAAATTAAAAGATTTGGCTTAAGATCTGGAGATACAGTAAGCGGTGAAACTAGGGCTCCTAAAAAAGGCGAAAGATATTTCGCGCTACTTCGGGTAAAAGATATAAATTACGAGCCTACTGAAAAAGCTAGGCACCGGGTTAATTTTGATAACCTTACTCCTCTATATCCAGAAACTAGATTTAATCTAGAAAGTAAAGATCCTACCAGCAAAGATTTAAGTACTAGAATTATAGATCTAGTTTGTCCGCTTGGAAAAGGTCAAAGAGCCCTAATAGTTTCTCCACCAAGATCTGGTAAAACTATTTTAATGAAAAATATTGCTCTGGCTATTACAGAAAATCATCCAGAAGTTCATATGATTGTCCTTTTGATTGATGAGCGACCAGAAGAAGTGACAGACATGTCGAGGTCGGTAAAGGCTGAGGTAATTAGCTCGACTTTTGATGAGCCGGCATCAAGGCACGTACAGGTTGCTGAAATGGTTCTACAAAAAGCCAAAAGAATGGTTGAGCATGGCAAAGATGTGGTTATCTTGCTTGACTCAATAACTAGGTTAGCTAGGGCCTACAATACTTGTGTCCCGTCTTCAGGAAAAGTATTGTCGGGAGGCGTTGATTCTAACGCGCTACAAAAACCAAAAAGATTTTTTGGTGCGGCTAGAAATATTGAAAATGGTGGCTCTTTAACTATTATTTCAACGGCTCTTATTGATACCGGCTCAAGAATGGACGAGGTTATTTTCGAAGAATTTAAAGGTACTGGTAACTCAGAAATAGTTCTTGATCGGAAAATAGCTGACAAAAGAATCTTCCCGGCCATTGATATTACCAAATCTGGAACGCGGAAAGAAGAGTTGTTGGTTGATAAAGAAACCTTACAAAAAATGTGGGTACTTAGAAGAATATTGCACTCTATGGGACCTATTGACGCGAGTGAGTTTTTATTAGAAAAACTAAGAGCCTCTAAAACTAACACCGACTTTTTCGATTCAATGAATTCTTAAAATATTTTCATATAAAAATGGGTAATTTTATGTCAAAAAAACGTAATAAAATAGCTTTAGTTGGTTCTGGTAATATTGGCGGAACTTTAGCGCATTTAATTGGTTTAAAAGAATTGGGCGATGTAGTTTTGTTTGATATTTCTGAAGGTATTCCTCAAGGGAAATCTCTAGACATAGCCCAAAGCTCGCCGATTGAGTCTTTTAATGTTAAATTAACCGGAACTCAGGACTATAAAGACATAGAAGATTCAGACGTAGTTATCGTGACCGCCGGGGTTGCAAGAAAGCCCGGGATGAGCCGCGATGATTTGGTCGGGATTAATGTTAAAGTTATAACTTCAGTTGCGGAAGGCATAAAAGCACATGCCCCAAATGCGTTTGTAATAGTTATAACCAATCCTCTTGATGCAATGGTTTCGGTTATGCAAAAAGTTACCGGTTTTGCACCAAATAAAGTTGTAGGTATGGCCGGAGTGCTTGATTCCGCAAGATTTAGATTGTTTTTGGCCGAAGAGTTCAACGTTTCTGTCGAGGATGTTACTGCCTTTGTGTTGGGGGGGCATGGCGATACAATGGTGCCACTAGTGCGCTATTCAGCGGTGGCTGGGATTCCCGTTCCAGACCTGATAAAAATGGGCTTAAGTACCGATGAAAAAATAGCCTCTATTGTGCAAAGAACCAGAGATGGTGGTGCAGAAATAGTAGGCTTATTAAAAACGGGCTCTGCTTACTACGCCCCAGCTTCTGCGGCTATTGCTATGGCAGAGAGCTATTTGAGGGATAAAAGAAGAATCTTGCCTTGTGCTGCTTATTTAAGTGGAGAATATGGAATAAATGGTTTATATGTTGGGGTTCCTGTTGTTATTGGGGCTAAAGGGGTTGAGAAGATAATAGAAATAAATCTAACGCCTGAAGAAAAAGAAAGTTTCAATAAATCTGTAGCTGCGGTAAAAGGTTTAATGGAATCGATAAAAATATAATTAGTAATTAGAGTTTAATTTAAAGTTGAGAAAAATATGAATATTCATGAATATCAAGCAAAGGCGTTGCTGGCAAAATATGGAGTTCCAATTGCTGCTGGTTTTTTAGCTACTTCTGAAGAAGAGGCTGTTGAGGCTGCAAAAAAATTACCAACTAATGGTGTTTATGTAGTAAAAGCTCAGATTCACGCTGGTGGCAGAGGAAAAGGGAAATTTAAAGAAGCACCAAATGCGGCGGGCGGTGTAAGAATTTGCAAGACCGTTGATGATGTAGCAAAAAACGCTACTGAGATGCTAGGAAAAACTTTAGTTACCTTGCAAACTGGTCCAGAAGGTAAACAAGTTAATCGTCTTTATATCGAAGAAGGCTCAAGCATAAAAAAAGAATATTATATTTCTTTGCTAGTAGATAGGGGAACCAAAACTATTTCTATCGTAGCGTCTACTGAAGGCGGGATGGATATAGAAGATGTGGCGCATAATTCTCCAGAAAAAATAATTACAATATCTATTGATTCTGCAACGGGAATTCAAGATTTTCATGCGCGCAAATTAGGATTTGCCCTGGGATTCTCAGGTGATGTTTTAAAACAGTTTGGAAAACTAGTTCCAGCTTTATATAAGGCATTTTTAGATACTGACGCCTGTCAAATAGAAATCAATCCTTTGGTTGTAACCAACGATGATAAAATTCTGGTTCTTGACGCTAAATACGGCTTTGACGATAATGCTTTGTTTAGACACAAAGATATAGAAGCTTTACGTGATGAGAGCGAAGAAGAGGCGTCCGAAAGAGAGGCGGCAAGACATAGCCTTTCATATGTAAAGATGGAAGGTAATATTGGCTGCATGGTTAATGGTGCCGGTCTTGCTATGGCAACTATGGACATTATAAAACTAAAAGGTGGCGAGCCAGCTAACTTTTTGGATGTAGGTGGTGGGGCTGACCGTGAGAGAGTTACTACGGCTTTCAAAATTATTTTAGCTGACAAAAATGTTAAGGCGGTTTTGGTAAATATTTTTGGTGGAATTATGCGCTGCGATATTATTGCCGAGGGTGTTATTGCGGCGGCTAGAGAAGTTGGTTTAAAAATTCCTTTAATTGTTCGTCTTGAAGGAACCAATGTTGAGAAGGGTAAGGAGCTGCTTGCTAATTCTGGCTTGGATATTATTCCGGCTGATGATTTAGAAGATGCGGCAGCAAAAGCGGTGAAAGCGATTTAAGGGAAAGGTTAGAAAAATGTCTATATTAATAAATAGTGATACTAAAGTTATTTGCCAGGGTTTTACAGGAGCTCAAGGCACCTTCCATTCCGAGCAAGCAATTGCTTATGGCACAAAAATGGTTGGCGGAGTTACTCCTGGAAAAGGTGGTCAAAAACATTTAAATCTTCCGGTTTTTGATACCGTTCTTGATGCCAGAAAAAAAACTGGAGCTAACGCTACGGTTATTTATGTTCCCCCTCCATTTGCGGCTGATGCAATATTAGAAGCTATAGATGCTGAAATAGAATTGGCTATTTGTATAACTGAGGGAATCCCCGTTCTTGATATGGTGAAAGTTAAAAGGGCCTTGATTGGCTCTAAAACTAGATTGGTTGGACCAAATTGTCCGGGAGTTATTACTCCGGGCGAATGTAAAATAGGAATTATGCCAGGGCATATTCACCGTAAAGGCAAAATAGGAATTTTATCGCGTTCAGGAACCTTAACTTACGAAGCTGTTCATCAGACCACTAGAGAAGGTTTGGGACAATCTACCTGCGTAGGTATTGGTGGTGATCCAGTAAATGGCACTAACTTTATCGACGTGCTGGAATTGTTCTTAAAAGACGATCAAACTGAAGCTATAGTAATGATTGGAGAAATTGGTGGTAGCGCTGAGGAAGACGCCGCTAGATTTTTAAAAAATTCTAAAATTAAAAAACCAGTAGTTGGCTTTATAGCAGGAAGAACCGCACCTAAAGGTAAAAGAATGGGCCACGCTGGAGCAATTATTTCTGGTGGCGAAGGTAGCGCTGAAGATAAAATTGAAGCAATGAAGTCTGCCGGAATTATAGTTTCAGATTCGCCATCTGCCATGGGGAAAACTATGAAAAAATTATTAGAAGGCTAGGACTTACCTTGGTTTTGCAGGAGATATAAAAATGACTCAATTTCATAATACCAGCCCTTTTTTTGGTAGTAATGCAGTGTTTGTTGAGGAGTTGTACGAGCGTTACCTCCTTGATAATAACTCGGTAGATCCAAGCTGGCAGAAATATTTTTCTCAATTAGGCGATTTGGGACAAGCGGTTCTGGATGATCAAAAAAAACCGTCATGGCAGCCGGAAAAAGAAAAAACTAAAGTTATTGGAGTTAATTACGAAGAGCCGGTAAAGTCTACTGCTAAAGATGGAGCAAAACCGCAAGCAGCTGGAGCCTTAAGCGAACAAGCTTGTACAGACAGCATCAATGCTTTTATGTTAATTAGGGCGTATAAAGTTAGAGGAAGTTTGCTAGCAAATCTAGATCCTTTGGGACTAGAGAAAATTAACAGTCATCCCGATCTAGACATAACCACTTATGGTTTTAGCGAAAAAGATTACGATAAAAAAATATATTTAGGCGGAGCTTTAGGCTTAAAAGAAGCAACCCTAAAAGAATTAGTTCAGCTATTAAAACAAATCTATTCTTCTAACATTGGCTTTGAATTTATGCATATTCCTTCAATGGAAAGGCGTGATTGGATCTCCAATAAAATTGAGCAGTTAAGAGGGCGTCCTTTGGTTGCGGACGAGCAAAAGAAGAAAATTCTAAATGACATGATAGAATTTGAGTCTTTTGAAGAATTTTTACATAAAAAATTTCCCGGCGCTAAAAGATTTTCAGCCGAAGGCGGAGAATCTTCATTTGCCGGTATTGAGAGAATAATTCAGTTGGCTGCAAGTAAGTTTAAAGTCAAAGAAGTTGTACTTGGAATGGCCCATAGGGGCAGGTTAAATGTTCTGACTAAAGTTATGGGGCGTAGATATGCTTCGCTGTTATCGGAGTTTCAAGGTAGACAAGCTTATTTTTCTGAAGAGCTGGACGCTACGGGAGACGTAAAATATCATCAAGGAGCCTCCAGTGATAGAGATATTGACGGCAACAAAATTCACTTATCTTTAAATGCCAATCCGTCGCACTTGGAGGCGGTTAATCCAGTGGTGGTTGGTAGAGTTAGGGCTAAACAAGATCAGCTACTTGATGTTGAAAGAAAGCAGGTTTTGGGCATACTAATACACGGAGACGCTGCTTTTTGTGGTCAAGGCGTGGTTACCGAAACTTTATCTTTGGGTGAGCTTGAAAGCTATTGTACTGGTGGAACTATCAACATAGTTATCAACAACCAGATTGGCTTTACCACCAGCGCTAGATATTCGCGCAAATCACCTTTTCCAACGGATGTTGCTAAAGGCGCGCATGCTCCAATATTTCATGTAAATGGCGACGATCCAGAGGCGGTTATATTTGTAAGTGAGTTGGCTTTAGAATATAGGCAGACTTTTGGTGTGGATGTAGTAATTGATGTATTTTGTTATCGCAGATATGGCCATAATGAAGGTGACGAGCCATTATTTACACAACCAATAATGTATCATAAAATTAAAGATCATCCGACTATTATGAATCTTTATGGTAAAAAATTAATTGCAGATAAGGTTATTACTGCCGATGAATTTAAAGCCATGCAGGATAAATTTACTAATTTTCTGGAAGATGAATATAAAGCTTCACAAAATTATAAAGCTGATGATGCCGATTGGTTAAAAGGCAAATGGAATCAATTTAAAAGTCCGGCTCGTGGTGAGAAAAAAGAAATAGATACGGGAGTTGCGCCTAATTTGCTTAAAACTGTTGGGACAGCATTAGCTACTTACCCGGAAGGTTTTAACATTAATCCAAAACTTATTCGCTTAATGGAAGCGAAAAAAGAAATGCTAAAAACTGGTAAGGATGTTGATTGGGCTTTAGCAGAAGCCTTAGCTTTTGGTACTCTTTTAACAGAAGGCTATAATGTAAGATTGTCTGGTCAAGATTGTATCCGAGGAACTTTCTCCCATCGTCATTCAGGATTAATAGATCAAGTAACCGAGCAGCGTTATTTCCCGCTAAATAATTTAGGGGTAAAACAAGGTCGCTATGAAGGAATAGATAGTAATTTATCTGAATATGCGGTTTTAGGTTATGAATATGGCTATTCTTTAGCTGAGCCTAATACTTTAGTTTTATGGGAAGGCCAATTTGGTGACTTTGCTAATGGTGCGCAAATAATGTTTGATCAATTTATTTCTTCAAGTGAAATAAAATGGTTACGTTTTAGTGGTCTTGTAGTTTTATTGCCGCATGGTTATGAGGGCCAAGGTCCAGAACATAGCTCGGCGCGCTTAGAAAGATTTTTACAGCTTTGTGCCCAAGATAATATGCAGGTAGTTAATTGTACTACTCCAGCAAACTACTATCACGTTTTAAGAAGACAATTGACGCGTGATTTTAGAAAGCCACTTATAGTTATGTCGCCTAAATCATTATTAAGACATAAAAAATGCGTCTCTGAACTTAAAGAATTTACTAAGGGTAATAGCTTTAAACCAGTGATTGGTGAAACCCAAGAGCTTGCTAAAGCCGACACAATAAAAAAAGTTATTTTATGTAGCGGGAAAGTTTATTATGATCTTTTAGAAGAAAGAGAAAAGCGGAAAATAAAAAATATTGCTCTAATTAGATTAGAACAATATTACCCATTCCCAGAAAAAGCTTTAAAACAAGAGTTAAAGCAATATACTAAAGCTGATCTGATTTGGTGCCAAGAAGAGCCAGAAAATATGGGCGCATGGCATTTTCTGGACAGAAGGGTAGAAAATCTGCTAAAAGAGTTAGATATAAAAGCAAAAAGACCTAGTTATGTTGGCCGTAAAGCTGCGGCGGCAACTGCAGCTGGTTACTTAAAAATACATAATAAAGAATTATCTAATTTTATTGACGAAGCATTTAAAGTTTAAATTAAAAGAGAGTAATTTATATGGCAATAGAAATAAAAGTTCCACCACTTGGTGAATCAATAAGTGAAGCAGTTATCGCTAATCTTAAAGTTAAAGAAGGTGATTTTGTTAATGCGGATCAATTAATTGCCGAGTTAGAAACCGATAAAGTTACCTTAGAAATTAATGCTCCTTCGGCCGGCAAAATTACTAAACTTAATGTTAAAGTTGGTGATACCGTTGCCGTAGGTGCGGTTATTGGTTCTGTAGATGGTAGTGCAACAGGCGGGGCCTCGGCACCAAGTAACTCAGAAGCAAAGTCTGAAATCAAAACTGTAGCCTCTTTGGCTCCTTCAGCTAATAAGCAAGAAGTAATAATGTCGCCTGCTGCAAGTAAAATGGCTGCAGAAAATAACGTAAATATTTCATCTGGTTCTGGTAAAGATGGCAGGGTTACTAAAGGTGATGTTATTAATAGCATTAATAATCCTAGTCAGCCAACTTCTGCTCCTAAAGATAAGGCTTCTCGTCAAGAAAGAGTAAAACTAAGCAAGTTAAGACAAAAAATTGCACAAAGATTAAAAGAATCACAAAATACAGCGGCAATTCTTACTACTTTTAATGAAGTAGACATGACTAATGTTATGGCGTTGCGTTCAGAATATAAAGATGTTTTCCAAGAAAAACATGGAGCTAAATTAGGCTTTATGTCATTTTTTGTTAAAGCGGCAATTAAAGCTTTAAAAGAAATTCCAGCAGTTAATGCTGAATTTGGTGGCGAAGAAATAATATATAATAATTTTTACGATATTGGTGTTGCAGTAGGTGGCGCGCAAGGACTTGTAGTTCCTGTAATTAGAGATGCAGATAAAATGTCTTTTGCAGATATTGAAAATGCTATTGTTAATTATGGTAAAAAAGCAAGGGATGGTAAGCTAACCGTAGATGATATGACTGGTGGTACCTTTACCATTTCAAATGGTGGAGTATATGGTTCATTATTATCTACTCCAATTATTAACCCGCCACAAACAGGGATTTTAGGGTTACATAAAATTCAAGATCGACCAATGGTGGTAAATAATCAGATTGTGATTAGACCTATGATGTATTTAGCACTTTCTTACGATCATAGATTAATCGATGGTAAAGACGCAGTAACTTTCTTGGTTAAAATCAAAGAGGCCATTGAAGATCCAAGAAGATTGCTTTTAGATCTATAAACTAAAATTTAGTTTATTAACAAGTGAAATATATTACCTAACTTAAAGAGTTTAAATAAGATGTCAGAAGAGTTCGATTTAGTAATAATAGGTGGTGGACCAGCAGGTTATGTAGCAGCAATTAAAGCGGCACAATTAGGTTTCAAAACAGCTAATATTGAAAAGCGCGATACTTTAGGAGGCACTTGCTTAAATGTTGGTTGTATTCCGTCTAAAGCCTTACTTCATTCTTCTGAACTCTATGAAGAAGCAGCACATAGTTTTACTAAACATGGTATTAAGGTTAAAGGTTTAGACATCGATATAGATGCTATGCAAGCCAATAAAGATGATATAGTAAAGGGTTTAACCGTAGGTATTGAAGGTTTATTCAAAAAAAATAAAGTAACTAGAGTTATAGGTACTGCAGAATTAATTTCAAATTCTGAAATAAAAGTAACTAAAAAAGATGGTAAAACTGAAACTTTAAAGACCAAAAGAATTTTGCTTGCAACCGGCTCTGAAGTAACTCCACTTCCTGGAGTTGAGATTGATGGTAAAAAAATTATAAGTTCTGACCAAGCAATAAACTTAAAAAAAGTACCAAAAAAATTAATAGTTATTGGAGCTGGGGTTATTGGTCTTGAGTTAGGTTCGGTTTGGCGTCGTTTGGGAGCGAGTGTTACGGTGGTTGAATATTTAGACCGCGTATTTCCCCCAATGGATTTAGAAGTTAGTAAAGAATGTGAAAAGATTTTTACTAAACAAGGAATAGAATTTAAACTTTCCCAAAAAGTTACAAGCGCTAAAATAACCGATAAAGGAGTTAATTTAACTCTAGAATCAGTAAAAGATGCTAAAAAAGAACAAATTGCCGCCGATATAGTTTTGGTAGCTATTGGTCGTAAACCTTATACTAAAGGCTTAGGATTGGAAAAATTAGGGGTTAAACTTGACGATAGGGGCAGAGTAGAAGTTGATAATCATTTTGCAACCAATATTTCTGGAATATTTGCCATTGGCGATATTATAAAAGGGCCAATGTTAGCACATAAAGCTGAAGAAGACGGCGTGGCTGCAGTTGAATTTATGGCCGGACAAAAAGGCCATGTTGATTATAATATTATGCCAAGTGTAGTTTATACTCATCCTGAAGTTGCGATGATTGGGCAAACCGAAGAGCAATTAAAAGCATCTGGTCGTGCTTATAAAAAAGGCAAATTCCCTTTTATGGCCAATAGTAGAGCCAGAGCAATTGGCGAAACTGATGGTTTTGTTAAAATTTTAGCCGATAGTATAACAGATGAAGTTCTGGGCGTACATATAGTTGGTCCACAAGCAGGAACTATTATAAACGAATTGTCGGTTGCTATGGCTTATAGAGCTTCTGCAGAAGATATCGCTCGCATCTGCCATTCCCACCCAGACTTAAACGAAGCAGTTAAGGAAGCCGCTCTAGCGACTTACTTTAAGCCGATACATATGTAGATGTGCTTAACTATGTAATTTCTCTCTATAGCTAAGCTTAAAAGTTAATAAGGTTAATATTTTTTCCTTTACATATAAGATATTCTTCACTAAATTCTCCAGCATATCTTAATATATTAAGAGTATCTAGGGGTTATTTAGGAGAGAAAAATGTCTCGTGAACTTGATATTGCACATTTAAAATTAAAAGAAAAAGAAATTCTAGATCCTCTTTTAAAAGAGCTAGATAGTGGTGAAGATGCAATTTTTAATTTAGTAGATCCAATTTTACGTATAGGTAGACTAAGCCTATTAATTACTAAATTAAATGACAGCCTTAAAAAGGCAGATTATTCTCTAAGAGAATATTTAAATAAAAAATTATATGTTGCAATATTTAGCCTATATTCAGAAAGAGCGTATGATTTAAACAATGATATAGAAATTTTTGCAGAAAAAATTTTTAATATTGGTTATAAAAAGTGGCTTGACGCAGTTACTGCCGCTAAAAAAGACGGTAAAGATTTTGATAAAGATGTTAAGCCTGGCTTAATTAAAGAAGTAATTTTGTTTTGCACAAAAGAATTACCAATAAAACAAATAGCTGAGATCGTTTTTAACGATGGGGTAAAAAATATTGCAGGCAATCCTTTAGCCCAAAAAATAAGAGCTGCTTATTGGGATAAGTTTTTACTGCCTGAATTTTTAGCTGCAGCTGATAGAGATAAAACAAAAATAGATAATCAAGAAACTGATTTTTATTTTAATAGTGATGTTATTAATAAGATATTAGATAATTTTTATAAGGACTATAAAAATAATAGAGAGTCTATCCCAAGAGAACGTTATTTTAATGTTTTAAACTTAATAAGCAAAGTAAGTTATAATTTACAAGCGAATCTATGGGAGGAAGACTTACGAGTTAATGAAATTCAGGCCTTTGCTTTAGAACGTGGTTTTATAGTAATAAAAAATAAAGAAGATTCTTTATTAGAATGTTCATTAGAAACAAATACTCGTTTATGTCGAGAACATATAGATGCTCTTATTTTGCAAAGGGCTAAAGAAAAAGGAAATAAGTTAACTTTTCTTGAGATAAGTGAAGAAATTTCAAAATACACGCAGAATCTTAGTATAGAAGACACAATATGTTTACAAAGTATAGTATTAGAAACTATTCATTTTTTAACAGAAGAACGTGAAAAAATAATTAGAACCACAGAGTGCATTTCTGAGCATCTTAAAAAGCGGCCATATAGAAATGACTATGCAGATGGTCTGTGGGTACAACAATTCAGAAGGATTTTAGAGGAACAAGAATTTTATTCTCGAGTTAACAAGCTTCATAGTTTTTTAGATCGGGCCAAAACTGACATATTGTTTAGCGAAGTACAATTATTAGAGATATTAAATGATTTCTTTGAAAAATTACCTAAGGATCTAAAAAAAACAAAGGAACTTGAGCAGATTATAAAAGAGAATTCAGATCAAATTAAAAAGGTTAATAGTAGTAGACTTTCAAAAAGATTAGCAATTGAAGAATGTGAACGTAAATGTTTTAAAAAAAACGCAACTCTAGAAGATACAGGTTTAATTTTAAAGGCATTAGGAGATCTTGCTGAAGAAGAGCTAAGAAACATTGATTCAGATTCAACGCCCTTTCTTTTAGATAGGTTAAGGTTATGTTCAGAGGCTATAGAAATATTAGAATTTATTTCAAGAATTGCTAATCAAAACAAGGCTACATTATTACACCAGAAGAAAATATTCTATGAGGAGGCATCTTTTCAAGTTCAAAATATTTTTAGTATAATATATTCTTTAAGCCAAAAGGGCTTCTTTTGTGAAGAGGAATTTATACTCCTTAGTTCTTCTAAAGATAGTTTTTATAATCAATATAGTCAAAAAATAGCCTCTTCACTAAGAGTCTTTATAGACGGGCTGAACTTAGAGGAATTAGTTAATGAAGGACAAAAGAAAACAAATAAAACAAAAGCAGAGAAAGATAAAAATAATAATATTGCAATATTAAATGCTATAAAAGAAATATTATTAAATTTAGATCACGCTCTAACAGATGATGGTAGCTTAGGATTATTTTTCTTTGAATATTCTGATTTATTAGATTCTATAAATAAAAAAAGAGTAGAAGTTGAAAATAGAATAGAGATTCTAGATCCTAATAAAAAAGTTGAGGAAACAGCTGAAGATCTAGTTAAAAGAGAAGCAATAGAAAGAAAATTATTATTAGAAGAAGAAATCGAGTTGGAAAAAAAGCAAGATATATTAGACAAAGAAAAAGAAAAATTAAATCAACAACAAGAAAAATTAAATGCAAGGCGTCAGGAATTAATAGATAAAAAAATAAAACTAGAAGAAGAGCTGGAAAAACAATTTTCAAGTGAAGATGATTCTTCAAAGCCAGGAGACATTTCTTTTATAAATGGTAACGTAATACTTATCCAAGAGGAAGTTGGAACAAATATTATTTTAGAACTACAAACTATATTAAATAAGAAAGATGAGGTTAGGGAGAATCTTCAAATAGAGAAAATAGAAGCAGCGCTAACTAAAATTAAAGAATCAGCATATAAACCAAGAGTTAAAGTAAAAGCTGTAGTTGATGTTATATATAAATATAATGAATATTTACAAAATATTTTAAGTCCCGATAGAGGTTTAAAGGAGTTAAAGTTAGTAAAATTAATTTACGAGAAAATTAAAGAACATATTTGTTTTACTGAAATAAAAAATTATACATGTCTTATAAAGAATAACATTAGAGATGATTTAAATAATATCCAAGAAAACTTAGAAAACTGTATAGATTATTTAGTTTGTGAAAAACAATTAGAAAAAATAAGACTTCAAAAGCTTCTTTCTAAAAAAGTAAGTACGGAGCCACGGAGGCAAGCTCCTAAACAAGAAAGTCCAGTACGATTAGTATCTTTAGATGTTTTTAGTCAAATGAGGGCAAATATTGGGTTTTCTCCTCAAAGCCAGCAAAGAGTTATTTTTGGCGCAGAAGATTACAACCCAGATTTACACGAAAGAGAGAAGCAAAAAACAACCCAAGGTTTAAGCGGTGCAAAGACTGAACGGAGGATAGAACGGAGGATAGCGCGATATGGAAACAACGTTCATAGTAAAATAGGTAATATAGACTCAGATATTAAAGAGCTCAATGCAGTAAAAATAGAGATAAGAAGAATAATGGGTATTATTTTTGATCCTTCAGACAAGAGCCATTCTGAGGCGGCTGCAAATAATACAAATAACGCAGCAGCGGCTGGAGCTGGCGTTCGGTCGAAGGAAGAAAATTCGCTTAATAAGCCACCAGTAGATCTTGAAAACGCTAAAGCTCAGCCTCATGCTGCGGCAGCTACATCTTTGGGTTGATAAAATCCCCAAAAACTACAATATAAACTTCGCCAAATCTGTTTTAGAGATACTTTCATCTAAGTGAGCTTTAACATATTTTGCATCGATCTTATAATTAGTACTAGTATCATCACTGGCATTAAAGCTTATATCCTCGAGGATTTTCTCTAAGATAGTATGTAATCTTCGAGCGCCAATATTTTCAACTTGCTTATTAACTTCGGTTGCAATTTTGGCAATTTCTTTAATACCACTTGCGGCAAATTCTAATTTTACTTTTTCAACTTGCATTAAAGCCGTATATTGTTTGAGTAAACTACTTTCTGGCTCAGTTAAAATACGGATCATATCTTCTTCAGTTAACGGATTAAGCTCAACCCTTATAGGCAATCTTCCTTGTAATTCTGGCAATAAATCTGAAGGTTTTGCCATATGGAAAGCGCCAGAGGCAATAAATAATATATGATCAGTTTTGATAGAGCCGTATTTAGTGGAAACTACGGTTCCTTCAATCAAAGGAAGCAAATCTCTCTGTACACCCTCGCGGCTTACTTCGCCACCCTTTGTATTGCGGGTAGTTATTTTATCAATTTCATCTAAAAATACGATACCTTCATTTTCGACCGAATCTATAGCAAGTCTAATGATTTTCTCTTCATCGATTAATTTATCGCTTTCTTCCGTCATTAAAATTTTACGAGCATCTTTAACCAATAATTTTTTAGTTTTAGTTTTGCCTCCCATAGCTTTGCTAATAAGGTCGCTAATATTTAATACTCCCATATGAGCTCCTGGAGCGCCAGGAATATCAAATGATGACATAGGGTTAGTATTGTCCTGAAGTTCTATTTCGACCTCTTTATCGTCAACTTCGCCTTTCTCCAGCTTTTTACGAAACTTCTCTTTAGTTTCTTCACTAGCATTTTCGCCAACTAAAGCTTCAACTAATTTGTCATCAGTTGCAGCTTTGGCTTTTTTCTTAACTTCAAGGCGCATTTTTTCTTTAATTATATTAATCGAAATATCCAATAAATCACGGATTATTGACTCTACATCACGACCAACATAACCAACTTCAGTAAATTTAGTGGCTTCTACCTTAATAAAAGGAGATGACGATAATTTGGCAATCCTTCGCGCAATTTCAGTTTTACCAACGCCAGTTGGCCCAATCATTAAAATATTTTTTGGTAAGATCTCATCTTTTATGGGGCCCGTTACTTTTCTGCGACGCCAACGATTGCGTAAAGCAATAGCCACGGCTTTTTTTGCTTTGTCTTGGCCAACGATATAGCGATTAAGTTCTGCGACTATTTTTTTTGGAGTTAAATTGGTCATGATATTTTTATACTCTCGAGGATTATATTATGGTTAGTAAATACACAGATATCTGCAGCTATGCCCAAGGCTTTTTTGGCAATTTGGGCGGCAGAGAGATTTTTTTGATCAATTAGGGCGCGGGCAGCAGCTAAAGCATAATTTCCACCAGAACCTATAGCAATAATTCCATCATCTGGCTCAATAACATCGCCACTACCTGAAATTATTAACGAGACATCTTTATCAATTACAATCATCATTGCTTCTAATTGCCTTAAATATTTATCAGTTCGCCAATCTTTGGCAAGTTCAACACAGGCTCTTGATAATTGCTCCGGATGCATTTCAAGCTTGGCTTCTAGCCTTTCAAGGAGTGTAAAAGCATCGGCTGTAGCTCCAGCAAATCCAGCAATAATCTTGCCTCCAGCTAGCCTACGAATCTTCCTTGCTGTACCCTTCATTACAGTATTTCCTAAAGAAACCTGGCCATCGCCAGCAATCACAACTTCATTACCTTTACGTACGGATAAAATAGTAGTTCCGTAAATAGTATTTGCTTTATGTTCCATATGTTTTTCTTTATTAAAAAAATTTTTTCCCAGCGGTATATGTTGTCTATAATCCTCAGATTAGTCCCTGCGGATTATAGACAAATCAAAAAAATGAACACTAGTTCATTTTTTATTTTGTAAAATAATTGCAATATTTTATATCACTTATAGTCAAAATCTTGCAATTATTCATTATTACTTAAAAAACATCGTATGATATTTTTTTACGGGCAATTTTTATTCTCTAGTCCATATATAGGCTTTTTATTCTGGATTCAAGGTCTAAGGGCTAAAAAAACAGTTATTTAGCTTTTTTTCTTAGAGTTTAAGTTGTGTTTATTCTCTAGTTATTCTATACATAGAATTAGATAGTTATAGGCTAAAAGCAAGGAATAACATTATGACGCGTGTTGCTAAAGTTGAAAGAGTGACCAAAGAGACATCTATTTCCGTTGAAATTAACTTAGATGGGAAGGGTGTCTATGAGGTGGAGACTGGTATAGGATTTTTAGATCATATGCTGGAGCAATTATCCAAACATAGTCTTATAGATATTAAGCTAAAAGCTAAGGGTGATTTGCATATTGATTTCCATCACACCACTGAAGATACGGGTATTGCGATTGGTGAGGCTTTTGCTAAGGCCTTGGGAGAAAAAAAATCTTTAGCAAGATTTGCGCATGCATATGTGGCTATGGACGAAGCTTTAACTAGGGTAGTGATTGATCTATCTAATCGGCCATATTTAATTTGGAATGTAAATTTTTCTAAGCCAAAACTAGGTGATATGGATACAGAGCTTTTTAAAGAATGGTTTCAGGCTTTTTCACAAAGTTGTGGCTGTACTTTACATGTTGAAAATTTATACGGAACAAATAACCATCATATAGTAGAATCTTGTTTTAAAGCGCTAGCGCTTAGCTTAAGGCAGGCTTGTACTATTGATGCCAGAAAAGAAGGGCAAATTCCTTCAACCAAAGGAAAACTTTAAAGGGTGTATTTGTGAAATTTTATAATATATATGCGCCTAAAGACGGAGCGCTTGATTATGAAAAAATAAAAATAATTAAAGAAGGTTGGTCGTGGCTTTCGATGATATTTAGTTTTTTCTGGGCGTTATATCAAAAATTATGGCTATTAGCTTTTGGACTTTTTGCCTTAGATTTAGTTTTTGATAAATTGGTTAAGTTAAATATGCTACCTGAATATAAAATTATGGTAATAAAAATAGGGATATTAATCTGGTTGGGTTTTAGTGCTAATGATTTAAGAGCTAAAAAATTGGAAAAAAAAGGTTATAAGCTGCAAGATATTATTTATGCTAATAATGAGATTTCGGCCTATCAAATATTCCTCACCCGCCAAGTTATCTAACTTACTATAGAAACAATGCTAATTAAGCTTAATTGACGTTTAGAGATAGGAATATGAGTAATATTGTAATTATAGATTATGGCTATGGTAATTTACATTCGGTAACTAAAGCCGTTGAAGCAGTGATGCCTAAAAATAGTAATTTAAAATTATCGAATAATCCAGGAGATATCGTAAAGGCAGATCATATTATATTGCCTGGAGTTGGTGCTTTTGCTGATTGCATGGATGGTCTGGATAAAATAAAAGATCTAAAATCTTCTTTAAATGAAGCGGTTTTAACTAGAAAGAAAAACTTTTTGGGAATTTGTGTAGGGATGCAGCTTCTTGCAACTGATGGATATGAGCATGGAAAAAGAGCTGGATTAGGATTTATTGAAGGATCAGTTATTGCGATTCCAAGCAAAGACAATGATTTAAAAATTCCGCATATGGGTTGGAATAACTTACAAATAATTAAAGATCATCCTATATTTGCAGGCATTGAAAATAACAGTGATGTTTATTTTGTTCATTCATATTTTATGAAATGTAAGGATAAAAAAGTAATAGCTGGAGTAGTTAATTACGGTGAAGAATTGCAAGCTATAATTATAAAAGATAATATTATTGGAATGCAATTTCATCCCGAAAAAAGTCAAAAAATTGGGCTAAAATTATTAGCTAATTTTCTTACTTTATAACAATTATTAAAAATACAAAGGATTTTTAATATGCCAAAAGAAACTTTACCAATTGAACATCATGTAGATGTAAAGGTAGAATCGCTAAAAGAATTTAAAGGTTCGGACTTAACCGACCTTTGTGAAGCTAGCGAAAGCAGCTTTCTAGATAATTCTTTGAGTTTTAGTATTGGAACTAGCAGAACTAAAATGCCAACACGCCAACAATTAGAATCTTATTGGCGGGGAGTATTATTGGTGCCTGAACGTGAGTTAATAGTTGGCAGAATAGATGGGGTAATAGCTTCAAGCATACAATTATTAAAGCCGGCACCCAATAACCAAACCTCTTATTTTAGTGGCAGCGTTGATCATCATTTTGTAGCACCTTGGGCGAGAGGGCATGGCTTAGCTAAGGCTTTAATTATAGCGGTGGAAGAAAAAGCTAAAGAAAGCGGACTTACGGTTTTACGCTTGAGCGTAAGAGAAAATTTAATCGCGGCAATAAAATTATATGAATCTTTTGGTTATCAAAAATGGGGAACCTTAGATAAATATGAAAAGGTTGAGAATAAAATGTTGGCAGGATTTTTTTATTATAAAGATTTGATATAGAATTAAGGAGTGATTTAGTTGATTATTTTTCCAGCAATAGATTTAAAAGACGGCAAATGCGTAAGGCTTTATAAAGGGCAAATGGACCAGGCTACAATTTTTAATAGTGATCCACTAGATCAAGCTAAAGTTTTTGCTATGGCAGGTTTTGAATGGTTACATATAGTTGATCTAAATGGAGCTTTTGCCGGAGAGCCAGTTAATGGTGAAATAGTCAAAAAAATAGTTAAAAATACTAATATAAAAGTTCAGTTAGGTGGTGGAATTAGAAATCTTGATGCTATAAAAGGTTGGTTGGACCTGGGAGTAAAAAGAGTTATTTTAGGTACCGTAGCTTTAACTAATCCTGAATTAGTTAAAGAAGCCTGTAGATTATATCCAGGGCAAATAATTGTAGGGATTGATGCCAAAGATGGTAAAGTTGCTGTAAGTGGTTGGGCGGAAGTTTCAGAAATTGCCGTTAATGATTTAGCTAAAAAATTTGAGGATGCTGGAGTTAAAGCAATTATTTATACTGATATTGGTCGTGATGGAACTTTAACCGGACCAGATTTGAATGGGACCAGAGAGCTTGCTAAGTCGGTTGCTATAGATATTATAGCATCTGGTGGAGTTTCATCTTTTTCTGATATTAGAGCGATAAAAGCTTTAGAAAAAGATGGAGTAATAGGAGTAGTAGTTGGCAGAGCTATTTACGATAAAAAAATATCGTTAAAAGAATTGATGAATATAGGTTAGATGATAGTAGGATAAAAATGCTAAAAGTAAGAATTATACCTTGTCTTGATGTTGCCGCCGGTAGAGTGGTTAAGGGAGTAAATTTTGTTGATTTAATAGATGCTGGAGATCCTGTAGCTCAAGCTAAAATTTATGATAGTCAAGGTGCTGACGAATTATGCTTTTTGGATATTACTGCATCGGTAGAAAAAAGAGATACTCTATATGAGGTAGTAACTAAAGTTGCTAAAGAATGTTTTATGCCACTTACTGTAGGTGGCGGAGTTAAGACCTTAGATGATATTCAAAAATTACTACAATGTGGCGCAGATAAAGTAGCTATTAATACCGCAGCTATTTTTGATCCTGAGCTAGTTAGAAAGGCGGCAATTAGATTTGGTTCACAATGTATAGTAGTGGCTATGGATGCAAAAAAAGTTGCCAATGGAACTTTTGAATTATTTACCCATGGTGGAAGAAAAGAAACCGGAATAAATGCTTTAGTTTGGGCTAAAAGAGTAGAAGAATATGGTGCTGGAGAAATATTACTAACTTCCATGGATAAAGATGGCACCAAAGATGGTTTTGATTTAGAATTAAATAGATTGGTTGCAGATAATGTTGGAATTCCTTTAATTGCCTCCGGAGGAGTTGGGAAATTAGAACATTTTGTAGCGGGAGTAAAAGAAGGTAAAGCAAGCGCATTATTAGCGGCCTCAGTATTTCATTTTGGAACTTTTTCAATAGGACAAGTAAAAGATTATATGCAAGAAAATTCTATACCAGTGAGGATGACATGAAGGAATATGAAGTTTTAGAAAGAATAATCAAAGATATCAGGAAAAAACGTATTGCTGATCCTAATCAATCATATATCGCTAAAATGTTTAATAAAGGGCATAACAAAATCGTCCAAAAATTTGGTGAAGAAGCTGTTGAACTGGTAATAGAAGCCGCTCTTGGCGAACGTAAAAAAACTATATCTGAAGCCTCAGATATGATATTTCATTTTCTTTTATTATTAGAAGATGCGGGCATTGAACTTAAAGAAGTTTTGGCCATGATGGAATCTAGAGAAGGGATATCTGGTCTTGAGGAAAAAAAACAAAGATAAAGTTATGTACGATCAAAATAATATTTTTGCAAAAATAATTCGTGGTGAAATTCCTTGTAAACAAGTTTTTCGTGATGATAAAGTTTTGGCTTTTTTTGATATAAATCCGCAAGCAAAAATTCATGTTTTAGTGCTTCCGGTTGGAGAATATATTTCTTTTTCTGATTTTATAGCTAAAGCCAGCCCTCAAGACGTTACTTATTTTTTTGCAAAAATAAAAGATATAACCGACTCTCTTAAATTAAATGAAACAGGTTATCGTTTAATTAGCAATCATGGTACTGATGCTAAACAATCTGTCGAGCATTTTCATGTACATATTTTGGGTGGTGAGAATTTAGGAGATTTATTGGTTAGTTAAATTTTATTTTAGGTGATTATTCATGCCAAATATCTTAACTGCGCTGACAACTATTCTATTACTTTTGGTCTCCAATATATTTATGACTTTCGCTTGGTATGGGCATCTTAAATTTAAGACCTTTCCTTTATATTTAGTAATCTTTGTTAGTTGGTTAATTGCTTTTTTGGAATATTGTTTTCAAGTCCCCGCTAATAGATTGGGCAGTAGTTATTTTTCAACTGCCGAGCTTAAAACTATACAAGAAGTAATAACCTTAGTGGTATTTGCTGTTTTTTCAGTATTATATTTAGGTGAAGAATTAAGATGGACTCATGGGGTGGGGTTTGCTTTTATAGCTATAGGTTGTTTCTTTGTGTTTTACAAACCTTAAAAATTATCCGTAAAAAAACATCTTACGACATTTTTTTACGGACAAATTAGTTATTTCTTTGCTCTACCATACTCTACAGTGACCGAGGCTGATGCTATAGCGTTTTGTTTAACATTATAGCCAACCATAGCGCCTGAGGCATCGGAAGTTAGGTTTAATGTTGGTACTTTTAAAGCATAAACAGTAATTGTATAATGATGGGGTTTATCTCCTACTGGCGGGCACATACCACCATAATTTGCTTGCCCAAAATCTGTGCGGCCTTCAATAACATTTTTAGGCAGCTTAGCTTTATCATTGCTAGCATTCTCTGCAATTTTACTTGTAGAAGCTGGAATATTTAATACCGTCCAATGCCACCAACCACTACCAGTTGGAGCATCAGGATCATACATGGTAATTGCAAAACTTTTAGTATCTTTAGGAGCATTTTCCCATTCAACAGATGGTGACTTATTACCACCAGTGCAGCCAAATCCATTAAAAGCATATTGCTCAATATTTTTACTATCAGCTAAGCTAGTTTTCACACTAAAATTTTCAGCATGGGCCGTAACGGCAAATCCGCTAATTAATAAAAATAAAGAATAAAAATATTTTTTCATAAGTGCTCTTGTATAATTAATTATAGGTAAGATTAAGTATATTTATTGTATAGGAATATTTGGTACATAAGACAAGTTTTTATTTTTGATAACTTGAGTCGCGGTTTCTATTTTGATTCTGCCCTTGGTCTCGCTCTCTTTCCCTATCTCTTTGCTCTCTGTCTCTCTCGGCATCTCTTTTACGATCTCTTTCTCTTTGGCGCTCCTCAGCTCTAATATGTTCTCTTTCTATTTCTAAGTCTTTTTCTCTTTCTAGGCGAGCAAGTTCATTATTTTGTTCTCTTTGTGCCCGAATATTTTCATTATTTTGATAATTTATTCTTTCTTGAGTCATACAATTGGCATAATTTGGGGATCCTCTTTTTAAGCCGTTTGCAGTACAATTTGTCGCAAAACTATTATTTAGGGCTTGTTGGTCGAGTATAGCTTGCTGCCTGAGAATAGAGGCTTGTCTTTGTTGTTCATCAAATCTCGCGCGCATTTCTTCAGGAGATTCACATGAGCATAAAAGCAATATTAAGGGAAATAATAAGATAACTAGCTTTTTCATATTTTAAATTCCATTTATAATTAACATATGGCATTATTAAATAGCAGATGGAAGATGAATTTCTAGTGAATTTTAATAATGAAAGAATTGGAGGGCGGCTTAACTTTAATATTGCTCTTGATTCCTAAATAGTTATATGGCATTTATAGCGTCGACTAGTTAAGAATGCCGTCATAGCTCAGGGGTAGAGCACGTCATTGGTAATGACGGGGTCGGAAGTTCGATTCTTCTTGACGGCACCACACTTCCCCTTACGGGCTTCGTGTGGCTCACGCCGGACACACCGTGGGAGGACCAGGCATTAATCTTTATAAGCTAATAGGGATCAGGTGGGTATAGCACTTGATCTATCGCCTTATGATACTACTTTCCTATATTTAAATGATTCTAACCAAAAAATCCTATTTCTTTTTGATGGAAATAATATATATTATTTCCACCTTTTTAGCTTTAAGGTAAGAAATAGGGCTTTTGAAAAATGAATAAAAACAAAGATATTGAATTAAAACAGAAAAATGGCAAAAAAGCTAATTCTGTAAGAAAAATGAATAAAGCAAAGCGTTTGAGCCAGGCGTTGAAGAATAATTTACGCCGAAGAAAGCAAATGAGTTTGGCAGATATATAGTTTTTATGCAATTAATATAAAAATTATAATAAAACTGTTATGTTTATATGCTATAATTTATAATAGTTAATTAATATTATTTATATTTTTTGGATAAAATTGTGCCAGCTTTAGAAGCAACTTATCAATTTCAGCCGCAGATGTCTATAGATTACGATGCAGAGCAAAAGCTGTATATTGGTAGTCTATATATAAGAGGTTTAACTTATGAGTTTAAAGGAATAGATACTACATCTGTTGAAAGACAAATGGAGGATGCTTTACAATTAGAGTATAATGCATTTTCTAGATCTATTGACCCAGAAGCAAAAGAAAAAGCTAGAGGTAGATCATTAGGTGGTGATAGTGATCGTGAAGAAAGGCCCGCGCCTAAACCAATTGAAAAAGAATTAGCGGATTTTAAAATTAGGCAAAAAACTATAGAAATAGAGCGTAGCCTAGCATCCGAGGCTCAAGACTTTGGAAGGGGGATTAGCGCTGTTTGGCGTGGAGTAGAGTATGGCCACACCTTGCAAGCATTAATTTCAGGAAATTTTTTAGATATATTTATTTCGCTGATTTTAAGTTTGGGTTTAAGTGAGCTGATATTTGTAGCTTTTGTTGGTGGTGAAAAGGTTAGAGCTAATAGCCGTAGGCAATTATATAAATTGATAATGCTAAGACGAAATAAAAATATTCAAAAGATCATGGAAAATGTTAGAGAGCATGATCGAATAAAAAGATTAATAATTGAATCTTCCAATCGCTTAAAACGAAAAAAAAGCCAAGCTATTATACTTGGAAAGCAGAGTTGGGAGCATAGGGTAAGTAAGGGCAGGCCTCGTACTGATTGGCAAGGAAGGGTAGGCGATTTACAGAGGCAGATTCACAACTCCAGGATGAAATCTAGAGATTTATGGGCTGGTGGACAATAAATATTGTCAAGCGATTTAATAGTCTATATTAATAACTTTCTTATTTCTAATAAACAGAGAAAGTAAATATAATATGACAATTATGCCAGACAGTTGGATCAGAGAAAGATCCTTAAAAGATAAAATGATTTCTCCATTTGAAGAATCACAAAAAAGAGATGGAGTTATCTCTTATGGACTATCTTCTTATGGTTATGATGCCAGAGTTTCAACAGAATTTAAGCTTTTTACAAATATAGATTCAGCAATCGTTGATCCTAAAGATTTTTCAAGTAAAGGGTTTGTAGATAGAACTACGGATGTTTGTGTTATTCCTCCAAATAGTTTTGTGCTCGCGCGGACTGTAGAATATTTTAAAATACCTAGAGACGTTTTAGTTATTTGTGTTGGGAAATCAACTTATGCTAGATGCGGTATTATAGTAAATGTAACTCCACTTGAACCGGAATGGGAAGGACATGTTACTCTTGAATTTTCTAATACTACACCTCTTCCTGCTAAAATTTATGCCAATGAAGGGGCTTGTCAGTTCTTATTTTTAAAAGGCGATAAAATTTGTGAAGTTTCATATGCAGATAGAGTCGGTAAATATATGAAACAACAAGGTGTAACATTACCAAAGATATAGTAAATTATGATCTACTATAAACTATAAAAATTAGAAAAAGTTAGAGTAAATTAATGGATAAAATTAGAATTACAGGCGGCGTCCCCTTACGCGGAACTATCGAATTAAGTGGAGCTAAGAATTCTGCTTTACCGCTAATGGTAGCAAGTCTTTTAACGGATCAGCCACTAAGATTATCTAATATTCCACATATATCAGATATCTCAACGATGGCTAATTTATTGCTGCAGCACGGAACTTCTATTTCTTTAGACGATAGTATAAAAGATCTGGTAGGAAGTAGTTATAGTGCTGGAGTAATGACTCTTTGTAGTGATAAAATTAAATCTTTTGAATCTCCTTATGATATTGTAAGAAAAATGCGGGCCTCTGTTTTAGTTTTAGGGCCATTGCTGGCACGATTTGGTGAAGCTAGGGTTTCTTTGCCTGGGGGGTGCGCTATTGGTACTAGACCGGTAGATTTACACTTAAAGGCTTTAATGCAAATGGGAGCTGATATATCTATTGAAGATGGCTATATCGTTGCTAAAACAGAACGTCTTAAAGGTACAGAAATTTATTTTGATAAAGTATCTGTAGGAGCTACAGAAAATATATTAATGGCAGCAACGTTGGCATTAGGAACTACAACTTTAAGAAATGCTGCGAAAGAGCCTGAAATTGTAGATTTAGCTAATTGTTTAGTAAAAATGGGCGCCAAGATTAAAGGGATAGGAACTGATACTTTAATTGTTGAAGGGGTAGATAGACTAAATGGGGCAACTCATAAGGTTATCTCTGATAGAATTGAGGCAGGAACTTATATTGTAGCTGCAGCTATCACCAAAGGAAGACTTAAAATAAAACATATCGATCTAGAAATCATGCGCTCAACCATTGATAAATTTTTAGAAACGGGCATGGAGATAAAAGTTATAGATAATGAAACTATTGAAGTTAGTTGTGATGAACAACCGAAATCAGTTAATTTAGTTACCCAGCCATATCCAGGATTTGCAACTGATCTACAAGCTCAATTTATGGCGTTAATGTGTGTTGCTGACGGAACGTCTATAATTACCGAAAATATTTTTGAAAATAGATTTATGCAAGCAGCAGAACTTATCCGTATGGGTTCAGATATCACTATTGATGGTCATGTAGCAATAATAAAGGGTATTCCTAGTTTAAGTGGAGCACAGACTATGGCTACAGATTTACGAGCATCAGTATCTCTAGTTCTTGCAGCATTAATTGCGCAAGGAACCAGCATAGTTAATCGTATGTATCATATTGACCGCGGTTATGAACGGATCGAAGAAAAATTAGCCAAATGCGGAGCTTTGATTGAAAGGATAAAGTAATATTATTCTTTTGCCTTTATTATAATGTTAGATGCTGTTGCTAAAAAAAAGCTTTTGACATGAATCAGATAAGTTTTTCTGGATATTTTTATTAAGGAATTGTTTTTAAGCTAATAATTGTTAGCATGTCTCTTAATTCTTAATTAAGAGACAGGGCTTCAAGTAATGCATTATTCACTAAGAAAATTTCTTAACTTAGTTAGGCTAACTAATTTACTTTTGATTGTATTTTTACTTCAAGTGCTATCTGTAAGTGCAGCGGCTAATACTGATTTAAAATCTGAAATGATTTCAGAGAGTGCTAATAATAGTAATTCTGGAATTAAAGTTGATTCTCCTAAATCCCAAAATCCTTCAAATTTTTTTCCGCTTTTGTCGGGCATGATGCCAAATATGGGACCTTTTTCTTTTGGCGCTAATTATGATAGTTTACTTGGTGCAATTTATAATGCTGGGTATGCTCAAAAATTTAATGATAATTGGGCTGCGTCCTTATTAGGTGATTATGGTGCTAATCAATATCGAATTAATGGAACAGTTGCAACTCAGCTAAGTGAAAATTTACAATTTAAATTTAGCAGTGAATATTTAAGTCAGGATTTGCCCTTTGATTTTTATTCAGGAAAGTTAGATGAAAGGGTGGGGCAAAGGGCATACGGACTACAATTACGCCAAAATTTTGATAATCAAATTTTACAAAACTTATATATTGGCGGCTATTTTGCAAAAGCTCCTAGTAAAAATCTTAGTTCAATGACGATTATTGAAGATTCTTTACAATATACAAATGATAGACATCTAGCGGGATCTAAAAGTCAGGGTATTAATATTGGTACTGACTTAGCCTTTAACCCAAAAACTTTATTGAAGCTTGGTGTTCTTTATGATGCAGTTAATTACGATAGCTTAACCGGTTTTAGCGGAGCTCATGATCGTTTTGGTATGGGCGGATCGCTAAAATTAGAGCAAATTATTGATGATTATACAAAAATTACGCTTTCCTCAGAAAATCGTGCTATGAGCGATACATACGGTAGTGAGTTACATTTACTACCTGGTAGTTTATTAAGCGGAGGAAGCCTAGATATTTCTATTTTTGCGGAGAGAATGGTCTCAAAAGGACAAATTCCAGATAGTAATAGATTTGGAATTAATGTTAGCCTTGCCCTTGATGGCTCTAATTCAGGATATACACAAGCAAAAACGGAAGCACTAAAAGATTTATTAAGCTGGGTTAAAGATCCTGCAGTTCATATGGCGCATGTAGGAGTAGAATCTGAGCAACGTAAAGTCTTAAACGGACCAGTTGCGCTGTCAATTAGCCCCTCAGGAGGTCCAACAACTGGTGGTGGCACGGTTACCATTACCGGTAATAATTTTCTTCCTGGTGTAGTTGTAACATTTGCTGGAGTGAATGCTGATATAATATCAGTAACTTCCACACAAATAGTAGTTACGGTTCCCGATCTATCATTAGTATCGCAAAATAATCCATCATTACTTAAAATATTTGCAGAATTTTTTATATCTAGTGCTTATGCTACTCCTCCTACGCGGATAGTGGATGTAGTTGTTACCAACCCTGATGGCCAAAGAATGACTTTTAGCCAATCTTATACTCTTACGGCTTCAAATCCTACTCTTACGCTGCTCTCCCCTGATTCTGGAGTGATAAGCGGTGGTACTTCTGTAACTATAACCGGAACTCACTTAACTGGTACTACAGCAGTAACATTTGGAGGGGTAGCAGCTACGAGTTTAAATGTAGTTAATGATACAACCATTACTCTGGTTACCCCAGCGCATGGAACAGGAAGCGTAGATATTGCTATAACAAACCCACAAGGTACCGGTACATTAGTTAATGGTTATACCTACCTTGCTTCAGCTCCTACTATTACCTCTATATCTCCAACATCAGGGTTCACTACTGGAGGGACATCTGTAACTATTACCGGGACAGATTTTACCGATGCTACAAATGTAACTTTTGGAAGCACAGAGGCGTCATCTTTTAACATTGATAGTAGTACCTCTATCACGGCGGTTTCTCCTGCAGGCAGTGCTGGAGTGGTAGATATTACCGTGACCACTCCTTCTGGCACTAGCACTATTTCCTCTGCTGACCAATTTACATATACTGTGCCGCCACAGATAATATTTTTAAGTAGTTCTACTTATAATGGAAATCTTGGAGGCTTTAGTGGAGCTAATGCAAAATGTAACACTGATGCTGCCAAACCTAGCAGTGGTTTTGCTGCCGATTATACTTATAAGGCCTTATTAAACGGAAATAATGCGACAACAAATGGAGTTAGTTATTATAGAGCAGATGGTACCACGCTTATTGCTACCGCAACTGGAGGAAATTTAGTTAGTTCTAGCTCTTTAGTAAATACCATTTCTTCTGTGAGTAGCTTTGTTTGGACCGGGGCTAATGGAAGTTCAACATGCTCTAATTGGACAAGTGGAGGTGCTGGTACGGGGAACTTAGGATCATCAAATTCAGCAACCTCTACTTATTGGAACTCTTCTTCTATATCTTGCTCATCTACTCTTCGACTTTATTGTGTTTCTCAATAATGTTTTTTATTAATAACTATGCCCATAGAGCATCTATGACGTTTAGGTATGGGATAAAAATAAGTGTATAATTTACTTTTACTAATCCTTCTTTTGTAATGACCCTATGACAGATATTAGAATATGTTTTTTTGGTGATTCTTATGTGAATGGTACAGGTGACGCAGCCGCTCTCGGGTGGGTTGGTAGAGCTATTGCTAAAGCTAATAAAAGCCATTTTATTACATACTATAACTTAGGTATCCGCGGAAATACAAGTAAAGACATCGCCAACCGATGGAAACAAGAAGCAACTGTTAGGTTAGTTGATTGTGATAAAAAATATGTTGTATTTGCCTTTGGCACAAATGATACAAATATTATTGATACAAAGCTGCGCGTATCTTTGGAGGAAACCTTAAAACATACAGAAGACTTTATAAAGGGCGCATCTATATATGATGGAATAGTTATTATTGGACCTCCGCCGTTAATCGAAAAACACCACGATCAAAGAAATAAAGCTCTTGATAAAAAACTACAAGAACGTTGCAAAGCTCATTCTGTCCCATATATCAGCTTATATAATATTCTTCTAGGTAACAGTGAGTGGCTTACAATGATTGGTAATAATGACCAATACCATCCTGGTGGTGATGGATATGAATTATTAGCAATGTCCATTATATCATCCCCTCAATGGCTATTTTAGTCATTCTTTAATCTATAGTAGATCAAGAAATAATTTACCTCTAATCAATAATTATTAAATTATTTCTATGATGCTACATCCCGGACTGAATCCGGGACAGGTTATCCTGAAAAAACATATACTTATAATGCTATTTATGTTTTACTGAAGGCTCCATAATATAGATCATTTCAATCATGAAATACTATAATATAACTATGCCCATAGAGCTTCTATTGGTACGGCCCAGATATTTTTGCCAAAAGGGATTAATTCTCTGCCAGTGTATAAGACTATACCTTGTTTAAATTTTTCTGGTAATTTTTCTTGTAGACTTCTTATAACTTTAAAATCACTAGCATCTATATGAGATGAAGATTTAACTTCTATAGCGACGATATGTTTTTCAGGTCCTTCAATTATAAAGTCAATTTCTTGGTTCTTAGTAGTACGATAATGATAGATCAGAGCTCTTGTGTCTGAGAAATTGATTTGTTTAGTAAGCTCTATTGCTACAAAATTTTCTAATATTTTACCAAAGAGTTCTCGGTTCTTATTCATTATAACCTTTAAATCAGAATTTAATAAATAAGCTAAAAGATTGATATCAGATATATAAATTTTTGGTGATTTTATTAACCTGGTTCCCAGATTTGTTGACCAAGCTGGTATAGTTTGAATTAGAAACAAATGTTCAAGTAACAT
>CAYZBM010000007.1:0-949 GCA_964476705.1 uncultured Rickettsiales bacterium | reverse complement strand
ATCTGTAGCGAAGGAGGACTCATTTAATAGTCCTCCAGTGCGGGTTGCAATAATTTTTAGTAGATTGAGTAGGCCCGTAATTTTTTCTACTTCCATAAGGGCACGTACATCTCTTTGCATTATAGTGTTTATATAACTATCACACCACTCATTGCGCAAAGAATTATCTAAATTATTGTTAAGTTCAGGGAACGAGGCCTTGGTCAATATTTCTAACAAATTACTACTTGAAAATTTTGTAAATTTAAATTCAGTTAGAAATAATTTGTCGATAAAGGTTAGTTGAATTTTTTTATTGGAATTATTAATTTCTAGAGCCGATAACGGTAATAATGTATGTAATATTATTCTTCCAACTAAAGCATCAGAAAGCTTTGGTAAAGCGAATATACTTGCAGATCCAGTCAACAGGAAACTATTTTTACCACCATTTTCTAGATTTCTTCTTTCGTCTATCATTATTTTTAGAGGTCTAAATAATTCTGGGACCATTTGTATCTCATCAAGTATAATAGGAATATTCATATTTCTTAGAAATATATCTGGATCGTACTGTGCGGAATTTCTAGTCCCAATATTATCAAAAGAAATATATTCAGCTTTAAAATGATTGCCTACAAGCTCTTTGCATAAAGTTGTTTTGCCGGCTTGCCTTGGACCGGCTAAATATACAGCAGGAAAAGCCGATAAGGATTTTATAAGTCTATCTTGGAGCAAGCGCCTTATTTTCATTATTTTTACCTACTTAGACTAAAAAGGATATATTCTCCTATTATACTATAGACCAATAGCTTAGTCAAATAGGAAATAATCTCCTATTTGTTCGCAAATAAGAGCAATAAAGCGGTTAAAATATTCTAAAAATTAATTAAATTATGGACTCTATAGTATTTAATGATTGAAATGATGGTATGGACGCCTTGAGATAAGAATTCATCTTATCGAAGAC
>CAYZBM010000006.1:0-47596 GCA_964476705.1 uncultured Rickettsiales bacterium | reverse complement strand
AAGATAGTGAAAATTTAAGCTTAGAAAATAGTCTGATTGATTCTGCTATAATTACTGGTAAGGTAGAAGGCCGAAAAGAGGGACTAGAAGACGGAATTAAGCAAGGAATTAAGCAAGGAATTCAACAAGGTATTCAAGAAGGGCTTGAGAAAGGTAAAAAAGAAAGAAATCTAGAATTTGCTAGAATACTCTTAGACGAGAAAATGAAAATAGAAAAAATATCCGACTTAACAGGATTATCTATTGCTGAAATTAATAATTTTATTAAGAAAAAATAATCTAATATCTCCTTTCCTCAATAACAAAAGGACTTAAATCTACCTCTTGCTCATTAAAAATTAAGGTCTCATTATGACTTAAAGAGCAAATAGTATGATGATGATAATTTTGATCATCGCGTTGTTGATAATCATCTCTAAAATGGGCGCCACGGCTTTCTTTTCTCTGTAAAGCAGAATAAATAGTGGCTTTAGCATTTAAGAGCATATTTTGTAGTTCTATAGTTTCTTCCAGTTCAGTATTCCAAATTAAAGATTTATCGTTAATCTTAATATCTTTAGCCAGATTTATTAAGTCGGTCAGTTCACTTATACCTTGTTTTAATAATTCTTCATTTCTAAATATTCCAGTTCTAAGGCTCATTAATTCTTGTAGCTTAGGTTTAATATCTGAGGATTTTGTGGTACCATTTTTGGTTAAGAGAGTATTAAAATTATCTAAACTCTGCTCATATAGATTTTTTGCTGGATTTTTTATATGAGCTTCTTTGGATATATTATTTATGGCCACGCAGGCAAAGACTAATATATCGAGTAAAGAATTACAACCCAAACGATTGGCGCCATGAACTGATACACAAGCGGTTTCACCAATGGCATATAGACCATTAATTATTTGATTTTCGGCATTTAAAACTTGAGCATTAATATTGGTAGAGATTCCACCCATAGTATAGTGAACTGAGGGCGCAACTGGTATTGGTTCTTTTGTTATATCTATTTTTTCATAAGTTTTAGCTAAGGATAAAATCTCCGGTAATTTTGTAGATAAAATATTCGGATCTATATTTTCTAGATGGAGTAAAATATGGTCCTTATTTTTTCCGCAACCTCTATTTTCAATAATTTCTCGAGTCATACAACGAGAGATAATATCACGAGGTGCTAAATCTTTATAATTTGGGGCGTAATGTGCCATAAATCTTTGCCCTAAGCTATTAGTTAAATAGGCGCCTTCAGCTCGGGCTGCTTCAGATATTAAAAAACCACTACTTAAAATTCCTGTTGGATGAAATTGAATAAACTCCATATCTTTAAGGGCAAAACCAGCACGTAAAGCTAAGCCATTGCCATCTCCAGTACAAATGCTAGATGAGGTAGTAGTTTTATAAATTTGGCTATAGCCACCAGTTGCGATAATTACATTACTGGCATTAAATTTTCTGATCAAACCATTTTCTAAGTCATAAGACATAACCCCATAACAATTTTCTTTATCGCAAATTAAATCTAAAGCTAAATGATAGTTAAAAAACTTAACGCCATTTTTTAAAGTTTGCTGATAAATATTATGTAAGATAGCATGACCAGTTCTGTCAGCTGCAAAACAAGCGCGATGCGGGGAAGGGGATGCGCCAAAATTACCTGATTGTCCACCATAAATTCTTTGCTCAATTTTATTATTTTGGTGTCTGGAGAATGGAACTCCTAGATGCTCAAGTTCAATAATTATTTGTGGCGCCATCTGACACATTAATTCTACAGCTTTATAATCAGCTAGCCAGTCACTACCTTTTATTGTGTCGTAGATATGCCATTCTACTTTATCTTCATCGATATTAGAAAGGGCGGCATTAATCCCACCCTTGGCGGCCACAGTATGACTTTGTGTTGGCATTACTTTACTTAAAACAGCAACTGATAAAGATTTTTGAGAAGCTTTAAGAGCAGCCATAAGTCCTGCTCCGCCACTGCCGATTATTACTACATCATAATTATGTTCACTTAAGTTCATGATTTATAAATTTTTATTGTTGATTTAAAGGATGATGTTTTAACAATTGTTCTTTGGTTTTTTCATCAAGAAGATGAGTATATATTTGGGTTGTTGAAATGTCACTATGCCCTAGTAGTTGTTGAAGACTCCGTAAATCAACGCCATTATGTAATAAGTGGCTCGCGAAAGAATGGCGAAGTACGTGAGGTGATACTTTTTCAGTTTCTATGTCAGCATTTTGCGCTAAAATTTTTAATAACTGACCAAAACGTTGTCTGGTTAAATAACCTTCTTTAGAATTAGTCGGAAAAAGCCAGATAGATTCTTTTGGGTTTCTAATCTTTAAATAGTTTTGTAAAGTACTTATAGCACTTTGATTAAGTAGAGCTATTCTTTCTTTATTGCCTTTACCTTTTATAGTTAAAAAAGGATAGATAGTATTATCGTCTTGATTTACTCTAATTTGCTCTAGTTTTATACTTACTAATTCAGAGACTCTTAGGCCTGAGGCATATAATATCTCTAATAAAGTTAATAATCTTAACCCATCTAAAGTTTTATCTTTTTCAGCTACTTCAAAAAGCTTGGTGATTTCTTCTTTACTTAATATTTTGGGTAGAGATTTTGCACTACGTGGGGCTTCTAATTTTAAACTCGGATTATCTACTATAACATTATCGCTATATAAAAAATTATAAAATTGTTTTAAAGCTGATAATTTTCTGGCGCTAGATTTAGCCGAGACAGCCTTTTTTTTGATAGCAGCAAAATACTCTCTTAAATCTTCGGTGTTGGCATTAACTAGACTAATTTTAAAGGGGCTAAAATAATTTATAATATCAAATAAATCACTTCTATAGGATGTAATGGTATTAATGGCTACACCGCGTTCGGATTCCATCATTTCTAAAAAAGCTTCAACTAGATCTTGGTCAGCCATAAAATTTGCCTATGCAAAATATTTTTTAGCAAAAAATTATAGCACCAACAAGAAAATAGTAGGTCGTATTTATTTTGTAGGTTCTGCTTTATTTTCTACTGGTTTTTCTACTGTTTTAGTTATAGTTTTTACTTCAGGCTTAATGTCTCTAGATAAATAGACAAAACCACCGGCAATTAGAGCTAGTAAAACTAAAATTAAAATTATTTTGGAAGAAAACATAAGCTTTAAAATATTTAAATATTATCTAAGGTTTTTATTACTAAAATGCAATATAACTATGATACTAAAACAAGTAAATAATAAAATTGCTAAAAAGAATCAATCTTAAGACCATTTGGCAGTTCTAAATTAAGCAAATTAAGTAGATATTGAAGGAATAATATGACTATATGCTCTAAATACTTGATAATTTTTAGCTATTAGTTATGTTTTGATAAATATTTCTTGATGGGTTGTTATGGAAAATATAAATAAATCAGTAGTTTTTGTAGGGATGATGGGTTGTGGTAAGTCATCTATTGGAAAAATGGTAGCCTTTAAGCTGGGGATTCCTTTTGCTGATTTAGATAACTATATTGAAAGAAAAGAAGGAATGAATATATCTGAGTTATTTGCTACGAAAGGTGAGGCTTATTTTAGACAACAAGAGTTAATCTGCATTAAAGAATTATTAGCTTCAGGGATTAAAGTTATTGCTTTAGGTGGTGGGGCATATATTAATAAAGAGATTAGAGAATTACTTAAAGAAAATGCGATTACTATTTGGATTAGAGCGAGTCTAGATATAATTTTAGAGAGAGTATCACGGAAAAATACACGGCCATTACTTGAAAATGTTGATAAAAAACAAGTAATAGCTAAACTTATGGATGAAAGATATCCAGTTTATGCTGAGGCTGATATATCTGTAGATACTAATGATGGGGTACATGAAGTATTAGTTGAGAAAATATATTATTTATTACGCGATAAATTTAGAGTTTAGGAGAAAAATATAATGGTAACCCAGGTTTTAAAAATAGATTTGGCCGATAGGTCATATCCTATTGTGGTAGGAGAGGATTTACTAAAAGCGGCTAAAGAATATCTAATTCCTAATCTTACCAGTAATAAAATAGTCATTATAACTGATGACAATGTCGCTAAATTATATTTATCTCAACTCACCGACAAATTAAAAGAGTTTGGAATTCATGCTGAGCAAATAATTTTACCAGCTGGCGAAAAAACTAAATCATTTACTAAAGTAGAAGAAATAGTTGAAAAAATTTTACTTTTAAAACCCGACCGAAAAATAACTTTGATTGCTTTGGGTGGTGGAGTTGTTGGTGATATAACTGGATTTACGGCCTCTATTTTATTAAGGGGAGTTAATTTTATTCAAATGCCCACAACATTACTTGCGCAAGTAGATAGTTCAGTTGGCGGTAAAACCGGAGTTAATAGCAAATATGGTAAAAATTTAATTGGCAGTTTTTATCAACCTAAATTAGTGCTTGCCGACAGTTCATTTCTTGCAACATTAAGTAAAAGAGAATTTCTTTCCGGATATGCTGAAGTAATTAAATATGGTTTAATTATGGATGCTGATTTTTTTACTTATCTGGATAAAAATTTACCAAAAATTCTAAATAAAGATTCTGAAGTTTTAAAATATATAGTATTTAAATGTTGTGAAATGAAAGCTCAAATAGTAGCTAAAGATGAAAAAGAGCAGGGCTTAAGAGCTTTACTTAATTTTGGTCATACTTTTGGGCATGCTTTAGAGTCGATCACCGGATATAGTGATGTTCTTTTGCACGGTGAAGGGGTAGGGATAGGTATGCTACTTGCAGCTAGGCTTTCGGCCAAAGTTGGTCTATGTGGTTCAGAAATAGCTGAAAAAATAGAAAAACATTTAAATTTAGCCGGATTGCCGACAAATATTAAATCTTTAGGTTTAAATAAAACTAATATTGGTAAAATCATAGAGATTATGCAACAGGATAAAAAAGTTTCTAATGGTAAAATGATATTTATTTTATTAGAAGATGTGGGAAAGTCTATTATAGTTGATAATATTACGGTAGATTCAGTTGTTGAATTACTAGAGAATAGTTTTATTTAAGTGTATTAGTTCTATATGGAATCGTTGTATTTAGTTTATCTAATTTTAATTTTATTTTTAATTTTATTATCCGGATTTTTCTCGGCGTCAGAAACTGCTGTGACTGCGGCGTCAAGTGCGAGAATTCATAAACTTAAAACTGCAGGTAATAAAAAAGCTAAATTAGTTGCCAAGCTTAGATTAGATAAAGATAGTTTAATCGGAGCCGTACTACTAGGTAATACTACCGCTAATATTTTAGCTTCAGCTTTTGCAACTACAATAGCCGTACATTTTTTAGGTGAACAAGGTGTTATATATGCTTCAGTAATTTTAACTTTAGTTGTTTTAATTTTTGCCGAAGTATTGCCTAAAACCTATGCTTTTTATAATGCAGAAAAAGTTTCTTTATTGATTGCCCCCTTATTATATCTTTTTGTTAAGGTAACAATGCCAATAACTTCTTTGGTTAGAATATTGGTGAATTTTTTGTTAGTAATTTTTGGCATCAAAAAACATAGCGATAATATTGTATCTCCAGCTGAAGAACTACGTGGGGCTATAGATATGTATCATGATGAAGGTAGTGTGATTAAAAGAGAGCGGGATATGCTTTCTTCTATTCTAGATTTACAGCATGTTGAAGTTAAAGATGTAATGGTTCATCGTAAAAATATAACTAGTATAGATATTGAGCAAAATATTGAAGATATTGTCCGTCAGGTGCTCGATAACCGATATACCAGAATTCCAGTTTGGAAAGAAAAGCCTGAAAATATAATTGGCATATTGCATGTAAAATCTTTGCTTACTGCCTTAAATCAGCATAAGGGTGATTTGAGGGCTATTAATGTTCTTACTCTAATTGGAGAGCCTTGGTTTGTTCCAGATACTAATAATATTGGTAATCAGTTATTACAATTTCGTGAAAAGCATAGCCATATGGCCTTGGTTGTGGATGAATATGGTGATCTTGAAGGTTTGGTGACTTTAGAGGATGTTTTAGAAGAAATAGTTGGTAATATAGAAGATGAGCATGATACCGCATTAAAATATATTAAGCCGGCGGACGCTAAATCAGTATATTATGTTCATGGGGATGCAACGGTTAGAGATATTAACCGCGAATTAGGTTGGGATTTGCCAGAAAGATATGCAGTTACTATGGCCGGACTTTTAATCCACGAACTTGAATATATCCCTGAAGAAGGTGATGAAGGTGAGATTTTGGATATAGGATTTAAAGTATTAAAAAAAGAGAATAATCAGATACTTAAGCTAAAATTGAAGAGATTGAAGAAAAAAGGTAGCTAGTACTTTAGCTTTTTTTGCGTTATTAGAGATAGAGGGAATAATTTTAAAAACATTAGATGTTTTCTCTTGATTTTTTTTTAAATCCCTAGTATATACGCAACCCTTACAAGTGTTTTTCAAGTTTTGGAGTTTAATTAATATGAAAAAAGATATTCATCCGGATTATCATGAAATTACAGTTAGAATGACTGATGGTAGTACGTTCCAAACTCGTTCAACTTACGGTGCTAAAGGTGAAACTTTACAATTAGATATCGATATTACAACTCATCCAGCTTGGACTGGTGGTGTTGCAGCCTTAAACCAAAAAGCTGGTAAAGTTGCTAAATTCATGAATAAATACGGTAACTTTGCTGGAGCTACACCTGCTGAAGCTACAGATAATAAAGCTGGTGCTTAAATTATACTTTTCTTTGTGGTTGTAGGTCAGAAGCTGAGCTGGCCACAACTTTTTCTATTTCACTATCTGGTAATGGCTGCGCCATATGTTCTTTTATAGACTTTAGACCATTTTCCATTTGGGCCATTTGAAAAACCTTAAGGCGATCAAAATTACCAGCTTTATCGCTGAATTTTTCCATTATATCTTTGGTTTCTACGCCTGCATCTTTAGCTATTTTCCCGCTAATATTTTCTTGAAGTCTGGTTACAATGTTGGTCTTTCCTGTGCCTGTAGAAAATTCAATATGCGATCTTACTCCATATTGCACTCCGGATTTATAATATGCAAGTTCTTTACCGTCTATATTAGATACCTCCACCATAAAGCCTGGTCCTGCATATAAAGTGGAGTTAGAATCTGCTCTGTGGGTCATATTTGGGGGAAGAAAGCTTTTTTTCTCTGTGTTACCATCACCTAAAGCTATTCTTTTGCCTGGGTTTTTCCATATTTCTTGCATTTTCTCAATAGTTTTATCGTTGAAAAATACATTACTATTTTTACCGAATTCTTTAGTTCCGGGGAAACCTTTAAAGAATTCAGTAAAAAATATCTCGCGGTCATTTGTTGATGAAAGTGGGCCAACTGCAGCCATATGACCATTAAATCTGCTAGAATCTACAAATTTTTGTGTTTTAGGATCGTACCAATGAAGTTTTGCTATATTATCTGCTTCGGTTAATTCATTAGGATATTTAGTCTGCTCAAGTCTAAATCCTGAATTTCTAGCTTTTCCTTCTGTGGGTATTAGCATAAAATCTTTTAATAATTGGGTGTAATCTTTTTTCTTAAAATCTTTTTCTTTTCCGTATTTTAAAAAATAAGCAGCTTCTAAAGCTGTGCCTAATATCATATAACCAATATTACTATATTGAAATGTTCCGTATTTGCCTTCTACATCATCAAATAGATTAGTTTTATCATTATGTGGTCCTCTGGCTGGAGACTTGGATTCTTCTAAAACTTCAGTCAGATTATATTTATATACTATACCATGTCCTTTGGTACTAATTTCATGCATTCTTAAGTCGCCAACTCCTGAATTATGTGTAGTAAAATCAATAAATGTAGATTGCTCGCTGCCACCTCCGCTTAAGTGGGTAAAGATTTTTTTCATTATACCGGGGTATGTCTCTTCCAAATACTTATGAACTTCAGGTTTAGCAAAAAAATCTGTAGCCTTCGTATCAATATCTAAAATTCCTTCTTGATCAAAGATATAAGCAAGCCCTGCAATTCTTATTTTACCTACACTGGCTTCGGGAAACATAGTATCGCCATCAATATCTGGAGAGTCCTTATCTTGCCAATCTTTTTTGCCTCTAATGGTTTGATTGCGGATTGTGGAGTCTCCATCTTGGCTATGATCAATATGGACTATGCCAAAATTGGTGGTTTTAGCTTTATGACTATAATAATATTCATGAAGTTTATCTGTAATATTTTCTCTATACCATTTTTCATATTCTCTAGCGAATGAAGCTTGTTGCTCTAAAGACATGCTTAATTACCTCAAATTATGGTTAATTTTAGATAATTTTAACATAGTTTTATTAAGATTTTATGACAGAAGAGAGGGGTTATTTAGTCTTGTTGTCTTTTTCTTGCTCTTTTGATTCTACGGCCTTACTTTCATCTTCAGCCGACCCTTTAGTCTCTATATTATGATTTTTAATCTCAGCGCCGTTTTCATCGCTTTTAATTTTATCTTTATCATCAAAAAGAGCATCTGTTGTAATAGCGTCTTTCATACTAGTTCTGAGTAAATTAGCTTCAGTAAAGTTAGCTTTGGTTAAATTGCTTTCATCAAGATTAGTACTTTCAAGATTAGCACTAGTAAGATTGGCTCCAGTTAAATTAGCTTTTTTTAAATTAGCGCCAGAAAGATTAGCTCTTTTTAAATCAGCCGAGCTTAATTTAGAATTGTTGATGTCAGTACGACTCAATTTGACTTTAATTAATTTTGCTTGGTTTAAATTAGCATTTTCTAATATGGCATGGTCAAAATTACTATTTTCTAAATTGCTACCTGAGAGGTTTGCGTTAGATAAATTAGCCTTGGTAAATATAGAATTTTGTAAATCAGCTTCTGATAAATTTATACCCTTAAGATCCATTTGTGTGAAATTCATTTTTTCTAAAGTAGTTTTTCGACTAGCGGCACTTGCAAGGGCTGCTAAAGAATTATATGCTCCTTGTGTAACTAAAGTATTTATTTCTTCCTTAGAGAGCCCGACAACATTTAAAAGTAATAAATTTTTTACTTTAGTGCCACTTAGATCGGTATTGTTAAGATTAACATTCTGAATATTTGCGCCGTTTAAAATTGAATTGTTAAGTTTAGCTCCAATAAAATTAGCGTTCCAGATAGAAGATTGAGTTAAATTCATGTCAACCATATTTGCCGAACGTAAATCTACATTTACGAGTTCTGCTTCTACAAAAGAAGAATTCACTAAATCTGTTTGCGATAATTTGGTTTCATACAATACTGATTTATCGGCGCGAACATCGCGCATAACGGCTCTTTCTAGGTTGGTACCTCTGAGATCTGCAGAAACCATATAGGCTTTTTCTAAATCAGCGTTATAGAGATTGGCACTGGATAATTTGACATTTTTCATAATGCTACCCCAAAGCTTAGCATTAGTTAGGTTGGCTTGTAATAAGTTAGCGCTACTTAAATCAGTTTTAGAAAGATCAGCATCACTTAAGTTGGTATAAAACATGGTAGCGTCATTTAACTTAGCTGAAACCATTTTAGCTTTAGTCATATTGGCTTTTGATAAAACTGCACTAGATAAATCTGAGTTCGAAAAATCAGCATTTATTGCTATAGAATTTTCTAGATTTATACCTTCAAGATAAGCAGAAATAATTTTACTATCTGTTAAGTCAGCTCCTTCTAAATCTGCACTATATAAATTTGCCTTATTGAATATAGTAGCTTTTAGATTACTTCCTGACATATTAGTGCCATATAGATTGGCATTGGTAAAATTAGAGCCAGATAGATTACTACCAGTTAAAATAGCGTCTTTTAGGTTGGCGTTAGTAAAATTGGCATTTTTTATTATTGAACCTTGAATATCAGCATCACTTAAATTGGCACCAGAAAAATCGGTATTACTTAGCTCTGCCGATGAAAGATCTGATTGTTCTAAATTAGCACCAATAAGTTTGGCATTACTTAAATTAGTACCAAATAAACTTATATCGCGTAAATTAGCTCCTGATAGATCAACTCCAGAAAGATCTAAACCACTTAAAAAAAGATCGTTGAAATTCTTACCAAATTTATCAACTAATTTTATCGGCTGTCCTGCTTTTCTTTGCTCTTCAATATAGGTTTGTAAATCTTCTATAGTTGCAGCTTGTGAGTTTTTAGCAAAAAGAAAGGTAGATAAGAGTAAGATAGTTAAGAATGCAAAATAATTTGCCAAACTTTGTAACAATTTACTCATATAAGCTACCTGTCTTCATTTTCGCTAGTTTTAATCTATAAATGAGTGGCGAAACTTGAATTCCAACACTTAAATCTATAGATAATCTTTTATTAACAATTCAGCAATCTGTACGGCATTAAGAGCGGCACCTTTACGAAGATTGTCACCAACAATCCACATATTTATGCCATTTTTTATACTCTCATCATCACGGATCCGAGATACATATACATTATCTTCTCTGACACATTCAATCGGAGTAATATACTTCAAGTCTTCTGGATTATCAATTACAGTTACTCCATCAGCTTTGGATAAGATGTTTCTTACCTCTTTACTTGAGACTTTTTTAGCAAATTCGATATTTACTGATTCAGAATGACCAACAAATACTGGTACGCGGACACAAGTTGCCGACACTTTAATATTGTTATCAAGTATTTTTTTTGTTTCGTTAATCATTTTAACTTCTTCTTTGGTCATGCCATTATCTAAAAATGAATCGATATGAGGAATAACATTAAAAGCTATCTGCTTTTTAAATTCTTTTGGTGGAACTTTATTAATTTCATAGACGCTTTTAGTTTGTCTATATAATTCTTCCATAGCGGCTTTGCCGGCTCCAGATACTGATTGATAAGTAGAAACTACAATTCTTTTGATTTGAAAAGCATCATGCAAAGGTTTTAAGGCTACTAACATTTGAATAGTCGAGCAATTTGGATTAGCAATGATATTTCTTTTTTTGTAATCTTTTAAAGCCTCTGGATTTACCTCAGGTATAATCAATGGCACATCTTGTTCCATTCTAAAATGGGAGGTATTGTCAATAACCACGCAACCAGCTTTAGCGGCAATAGGTGCGTATTGTGCTGATATTTTACCACCTGGAGAAAATAATCCGATATCAGTGCCAGTGAAATCATATTCTTCTAGCGCCTGGACAGTGAGAATTTTTTTCTCACCAAAACTAATATTTTTACCTTTAGAATTTATTGATGCTAAGGCTACAACTTCGGTTGCAGGAAAATTTCTTTCCGCTAAAATAGATAGCATTTCTCTACCTACATTACCAGTTGCACCAACTACTGCTATTTTATAAGACATATTATCCTCAATTTATTTAAACTATGAAATTATTTTGGTTATATTGTTAATATTTGAAAATTAGTTATTCTTCGCCATAATCAGATTTAAAAATTCCGTTCGTGTATGGCGGTTGGAAAGAAATATACCAAGTAGGCGGCTGGTTTGCATAATAGCTCCAGGCTTATATACACCCCGGGTACTCATACATTGATGGCTAGCTTCGATTACTACTCCAACGCCTTTGGGCTGAAGAATTTTATAAATAGTTTCAGCTATTTGTGAAGTTGCTTTTTCTTGAATTTGTAATCTTTTTGCAAAAGCGTCAACAAGCCTTGCGAGTTTACTTATGCCAACTACTCGATTATTGGGAATATAGGCCACATGGGCTTTGCCAATAATTGGTAACATATGATGTTCACAATAGGATTCAAAGATAATATCTTTAAGGACTATCATCTCGTCATAACCTTCAGTTTCTTCAAAGGTAGTACTTAAGATTTCTTCTGGATTAGAATGGTAACCAGCAAAAAACTCGCCATAACTTTTAATTACCCGTTTTGGAGTATCGCGTAAACCTTCCCGGTCAGGATTGTCTCCAGCCCATTTGATTAAAGTTCTAACGGCTTCTTCAGCTTGTTGTTGTGTAGGTTTATTATTCATCTTACTATCTAATCTAAAATAAATTTTAACGAAAAATTATCAACTAATCTAAAATTGATTATTTTTGAGAAATTTTTAGGCGAAGATTACTAAAGATACCGCAGTGTATTCTTATACATGAGGACAGCTTTAGTAATCTTCAACGACAAAATTACCAAAAAGAATCAATTTTAGCTCTAGTTAAGCAGGATCTATATACTATATAAATAAACAATATACCACCAATAAGCGCAAGTGGCCCGCCAGAAAAAAACATTATTTTACCAAAAGTCGTATGAATGCCGGCAGTTGCCGCCGCTGTTTTACGTAAAGCACCATATCCGCCCATAACAGCAAGGCCGGTAATATGCAGAATATGGCCGATACTATATATATGGGCCTGGATTGAATTTATCTTATTATTTTCATTAAAAATAAAACCTAATTTACCAAGTAGATCGTAACAAACTCCCATTAGAGCTAAGCTTAATCCTCCTACCACAGCAGCATGATAATGTGCTGGAACTATAGTGTTCATCCCCTTGATAAATAGCCCTAATATGCAGCCATAAATAAAAAATATTAAAGAGTAAAATAATATAATTTTATAACATTTTGGCGCTTTTTGACTATTGTTACTTTTATGTTTAATTAAGGCTATCATTCGATCAAGGAAAAAAATAGATGGAACAATTCCAGCAAATATTTGCATATGCTGGGTAAATAATGGAATGGTTGCTCCGACATTTTCGGCATAGAAATAGATTAAGGGGGTAGGTAGAACAAAAATAAAATTTAATATAAAAAGCCCTAAAATGTATTTTTTGCTTAAAAATCCAGAATTTGATTTTATTTCGGCTTTATGACTTAACCATAGCCATGCGATCATTAGCAGATTACTATAGATAAATTGTAATATATGGCCGCCACCCCAATATAATAATTCATAAAAACTATCCGGATCGGCTTTTTCGGCTAAAGTTAATTTATACCCAGCTAAAATAAAGCATATAATCGCAATAATTCCAGTATAGGCTGAAAATTTTAAGCCGACAATAATAAGGTCTTTCCATTCTTTAAGACTAGCTAAAATATAAAAAATTAAAGTTAAAAATATTCCGGAGAAAATTAGGCTTAAACCGATGATAAATACTGGATTAACTAACATTGGGACATAATTGCTTTTTACTACTAAAGTATTGGGGATAAAAGCTGAGACTACTAGTAATAAAGTCCCAAAAGCAGTGATAAAAAATAAGCTTTTATTTATGCTAAGAAAAGTTTTTGGTAAATAAAAATTCCATAATAAGCAGCTGATAGTTATAATCCAGATTAGGACTGAAAGATTAACATGCACAACTAAAGCGATATCAAATATATGTTGAGTGTCAAACATTTTTTCAAATAATGGGCCGCGTAAAATAGCTGGAGGCAAAGAGAATAAGCCAGCAATAGCTAATGAGGTTATAGCTAAGAGGAACCAAAGACGGAGGAGGGGTAGTTTTTGGTCTTTCTGAATTTCTATATTATATGTCATGTTAATGGATATTTCTAAAGTTGCTAAATATAAATAAATTCTCTAAAGTTGCTGTACCCTACTAAATAATAAACAATCAATCAACTAGTGTTATAATTTATGCTCGCAAAAAAAGTAACTATTTGGCTATATGTCTGTGCAATTGTTGTAATATTGATGGTGGTGCTTGGTGGATTAACTAGGCTTACTGGTTCTGGACTTTCTATGACTAAATGGAAACCTATAACGGGCTGGCTGCCGCCAACTAGTGACATAGCTTGGCAAGAAGAATTTAATAGTTATAAAGAAACACCGCAATATAAAGAGCAAAATAGTAATATCGATTTGGCTGGATTTAAAGGAATTTTTTGGCTAGAATTTTTTCACCGTTTATTAGGTCGTTGTGCTGGCCTTATTTTTATTTTGCCTTTATTTTATTTTGCTTATCAGAAAGCTCTAAGTAAAAAATTGGTCTCTATTTTTTCCTTAATATTTTTTTTAGGGGCAACTCAAGGAGTTATCGGTTGGTATATGGTTAAATCTGGCTTGAAAGATTTACCTTATGTCAGTAATTATATGCTCAGTTTTCATTTGTTGTTTGCTTGCCTTATCCTGGCTTGTATTTTAGTTGCGGCCTTTTATAGTCAAGGCTTAAAAAGATCTGGACTGCAAAATTTTTCAAAAACCAAAAAGCTAGCTAGAATTATCTTATTTTTTGTAGTGATGCAAATAGGGATGGGTGGTTTAGTTGCTGGTATCCATGCCGGCCTAATTTATAATACTTATCCAACGATGGATGGTGAGTATGTACCAAGTTCCATTATGTTTAATACTCCGTGGTACGTGAATTTTATAAATAATCCAGCAACTGTGCAATTTCAACATCGAATGGGTGCGATAATAGTTTTTGCTCTTAGTTTTGTCTTTTTGCTTATAATTTTACTAAAACGGCAGAAGAATATGCCTAAAATACTTATTTATGGCGCTACGGCCTTGGGATTTTTTGTCTTTTTAGGTTTTTTATTGGGTGTAATAGTTTTGTTAACTCATGTTCTTGTACCTTTGGCCTTATTTCATCAATTAGTGGCTATAATAATATTTGCTATTGTTGTATTTATTAACTATATTGCGTAAAATTTTTACGTATATACTTAGATTAACTTCAAAAATTGGTCCTGAATCAAGTTCAGGACAGGCTGTCTTACTTCTCGCTTTTTGTCCTCGTGTACTTCTATGTACACTGCGGGTAAAGGCCCAGAGGCACCTAGCTTCCTGGACTAAATCGAGGACAAGCTTTTTGAAGTTAAGCTTCGTCTATCAATTCTTTTTTTGCAAGATTTATATGGTTGATTACGCGCAATATTTTGTTGATGCTGTTGAGAAAGTCAAAAGCGAAGGTAGATACCGCCAGTTCACTGATTTATCCCGAACTGTTGGTGATTTTCCTTTGGCGGTTAATCATTCTAAAAATGATACTAAAGTTGCCATATGGTGTAGTAATGACTATTTGGGCATGGGGCAAAATCCTAAAGTTGTAGAAGCTGCAGCCAACGCCATAAAAACTATGGGGACTGGTGCTGGAGGAACTCGAAATATATCTGGTACTAATCATGCGGTAGTCTTGCTTGAAGAAGAGCTTGCGGATTTACATCAAAAAGAAAAAGCTCTAGCTTTTGTTTCTGGTTATGTTGCAAATCAAGCAACTTTAAGTACTTTAGCGGTTATTTTACCAGATGTTATAATGTTTTCTGATCAAGCTAATCATGCTTCAATGATCGATGGTATTCGTTCGGGCAAAAGTGAAAAACATATATTTCGTCATAATGATGTGGCGCATTTAGAAGAGTTATTAAAATCAGTTGATAAAAATCGTCCTAAATTAATAGCTATAGAGTCTTTATATTCAATGGACGCTGATATTGCTCCTATAGCTGATATCTGTGCCTTAGCTAAGAAATATTCAGCAATTACTTATGTTGATGAAGTTCATGCGGTCGGTATGTATGGTCCGAGAGGTGGCGGGATTATTGAGAGAGAAGGCTTGCTTAATGAGGTTGATATTATTCAAGGAACTTTGGCTAAAGCTTATGGTGGCTTAGGTGGTTATATAGCTGCGGATGCTACTCTTGTTGATGCTATCAGAAGCTACGCTCCTGGGTTTATATTTACTACGGCTTTACCACCTTCGGTTGCGATGGGAGCGGCTACCAGCATTAGGCATCTCAAAGAATCTAATCTTGAAAGAAAGTTGCAACAAGAAAAAGTTGCTAAACTTAAATCGATGTTAAGACAATGTAATATACCATTTTTGGATCATGGTACGCATATAATACCGGTAATGATTGGAGATCCTGATTTGTGCCGCAAAGCCTCTGAAATATTGCTTGAAGAGTTTGATATATTTGTTCAGCATATCAATTTTCCAACCGTTCCTAAAGGTACTGAGCGGCTTAGAATTACCCCAACACCACTTCATAGTGATGAAATGATGGAAAAGCTGGTTGATGCTTTGATTGAGGTTTTTGATCGGTTGCAGTTAAGATAGTAGATTGTAAGCCTTTTTTGTGCTTGCAATGAAGTCTAGTTTGCGTTATAAGCCCCTTACTTTTATTTCACATGTAAAAATTATCTATAAGTAATATTAGGTCCCTTTAGGGGGTTTTATTACTTTATTTTTACAGAGGTTTAACCTAATTTTTTCGGAGTATATACAATGGTAGATCTACCTAAATTTTCAATGCGTGATTTGTTAGAAGCTGGTGTGCATTATGGTCATAAGACTATGCGCTGGAACCCAAGAATGGCTTCTTATCTATTTGGTAGCCGTAATGGTATACATATCATTGACTTACAACAAACTGTTCCTTTATTACATAAAGCCCTTAATGTGGTTTATGAAGTAGTTAAAGCTAATGGAAGAGTTCTATTCGTTGGAACTAAAAGACAAGCATCTGACTTAATTTCTGATGCGGCAAAACGTTGTGGACAATATTATGTTAATCACCGTTGGTTAGGTGGTATGCTTACAAACTGGAATACAGTTTCTGGCTCAATCAAAACTTTACGTGATATAGAATCTCATTTAACTGAAAATACGGCTGGTCTTACTAAGAAAGAAATCTTGGATCTTGAAAGACAAAGAGAAAAACTAAGACGTTCTTTAGGTGGAATTATGGATATGGGTGGTAAACCTGATCTATTATTTGTTATTGATACTAATAAAGAAGCTTTAGCTATGGCTGAAGCTAAAAAATTAGGAATTCCTGTTATTGCTATTTTGGATAGTAACTCAAATCCTGATGGTATTGATTTCCCAATTCCTGGTAATGATGATGCAACTAGAGCTATTGAACTTTATTGCAAATTACTTTCAGACGCCGCTTTACTTGGTATTCAAGAAGGTTTATCTGCAGCTGGTGTTGATATGGGTGCTAGAGCTGATGCTAAGGGCGGTGATAATGTATTTGGTGATGGCGATATCAAAAAAATCTCTAGCAAAAAGAAAGTTAATCAAAACGGCAATAAAGATGCGGTAAAAGTTGAGAAAAAAGCAGCTCCAGTAGAGCAGGTTAAAGCTGAGGTGGTTGTAGAAGCTGAGGTAGAAGAGAAAACTGAAACTAAAGCTAAAGCTCCTAAAAAAGCTGCCGCGCCAAAAAAGCCAGTTACAACTGAAACTAAAAAAGCTAAAGTTTTAAAAAAGCCAGCTGGTACTTCAGAGGCTAAAGAAGCTAAAAAAGCTTAAATTGTCTAATTAAAATTTAGTTTAAAAAAAGAAATAATTTAATTTTTATTTTAGGAGAGAATATTATGTCTCAAGTTAATTTTTCTGCTGCAGATATTAAAGAGCTTCGTGAAAAAACCGGAGCTGGAATGATGGACTGCAAAAAAGCGCTAACTGAAAATGCAGGTAGTCTAGAACAAGCAACTGATTGGTTGCGTAAAAAAGGTCTAGCTGCTGCACAAAAAAAATCAGGAAGAGTTGCGGCTGAAGGTTTAGTAGTTATTGCTTGTAATGATAATTCTTCAGAGGCGGCTGTAATTGAGCTTAACTCAGAAACTGATTTTGTAGCAAAGAATGATAAGTTCCAAGCTTTGGCACAAAAAATAGCTAATGTTTCCTTGAAAACTCCTGCTGATGTTGAAGTATTAAAAGCAGTAAAACTAGAAAATGGCAAAACTGTTGCTGAAGATATTATCGAGCATGTAAGTGTTATTGGTGAAAATCTACAATTAAGACGTTGTGCTAAAATATCTGGCGATGTAGTAATTAGTTATGTTCATAATGCTGTATTACCTACTGCTGGTAAAATTGGTGTTTTAGTTGCTTTTTCAAGTCAAGGTGACAAACAAGTTATTCAAAAATTAGGCAAGCAAATAGCTATGCATATAGCGGCTTCTCGTCCAGAATCATTAAATATTGAAAGCTTAGATCAAAATTTAGTTAATAAAGAAAAAGAAATTTTAACTGAACAAGCTAAAGCTTCTGGCAAACCTGATGAAGTTATTGCTAAAATGATTGAAGGCAGAATTCGTAAATATTATGCTGAGGTAGTTCTACTTGAGCAATTATTTGTGATTGATGGTAAAACCCAAATAAAGCAAGTTATTGAGGCCGCTAGCAAAGAAGCCGGTAGCCCAATTACTCTTACTTCTTATGTTCGCTTCCAATTAGGCGAAGGTATTGAGAAAAAAGAAGAGAATTTTGCAGCTGAAGTTGCAGCGGTAGCTAATAATTCTTAAATCATCTACATAATTACTGCATAATTAAAGTTTCTAAAGAATCCCGTATAAATAACGTCTATTTTAATAGATTGTTTATTTTGCGGGATTTTTTTGTTATATAGTATTTCATGATTGAAATGAGCTATATTATGGATCCTGAACAAAATATAAATAGTATTATAAGTATATGTTTTTTCAGGATATGTAGCATCATAGAAATAATTTAATAATTATTGATTAGAGGTAAATTATTCCTTGATCTACTATAGTATTTCATGATTGAAATGAGCTATATTATGGATCCTGAACAAAATATAAATAGTATTATAAGTATATGTTTTTTCAGGATATGTAGCATCATAGAAATAATTTAATAATTATTGATTAGAGGTAAATTATTCCTTGATCTACTATATTTTTAAAAAGGAGAAAACTTTGATCGATAATACACAAAAGCCTAAGAAAATAAGTTGGGATGATTTCTTTTTAAACGAAAAGAATGTTTCTAAAGATTTTATGAAGGATATTAAAGATACTCCTCCTCAAGATAGGAAGAATTTCTAAATAATTCAGTGATATAATAATTCGCCATTATATTTTTTCTTAAAAGCCCATAGCTTAAAAAAATCAGTGTACAGTTGTTTTTACCTTAACAAGTGATTTAATTTAGTCTATTAGTTGCTAGATACTATAGGTTTTTTTAGAATCATTTAAGGTAAAAATATGGGTTACAAGCGGATATTATTAAAATTGTCAGGTGAAGCTTTGATGGGCAGTAAACCCTTTGGTCATGATCTTGATTGTATTCGCCGGATTTGTCATGATATTAAAGATGTTCAAGCTAAAGGAATAGAAGTTTGTTTGGTTGTAGGGGGCGGGAATATATTTCGTGGAATGTCGGCGTCTGAGGCTGGTATGGAACGAGCTAGCGCTGATTATATGGGAATGCTTGCTACCATAATGAATGCCTTAGCGATTCAAAATGTTTTAGATCAAATGGGAGTTATAAGTCGGGTTCAATCGGCAATTCCTATGACTACAATTTGCGAGCCTTATATTAGAAGAAGAGCAGTAAGACATATGGAAAAAGGCCGGATTGTTATTTTTGCTGGCGGCACTGGTAATCCTTTTTTTACTACCGATACTGCGGCAGCATTACGCGCTGTTGAAATGAATTGTGATGCTATATTTAAAGCCACACAAGTTGATGGAGTATATTCCGCAGATCCTAAAAAAGATAAAAATGCGAGTAGATATGAGACTTTATCATATAAAGATGTTTTAACTGATGATTTGAAAGTTATGGATGCCTCGGCTATATCACTGGCACGCGAAAATAATATACCAATTGTGGTATTTTCAATTCATAAAGAAGGTGCTTTTTTAAATACTGCTTTGGGTAAGGGAACTTTTACAATAATCAAGTAAGTAATATCTTGGAAATGATTTACCTATAATACAAATATTATTAAAATCATTTCTTAGAGATTACTTATCCCCAAAAAATATTAAGTATTTTATTGGGGATCCATGAATAAGCAATTATAAGATTTAACTACTATATATTTTAAGGAGATAATTATGGCTAATGAACTAGTAAATGATTTAAAAAAACGGATGGACGGTGCAATAACTGCCTTACATAATGACCTTAAAGGTTTGCGTACAGGTAGGGCTAATGCTTCACTTCTTGATCGGATTACAGTTGAAGTTTACGGTAGCCGTATGCCGCTAAATCAAGTTGCCACAGTTAACGTTCCAGAGGCTAGGTTAATCACGGTACAAGTTTGGGATAAAACTAATGTTCAATTAGTTGAAAAAGCAATATCAAGCTCAGGTCTTGGCTTAAACCCTGCAAGTGATGGAAATCTAATCCGTGTTCCTATGCCAGATTTAAGTGAAGAAAGAAGAAAAGAATTAGTAAAAGTTGCGCATCAATATGCTGAAAAATCTAAAGTTGCGATTAGAAATGTGCGTAGAGATGGTATGGATGGTTTAAAGAAAATGGAAAAAGATAATAAAATAACTGAAGATGGACACAGAGATTTTGGAGAACAAATCCAGAAAATTACTGATGGTTTTATCAAACAAGTTGATGAAGTTTTAGCGCATAAAGAAAAAGATATAATTTCTGGCTAGTTCTTATATTTGAAAAAATATGTTTTTTAAGAAAGATAACAATTCTATTATAAACAAATATGATGATTTGCATGTAGCAATAATTATGGATGGTAATGGGAGATGGGCAAAAAATAAAGGCCTTCCTAGATATCTCGGCCATAAAAAAGGTGCTGAAGCAGTTCAATTGGTTATAGAATGTTGTCGAGAAGAAAAGATTAAATATTTAACCTTATATGCATTCTCTTCTGAAAATTGGCAAAGATCAAAAGAAGAAATTGATAATTTAATGGAGCTGTTGCGTTATTATCTAGATAACCATTTTGATGATTATCATAAGGCTGAAATTAAAGTTAAAGTTATTGGTGATTTATCTAAATTGCCAAGCGATATTTGCCAAAAAATAGCCAATATTGAGAATGTTACTAAAAATAATTCTGGCTTAAATTTATGTATAGCTTTGAGTTATGGTTCTAGGCAAGAAATTATTAGTGCAGTAAAAGATATAGCAAATGATGTAAAAGCAGGCAAAATAGCTATTGATAATATTGATGAAAATCTGCTAGATACTCATCTTTATACTAAAAATATTCCGGATCCTGATTTGTTAATCCGTACAGGATTTGAGAAAAGATTGAGTAATTTTTTATTATGGCAATTAGCATATACGGAACTAGTTTTTTCTGATATATTATGGCCGGATTTTAAAGCGCAAAATTTTAAAGATGCACTTAATGAATATAAAGCAAGGGAAAGAAGATATGGCACTTAACATGTTGAATATAAGTGATAATTTGAAGAAGAGAATAATTTCTTCGGTGATATTATTACCTATAGCAATCTCTATTGTTTTATTAGGTGGGGTTATCTACAACATGTTTATGCTGGTTATTGCGGTTTTAATGGCTTTTGAATGGTGTAATCTTACCAAAAGAGATAACGATATTTATGGGGTATCATCGGCTAATAGATGGATAGTGGTAGGTATAGTTTATATAGTAAGTGGCATATTAAGTATGATTTATTTACGTGATCTTGAAAGTGGGCAGATAAATATTTTATTTGTACTTTTTACGGTTTGGGCGACTGATATCTCAGCTTATTTTGTTGGGCGTACTATTGGCGGGCCTAAAATTTGGCCAGCAATTAGTCCGAAAAAAACCTGGTCTGGTCTTGTTGGTGGAATGTTAGCTGCAGGACTTGTTAATGTAGTGATTGGTCTTTTTTATAATCATCCAATATATATAATGATGTTATTTGGTGCTTTTTTAGCAGTTATATCGCAAGTAGGAGACTTTTTTGAATCTTGGGTTAAAAGACATTTTAATGTTAAAGATAGTGGAACTATTTTACCAGGGCATGGTGGAGTTTTAGATCGGGTTGATGGCTTAGTTACCGTTGCCCCTTTAGTTGCTATTGTTACTTTTATGAATAATGGAATTATGCCTTTATGGTAGTCCAAGATAGCGATAACACTATTTCTATTTTAGGCATTACTGGTTCCATTGGTCAAAATGCGAAGAAAGTTCTGCTTGAATGCGATAAAAGATATAAAATTCATACTCTCTCGGCTAATAATAATGTAAAGCTTTTAGCTAGCTCAGCCATTGAACTTAAAGCCGAATGTGCAGTTATTGAAAATGAAAATCTTTATGCCGAATTAAAAGAATTACTCAAAAATACTAAAATAGAAGTAAAAGCTGGAAGATCTGCTTTACTTGAAAGCCTATCTAGAAAAACCGATATAGTATTATCGGCAATATCTGGAGCTATTGCCCTAGAACCTACAATTACCGCCATGAATTATGGTGCAAATATTGCCCTGGCCAACAAAGAATGTTTAGTATGTGCTGGTGATATTTTTAATGAGATTGCAAAAAAAAATTCAGTAAAAATTATTCCTGTTGATTCTGAGCACAGCGCTATATTTCAATTACTTGAGGAAGAAAATAAAGATAATATTGCCAAGATTGTAATAACTGCATCGGGCGGTCCCTTTCGGAATTTTAGTTTAAAACAATTAGAAAATGTAACTATTGAGCAAGCTTTAAAACATCCTAATTGGTCAATGGGAGCAAAAATTACTATTGATTCGGCAACTATGATGAATAAGGCGCTAGAAATAATAGAAGCTCATTATTTATTTGCGCTCGATAAAGAACAGATAGATGTACTCATCCATCCACAATCTTTGGTGCATGGAGTGGTGGAATATAAAGATGGTTCGGTGTTAGCGCATTTAGGAAATCCAGATATGTGTACGCCGATTGCCTATGCTCTCGCTTGGCCAAGAAGAACCAAAATTAACTATAGGCCTTTAAATCTTACCCAGATAAACAACCTTACTTTTGAGGTTGTGGATAATAAAAAATTTCCCGCCATAAAATTAGCTTATGGTGCAATTTCTGAAGGTGGTATCAAACCACTTATCTTTAATGTTGCTAATGAAATAGCAGTTAATGCTTTTTTAACTAAGAAAATTTCTTTTTTAAAAATTACCCAAATAGTTGAACTTATGCTCAATAAATTTAATTATAAAGGATTGCCTGGTAACATTAATGATGTTATAGCATTAGTTAATGAAGTTAGCAAAAAAACTCAAGAAACTATTGATGAACATAAATAAATCTATAAATAATATACTATATCTAAAACCTTTTGCCGTGGTTACTTTAGTAATATCTGTGGTTGTAGGATTATTTTTTATCTGGTTTGCTTTTGGAGTATATAATTTAGAAGGCGACAAAGTTAAAAACAGATTAGAACAAGAGGGAGCAAATATAGATAATGCTTTGATAGGAATTATTGAACATACCGGCTTTATCATGCAAAATATTGGTAAGCAAATAAAAAGTAACTATAAAGATAAGCGCTATATAGATCAAATCTTAAACAAATATAAAACTAATCCTAATATTTCAAATATTTTATCTTGGACGATATTTTCTTGGGCAGATATTAACCATCAAATAACCGTTGATGCGGTTTATGGTATTTTAGATAAACCAATAGATTTATCCAAAAGAGATTATATTTCACAAACTATAAATGAGCCAGGAGTTATAAAATTAGGAAAGCCTGTTAAAGGTTCAACTAGTCACAGGCATATGATTCCAGCTGGGGTTGGTATTGTGGATAATAAAGGTGAGTATATCGGTACGATGACTATAGGTTTTGACCTAGAGCAATTAGTATTAAAATTAAAATCTTTAATAAAAAATGATGGTTTAGAATTTGCTTTAATTGACCTTAAAGGAAAAACAATTTTAAAATCAGATAAAGCTATTATTTTTAGCTATGAGCAAAAAGCTAGAAAAAGTAATATCCAAGATAAATTTAAACAAATTTTAAATAGCAAAAAATTTAACACTATTTCTGAGGTTAATTTTTTTGCCAAAGAAAATAATTTCTATTTTCATAAGTTAGAGAATTATCCTTATATAATTTACTTACAATATAATCATAAATTAGTACGTGCACAATTATGGCGGGATTTAACTTCAAGATTATTAGAAATTATAATAATTGGTTTTATTGCGGTCTTGTTATCTTATTTTATCTATAGGCGAGAAACTAGGCTTAGAATTATCGCCGAGCAAGAGCATAAAAAAGCAGTAAAAGCCTCAAATGCTAAAAGTGAATTTTTAGCTTATACTAATCATGAATTACGCGGGCCATTAAATGTAATTATTATGGGCTCAGAGATGATTAAAAATAAATTTTTTGGCGAAGTACCTTCTAAATATATTGAATATGCTGAAGATATTCACCAAAATGGTAAAGAATTACTTGAGTTTATAGAAGATTTACTTGATGAAATGCAATTTGCTAGTGGTTATTTTTCGGTTAATAAAGAGGCAAATGTTGAAGTTGAGGATATTATTAAAAAAGCTATAAATCTTAATATAGGTAGAGCTCATAGTAAAAAAATTAATTTGAACCCTATAATAGATAAAGATTGTCAAAATATAACTGCCGACCCTAGAAGATTAAGGCAGATATTTACTAATCTAATTAGTAATGCCATAAAATATTCGCCAGAAAATACAATTGTTAATATTGAAATAAAAAAAATATCAGGGAAAACTAATATAATCATAACAGATCAAGGTTATGGTATGGATGAGCATGAAATAGAAATTGCCTTAAGTAAATATGGTACCATTAAAAATGCTAATAATGGAAAAATAGACTCGGTAGGATTAGGTCTGCCGCTGGTTAAGCAACTAGTTGAAGCTCATGGTTGGAGTTTAAAGATAGAGAGTGAAAAAGGCAAGGGGACTAGGGCGATTATTACAGAGGGTTAGACTATAGCTGTCCAAGACGACTTTCCTGTTTTAACTTTGGTAACGGTTGGATCTATTAAAGTGTTTGTTTCTTCTTTATCTGTTAATACAACGCCTGAATCTGTTCTTTCCCTAATATCAGGATGAAGTTTTTTAGATTCTGTTGAGGGTGAGGATTGTCTTATATTTCTTCTAAGAAAAGCATTATATGTATTTGTTCCTTTAAGCGATAGTATAGTGTCAATTAGAGTTTCTAATTTGTTATCCGGCATAGATTCTAAGAATCCATGTTCTTTATTTTTTACAATACGCAATTCCATTAGAGAAGATTCCAATATTATTAATTTTTCACCTTTTGCTTCGATGCGTTGAGTGAATAAATCATTAAGAAGCTTTTGAGGGTCTATTTCTTGGTCGCCTTTAAAGTCTCTTTGATCTGTATCTGTAATCATTTGTGTTACGTTTTTGTGGAGATTAAATTCTATAAGATTTAATATAAGTAAACTAATTTAAGGCGCATTATATAAATATATCATTATTATGTCAAGGCCCTCTTTGGCGTAAAATGTTCTTATACGAGCTTAGTTTGCACATGTGAATTAGTGGATGCTGATGTAAAATAATAATTTGGAGTGCAGGGATTAGGATGGGATCTAGCTTTTTTCATATCTGGAGAGCTAGTTTCTTCACGCTCTTGTCTTAATTGTTGTGCTAAGATATCTTCGTATTTTTTAGCTTCAACGTATAGTAATTCTTGTTTTAATAGATTTTCTAATTGTTCAGCTTCTTCTCTAAGCTTAAGTTGCTCATCTTTATCTATATTTAAGCTATTTAAAAATAATCCGGCTAGTTTATCTCCAAATCTTTCTTGAGCTAATTGCAATAATTCAGCATATGAAGCTTTTATTTTTAAAGGGAGATCTTCTTTTTCTTTTTGACTATACAGAGCTGTATCTATTACATCTTGCGGAATTGTAGATCTATTAATATCTCCACTTGAAGAAATTTTACTAAATAGTTGTAAAGCTTTTTCTTTTGTTATGATATTTTGATTTACTAAATGCACTAATGTTCTTCTTGCAGATTCCATTCCTACAATAACAGCGTGAGTCCCCTTTTCTAAAATTATATGCTCTGCATCATCTTTTACTGAGAAAGGGCCTTTCAAAGTTCTCTCTGCTAATTTTTGGTAGCCATCATCATCCTTTGTATTTTTTTGAGTAGTTGTATTTACTACTACCAGTGGTGCTGTGACTAGATCTATAATTTTTACATTATTTATTTGTGGATAGGTATCCTCCATCCTTTTTTGTAATTCTTTTATCCGAGATTGTTTATCTGATGGACTCATAGGAGGAAATAAATTTTCAGGAAAGGTATAACTTTCAGTAGTTAAATTTATAAAGATATTATTTTTAGGGTCTTCAGGACTAAAACTAATTGGTAGATATGATATTTCTGTTGTTGGACCATAGACATAGGCAATATTATCGTTAATAGCTGCATACATACCACATGATTTATCTCCTTCTCTACCTTTCTGTCCAACAGCTCCCATAGGAAATATAGCGATATTTTTAGGGCTAACATCTGTTATATTTGCTATACCCATTCCGCGATGATAGAGAGTAACTGATGATATTCCACATTGTTTTATACTATCAGGACCTTCTAGCTGACAAGCTATTGAAAAAGTTCTAACTCCTGAACAATTAATTAGACGCCCACTAAATGTAAGTTCTTTTTGTTGGCCACTTGAATCTAAGAAATTTGCTTTAAACTTTCTAGATTCTATCCGTGATATAGAAGTTAATTCATTACCGTCAAAAATCTCTAATTGACCTTTTCTTACATAATCTTTAAGTCTTTCTAGAAGAACATAGGTGGCAACTACTGGATTTATACCTCTTTCTTCAGTTTCTACGCCGCCGACAAATTGTCCTTTATATTGTTTTTTTATTTTTTCTGGGTCAAGTTGCGTATAAAGTCTATTTCCTAATATCTGGCAATGATCAGGGAAAGTATCATATTTTTCTCCTAGAGCATCCATTACTTGTTTTTGCTTTGCTAAAGTTCTTATTCCTTCTTTTTCTGCTCCAGCTGAAATCAAATATTGAACCCCTTTGAATTCATTATAAATAACTTCAGGCATTATTTTTGCCATAATTATAGAGGCACTTAGTAAATCTAGGGCTGTTTGTTCGTCTGATGGATATTCACCTCCACTATGTCTCCTAATCCAGGTTCCGCTAGCTCCAATTCTTAGGCAACTAATTCCAAATTCATCTCTAGCTTGTTTCTCATTACGTTCAAAAATAGTCACGTTGAAACCTAAACTTAGATGAAAAAGAGCTGACATTATAGCAGCGTCTCCGCCACCTATAATTATAACAGAGTTTTGCCCACCAATAGTATCTTGAGTGTGTATCAGATTTCCTCTGGGTTTCACGTTTTAGCCTTTAAATATAGTTATTAGTACAAAAATTTTGTATTTATATATCTTGAAGCATTTTAAATTTATGCTAGAGCAAAAATTATTTTCCTCTAAAAGATCTTTTTCGATTTATAATATCATTATTCTACTGGTATATAAATTAATAAAGTAATATATGCTAGTAAAATTATAAATAATTAGCATTTAAAATCATATTTTGAGTTTTTCATGTTGATTATTTAAGCCAACTACTAAGAAATTTTGCCTAGGAATCTCATTAAGACTCTCTATTATCTTAACTATTAAGTCGAATTCGGCCATTTTTTCTTTACTTACATTAGTTAAGGGAATAACTAAATCTGTTTTATCTTTTTGTATAAGAGAACAAGAGGTTTTTGCTTGGAAATGGATCTGGCTGCTTATATTTCCAGAGCCTAATTCGGTTATATGCCCACCAATTTGTAAATTTTCCTTTTTTATTAAGTTTTTAATTCTTCGATTAATATAAGCTCTATATCCAGGATCATAAATATCTTTACCATTTTTTATTAAATCATTAACTAGCGCAATAACTGCTTCCGGAACAAAATGTAAATGAGGGGCTTTTACATCGGTATCATTGCTGATTTTATCTCTAAAATCTGTAAATAAAATTCTATTTTTATTATTAGGCTTAATATCTGTTATATATTGTTGGGTTTTGCCGGCAGAAGGATATATACCTGATTCATTAGGTAAAATGGGCTCAAAAGTTTCTCTTACTTTACTTTTACTTCCAACAGCTAAAACTGCAGTAAAACTAGCCATCATCATTCCGGCATTACTTGCTGAATATTTAGCACCCACTTTAGTAGGTAAAATACTATCATTTATTAAATCGGTGATTCCAGAAAAACCACTAAATTCTCTATCTTTTATTGGTGAAACTATTTGAGTACTATATGGTTCATCCTTTTTATTAAGATTGTCATCACGCATGATTATAATTTGGCCAAAAGAAATAGGCATAGTCTTAGGAAGTATTTCTAGAACAAATTCTGCATCCTTTAAATGGGCCCAATAGGCGATACCTTGTATGATGGTAACCTCCCCATTTAAAGCATAACCACCTTTGGTTATTGGTGAGACAAAACCATATTTTTCACTATTTGGAATATCTTTAAGTTCACCATGATTTAATGCTTCATCTAAAGTCATAGTAATACAATATTCTCCAGTACCTAAAGTTCTGGCTGTGGCTTTGGTAGCTAGAATTTTATAATATGGATTAGAAGAATTGGAAGGTAAAAGTTCTTGTAATTTGGCGGTTAAATTATTTATCTCTAAATCTGAAGTTTGTGTTTTATCATTTATCAAGATATTACTAATTATAGTTTTTTCATCTTCACTTAGAGGTAGAGAATTTATCTCGTCTAACGATATTTGTTCTTTTGTCATAAATATTCATATAAATTCTTTGTAAATAGCGATATATTGTACCAAATCTAAAAATAAATGACAATCAGAGAAGAAATATAGAAATCTTTTTTCTAAGCTGAGCTTCTTGGACTGCAGTATTGCTCCTCAATATCTTCCTATATAATAAGATCCTTTTTGGAAGTTTTTTTAAGTTAAGGCTACTTTAAAAACAGCTTAAATTATAAGCTTTATTAATAATCATTATAGATACTTCTAATTTGTGATCTAGTTCTGAATTTATTAATTTAACTCTTACCAATATTTAACCTTTAGGAGTAATTAATATGAAAGAAAGATTAACAAGCATTGAGGCAATTAAATCTAAAATAGCTGAATTTAATAGTTTGGAACCCGTTACTAGAGCTGAGCAAGATTGGTTATATGCTATAGGTAACGGTAGTTATTGTCTTAATATTACTCTGTTAAGTGATGGGGTAAAAGAAAATATTTCTAGAGCTGATACTATAAAAGATGCAATAGAAATCTGTAATAAAGAGTGCCGTCAAGCCTTAATGCTAACCTTATCTTTATCACATAATTTAGGGGAATATTATGGTGGTAAAGATCTTTCGCAGGAAGATCATGATAAAGAGGCGGAAATTTTGCAAGCAAGGTTTAATGCTAATTTGTCTCCTAAGCAACTAGCATTTAAAGATGCTTGTACTATGGGAAGTCTTGCTGATGTGAAGGTGGCCTATGAGATAATCAAAGATTCTCCACAAGGAGTTAATTTTTTATATGATGATATTGTTCCCTGTACTGATCAAACAACAGGAGGCACTAGAAATTTTTATGCAGCAGGAATTAGCCCTTCACATGTTGCGATAGCAAGAAATGATGAAAATAGTTTAGCAATATTAAAGTTTTTAGTGGATGAATGTAAAGGAGATCCTAAAATAATAAATTTACATGGTTGGAATTTATTACATGTTGCAGGTGATTTTAATCAAGTTAAAGTTATAGAATATTTGCTCAGTAAACAGGTTAGTCCAAATCAAATGGATGTACCTGGTTGGGCAACCCCCTTACATGATTCTCTACATTGTGATAGTAAGGAGGCAGTAAAAATATTGTTAGAAAATGGTGCTGATCCTAAAATTAAAGTCCATTATCAAGGAGAAAGACTTAATGCCTTAGAATTGGCTGAAAAAAAAGGACTTACTGAAATTGTAGAAATAGTAAAACCTTATATGCAAAAACCTGAAGTTAATCTTGATGCTGCCGCTGCAGCATCAGCCTTTGCTAAGCAAGGTAAAGTGGCAGTAGGTACAACTCATTATAGTATTTCTTAATTGAAATGAATGTATTTATGGATCCCGAATAAAACATAAAATAGTATTGTAAGTATATGTTTTTTCGGGATATATAGCATTATAGATAGCAGATCGCTGATCTGCTAAATTTATTATATATGTATTTTACTGTCAATTCTTTCTTAATCTACTATAATTTAAATTTTTAAAATCTGGGGCCATTAACTCTATTAAGTCTTGAACTTTTTTAGGAATTATTTGGCCTCTTTTTAAAATTATCCCATAACTAGACCGCGGGAAATAATGGTTTAATTTTGTTCCAACTAATACGGGATCATCTTGAATGGCAATGCTTAAGGCTATGGTAATTACCATGCCTAATTCGACATATTTTTTAATAATTTCCCAATCTTTAAATTTTAATCTGGTATCTGAAGGTATATAATTATGTTGGGCAAATACTTCATCGATAGTTTTAATTGTTCTTAAATGAGCTGGAGGCAAGATAAGATCATACTTGCTAATTTCAGCTATGCTCAAATTTTCTTTACCAGCTAAAGGGTGATTAGGACCGGTGATAAGTACTGGATCATAATAAAATATAGGATAATAAATACAATCGTTAGGAATTTCAAAACTCGGCGGACCTACAATAATATCTACTTCGCCTGTACGTAATTTTTCTATTCCATCTAGTGCAATTGCCGCATGTAAATTTAATTTTCTTTCGGGATATGTGGATAAGTATTTACTAACAAATTTTGGTAGCAAATAAAGTATGCTAGCTTGATTTGAGGCTATGGTAAGGCTGGTATCATCATTACTAGCAATTAAAGTATTAAAATTGGTTTTTAAATTATTTATTCCTTCTATGATCGGTATAATCATGGCTAATAAAATATTCCCCTCTTTAGTTAAGGAAAAATTAGGCCCATTACGTTTAAGTAAAATAATTTCTAAATCGCGCTCTAATGATTTAATTTGTAAAGAAATAGCCGGTTGTGTAAGATTAAGTGCTTCTGCAGCTTTGGATAAATTACCCAGTTTGGCCGTATAATAAAAGCCCCGTAATTGTTGAAAACGGTTATTTTTGTAATAGAAATTATAGTTCTTTTCATCCATAAGCAGCGTGCATTATAAGTTTTATTAATAGTAATAATTAACAAAACTTATAATGCAAGATTTTTGCTTATATTACGCCGTTTCTTTCTTCTCTATTTGGCCGCGAGCTTCCTTAGCTTTGGCTGCAGCTTCACGATCTTCAAAGGCTTTTCGTGGATCATAAGGTTCTTGGATTGGCACTTCAGTTGGTGGTAATAAACGTTTCATAAAAAAACGGTCTTCATAATATTTAATTTTCCGTGATTTAATTGGTGGGCTTGACTCAATTAATAATATTTGTTCATCACGGTTTAGACCAATTACTTCTTGCGGTAATAATAAAGCTCTTTGGGTTTCAGATACGTGTAATGACCTGGATGCTGGATTTAAGTCAAAGAATTTAGGTCTGTTGGCCGATACTTGATCTACAGTTTTATTACCAACTAATTTAGAAATTAATTCTGCTGTTTCATAGTTGTTGGCCGCAAAAGTTATACGGTAAGTGGAGTTCGATAAAAATGAGTTCATACCATGTTCTTCATAAATACCTTTAAGCTGTTCGGTATCTTGAATAATCAAAAATAACCTAACTCTATATCCCCGAAAATAGGCAATACCGGTTATAAATTGTTCCATTTTACCTAAGGTTGGAAACTCATCCATCATAAATAAGACGCCGAACTTGTCTTTTTCGCCGGGTAATCTTCGGCTTAAAAACTCAGTGGCCTGTTGATAAAATACCTGAAGTAAAGGCTGTAAACGTTTTAAGTTGTCTGGTGTTACGCCCACATATACAGTAGTTGCTACTTCTTTAAAGGTCATAATATTAAAGTCACTACTGGCAGTTGCCGTATCAATAAGTGGGTTGGCCCAGAGCTCGAGTTTAGAGTTTAAGGTTGAGGATACACCAGAACGTTCTTTATCGGCTTTTTGCAAAAATGAACCGATATTCATGTAAGATACAGGATGAATTTGTTTGCCAATTGTATCTAATACTACGGCTAGATTATATGCCACATCGTCACTACGCATGGTTCGTACAACTTCACCAAAAGATTTTGGTTTATCTGGCGCTGCAATTAGATAAAGTACGACTCCTACAAATAAGCTTCTAGCCTCATTTTCCCAGAATTCTTGTTCTGGTAAAATTAAGTTTGCAATTTTTTGTACGTCATCGACCATTTGTCCGGGTTTTTTACTAACCCAGTCAATTGGATTATAACAATGGCTTTTACCATCAGGGTCTGCGGGATTCCAAACATAAGTTTTTTGCTTTAATTCTTTTGCCCTAAAACCACTAGTTAGATCAAAATTTTCTAATTTGATATCATGTACTACCACTGAATCTGCCCAATATAATAAATTGGGAATAACAAATCCTACCCCTTTACCAGAACCGGTTGGAGCAAATAATAAACTATGTTGAAAGCCATCTGCGATAAGTAAACTACCTTTGGTATCGCGACCTAGTAGCATTCCTTTTTTTGAGCGTAATCCTGCTTTCACTATATCTTTTTCACTGGCCCAGCGCGCATCCCCGTGAATTGATTCTTTTTTCTTAAAGGGCCGCCAATCCATTAATGGTGCACGGAATATAAAAGCTAGCATTCCTATGGATAGGGTAGGTCCTATAGAGCAGACAAAAAGTTTAGGGACAAAAAAACTATAGCTCATTAAATCAAGAGCGTATTTATTAATCCACCAATAGCGCCATTTTAATACAAAACTATGTAAGAAGAAATATAGATCATTTAAAATATCTCCAGATAACATAGCCGCATTACTGCCATCTATAGCTATAGTTACAAGGACGGCCGATAGTAGGACGCAAATTAAAACTGCTAGAATTATCAATAAGGAGATAATTACAAAATTTCTTACAAATCTTACTAAATCATTCATATATTTATATTATTATTTTTTGTTTATTAATTTAAAAAATAATTGCAAGATTTTTAATAATAACTACATAAAACCTTACAATTAATTACCTAACTTTATTAAAATAAACCTCTGAAATAAAACGTCTACCTTTTTCGCCTCTTTTTAATTGAATAACAATATCAACTACCGCTTTAATATATTCTTTGATTTCTGATGGAGGCATTCCAAGGCCAGCTTGCATTACCATTAGTTTTAATTGTTCAATAGCCATTGTTGGGGTATCGGCGTGTAGTGTTGAGATGGAACCTGGGTGACCAGTATTTATGGCTCTTAAAAAACTAAATGCTTCAGCTCCTCTTAATTCTCCAACTATAATTCGATCTGGTCTTAAGCGTAAACAAGCTTCAATTAAGTTTTGAGTACTAATTTTTGCTCTTCCTTGATCGCCCTTTGAGGCCAATAGATTAACGTGGTTAGGATGATGATCTAAAAGAATCTCTCTGGCATCCTCTGCGGTTATTAATCTTTCTTCTGGTGGTATCGCCCGAATACAAGCATTGGTGAAAGTTGTTTTACCTGTTGATGTACCTCCGCTTATTATAATATTTTTTTTATAAATTATAGCTTTATATAAAAATTGTTTTAACTGATTGGCATCTAGTAGTTGCTTTAATTCTTGATCGTAAGGATCTTCTTCTTCTCTTATTGCTGCAGACTGAAATGCACCCATTTTATCATAATCTTCTAAGTCCCATTTTAGGACCGAACCTTTACGAATTGACATTACTACATTATTAGCGCCACATACTGGTGGGAATACTACTTGCACCCGATAACCATTAGGTAAGGTTGCAGATAGTAGGGGATGTTCTTCACTAATAAATTGTTCGGTTGATTGAGCAATTAATCTGCCTAATCCTCTTAAATGTTCAAAATCAAGCTCCGGCATATCTACTTTATACATAGCACCAAATTTCTCAACCCAAATTTCTTTAGGGCGATTAATAGATATCTCGCTTACGCCTTCTTCTTCAAAAACTGGCTTAAGCGGTGATAAATAAGTTTCTAGTGCGGTATGTTGTTGTGCTTCCATATTTTTTATTTCTCTTGCAATTATTCTTATTCTATTACTTTGGTTCCGCCACTAATTTTGTCAGCAGGGAAAACTAAATCTCTATTTACAAACACATTAATTAAAGTTCCTTGATCAACTATAATTGTTGGCTGGGCAGTTAATTGTCCTTTAGTTAATTCTTTCGCAATACCGCTTAAGTCACTACCGGCATTTAATACAGCAAGATCGGTAGCTGTGCCAGTTTGCGTGTTACTTGTTTGACCATTGCCAGTAGTTGAGTTATTAGAAATGCTACCTCCTGATACTGCGGCGGCCCCTATAGAAAGCGCACTTAATAAGAAAGAATTTTTAAATATTTCATAATATTTATTGTCAACTAGCCCTCTAACACCAGCACGACCAAGAGCATCTACTCCCGGTGATTTAACCATAATATCAAGACCATTAGTTAGGATAATTCTATCCCAGGTAATTAAAACCCTTTTTTGTCCTTTAGAAACATTATTTTGATAAGTTCCAATTAACCGTGAGCCTTTAGGTATAAGTATATTTCTATTTGATTCGCTATATATATCACGACTAATTATAGCTCTTAAAGTTCCAGGTAGATCAGTATTAATTGCAGTTTCTAAAACCGCATTAATAATTTTACCTTGAGCGATTAGATAATCAGTATTATTTAATTTTCCAACTATCGCTTTTTCAGCTGAGGTTTGAGTAACATCTTTCATTGTTACTGTACCGTCTTTGCCAACTTCATTTTGTTTACCTCCAGGTTCGCCACCACCATTTTTCACGAGCATTGAAGAATTTCGTTTTGCTTGTAGTTCTGCAGCTAATTGTTCTTGACTAGGCCCGATAGGTCCTACTGGCTGGGCTACTATTCCTGGAGCGTTATTTACAGGAGGCGGAGCAAGTTGTGGATTTTGTGGTGCTTGAAAATTAGGAGGTGTAGTTAATTGCGGAGTTTCAACAGCATTAGGATTAGTAGGAGCCTGAGTTGGTTGTTGCGGTAATACCGGTGGAGTTAAATTGCTAGTATTTTGGTCAAGGAAAGGCTCTGGGACATCAAGTCCTGAAACATTAATAGTATTGTTATCTTTGGCATTAACATTACCGACATTTGGTTGTTCAGGTTCATCTATCTGCCTAAAATCAGTATCAGTTTTACTAGTATCTTTTGGTAATTCAGTTGCTTGAGTAAGAGGTTGATTTCTAGATATTTCTTTATCTTTATTAGCATTTCTTTTTTCAATTTCAGATTTTATAATAAAAGTATAAATCATATAGCTTGAGGCTATTACTAATATTATAATAAACAGCATGTTACGGGCGGGAGTAGAAGATAATTGTGAGCCAATATTAGCAATTGTGGATTCACCATCCTTTTCTGTCGCTTTAAGCTCTTCATTGCCTTCGTCAAACTCTCTTCCATAACCATCATTATATTCTTCTTCTTCTTCACTACGTTCCTGATGAGATGGTTCAGGTATGGCAGCTTCACTTTCTGACATATAATCCTCATGGAATTCTTCACTATCATGAGGAGCAGCTATACCTGCTGCTATATCTTCGTTTAAGTCGTCTCTATTGGCCATAATAAGGAGCTCTTATAATAAATAGTTATAAATTTATTTTTTTTGTTCGTTAAAAACTTTTACTAAATTGTTATCTAATCTTAAGTTTATTTCTTTATAAACTCCGTCAACAACTATATATTCTCCCTTACGTGAATAAGCGGCTCTAGTTTCTTTGTTAGTTTCTGAGATAATAAATATATGGGGAATAAGAGCATTATTGTTAGGAAACTGAAAAAAAGTTGAAGTCCCATCATCAAAAGCTTTTAAAGGTGCTATGTTATCAGGTCCAGTTAGTGAATAATTAAAATTATAATCTCTACTAGCTAAAGTTGGTGATAACTGCGGCACAGCGGCACTTGCTTGAGTTGGTTGAATGTCCTGCATAGGTTGTGGTGCAAAATTATTTGCATTCATGGTGGAGGCTATTTTGGGTGAAGCTTGTCCTATTAGCTCATCAGGATAGAAAAATCTTACCACATAAACTAAATCTTCATCCATTTCTTCACTGGCATCTTTAGATTCTAGTTCAAATTGATAAGTTCTTTTGCTGGTAATTATAGTTAGATTAGTTTTTGCGGCTCCCTCAAGAGATTTTATAAATAATCTTCTACCATCTTTAATAAATTTCCAAGAATAACCATTCCCTGGTGCTATAGTATCGATATCTTCATTTTTAGCAAATTCTATGCTGGTCATGTAGCCATAATGAACTGAAATATGAAAAACATCATTTTCATTATAAATAAAAGTTTTTATTCTACTGTCAGTGGTGACTGGTACGCTACAGTAGGCCAGATTAGTAAAGGTTACTAAGCTTAAAAAAACTAAAATATTTATTAGCGAATTAATCACTTTTTTTATTAAATAGAAAGAGTACATAGGAATAAACCTAATATTATTTGTTAATTTAAAGTATAATTGTCTAATTTATAGGCGGTAATTTGAAATCCAAGTGGATTTATCATTCTTTCATCGTCATTCATTTTTTTATCATAATAATCATAAGAAATAAGGGCGACTTTATTTTCTACCGTATTTTTTGATTTTGAAGTAGTTTCTTTAACAAAAATTACTTGAGCAAGATAACCAGTTCCAGGTGGAGCTGTAAGATGTGTAACACTTCTTATGGTTATGGTAACCTTACCCTCAGCACCAAAACTTATAGGATTATCATTACTACTAGAATTAGTAAATATCCTAAAATTTGTATAAGTCTGTTCGTTAGATAAAGCTCTAACTACAGTGAAGTAATTATATCTAAAATCATTATAATTATAAGTTTCCCTGGCATTGATATATTTTAAAAGAAAATATTTACGCAAGGCTTCGTTAGCAGTTAGTTCGTTATAAACAAAAGGTCTTATAACATTTACAACTCCAGATTTATCTTCAACTTCAATAACAAATGGTTCGATAGATTTACTAGTAGATATGGTTATAATCGCAAAAATTGTTAATAATATTATTACTATAGAAGAAAAAGTTAATACTAAAGCGGTATTCCTTTGCACGGTTACTAATTGGTAACGATCTGAATACCAACCCGTAGACGAAAATTTAGCACCTTTTCTAAGAGCTTTTTCTTTTATAGATTCGAGCAGTTTATTTAATTTCTCTGGCATTTTTATATTTTAAGTTTTTTAATTATAGCATTTCATTAATTGAAATAATTATATTTTTTAAAAGGATACATGTCCTTAGATTTATTCTTGGATTTAGTATTATAGATAGTAGAACACTGATATACTAGATTGATTATATATGTATTTTATAGTCAATCATTTCTTAATCTACTATACCTATACCTAAATCTAAAAATTATAATCTTAGAGAGTAACTATATTTGATTATATTTATAATATCAAAGATAAATAATATTTTACTATAATTTGCTCTAAAAATTACTTCCAGATACGCTAGTTAAGTCATAATACAAAACTCTAAACCCTAAAGGATTTAGATCGTTAGTTGTATTATTATAGTCGTATCCTATAGTAGCTATAAAATATCTTGGATCTGAATATGAGTCTTGTATAAATTGTTTAAAGTAGACCTGAACAACTTTTCCTGGAATATTACTTTCTTTGTGTTCTAGTTGGCTAATCTTGTCTAATTTTGCTCCAACATTTCCATTTGCCCCTATGCGAACTAAGTATCCAGGAGCTTTCTTTGGATCTTTAGTTGCATTTAGGAAGCTTATAAAATTATAAAAAACATTATCTGTAGAAAATGTTTTTATATATACATAGTAATTATATATGTAAGTTTCGTAGCTATAACTCTCTCTATTTATGATGTAGTTATTTAGATAAAAATTGCGGAGTTTTAAATTTTCAGCATATTTTTCTTTATTTACCGGAGTTACGGTTTTAGTAATTCCAGTTTTTTCATCTATTTGAATAACAAAAGCCTTAAAACTTCTGGCAGTGCTTAAATTATATAATTTTATTGTACATAATACGCAGGTAACTAGAGCTACAAATATAACAAAAAATAAAACATTTCTTTGCCAGGCGACTATACCAGCATCTTTATCAAAACTTCCTGCAAGATCGTGAGGCTCAAGATCTTGGCGCTTTTTTAGTAAATGGAGCACTTGAAATAAATAATAAATATTTGAGGTTAAATTATATTTTAATAATATTATATAGTATCTATTAATCTACTATAATTTATGAGTATAAGAAAGCTAGATCTAACTCACAAATTATTTATCCTTTTATTTAAGTATAGTTTTGTATAAGAAAATATAACTGTGGTAAATGAGTTTTTCCTACTTCTTATTAGAACTTAAGCGAAGAACTACATAATTCCAATATTAGATTCCTTATCGCTAATTATAGTATAGTCTCTGGCATTAAATAGCTGATAATGCCACCATTCATTTTTATAAAAATCCCAACCAGCTAAAGTCATTATACCTAGTAAAATTAACCGATTTTTCTGCGCATCCTTACTTATTTTTACATTTGCATGATGGGATTGGTCGCTAAAATCATCAAATTCAGTACCCATATCTAGTTCCTGATCATTATTATCAATTAAGGTTAAATCAATAGCAACTCCTCGGCAATGCGGTACGGATCCTTGTTCAGGATGGGAAATATAATGTGGGTTTTTTATATGGTTCCATAAGATCCACTGGGCTTCTATTGGCCTAAAAGCATCAAATATCTTAAATCTTAAGCCCAAGTTTCTAGCTAATTCTATAGCTAATTCTAAGGATTTTAGTGCTTTCTCATGTAGATAACATTCAGCATTTTTATAGATTATATCGCCAGTAACGTTATTCTTAGTTGCGTATTTGAGGTCTAACTCTATATTGTGGGTGGTTTTTGTGATTTTTTTTAATGAATGTGACATATTATTAATATTTTTTAAGATAATTTGGTTTTATAAACATGGTAAATACAGAAAATAATTCTACTATTTTATCCGTAGATACAACTGATGATAAAGGATCTGTTGCTGTATTTAAAGGCAATAAATTACTTTATAGTAATAAAAATCTTGATAATAATAGGCAAGCTGAGCAATTAGTACTTTATATAGAATTGGCTTTATCTCAGGCTAAAATTAACTATGAGGATCTTTCATCTTTGGCGGTGGTAGTGGGTCCAGGTAGTTTTACCTCTATAAGGATTGGTATAGCAACAATAAGAGGAATTGCTTTAGCCTTAAATATACCAATTGAGGGTATTTCAGTCTTTGAATTATATATGCTGACTTTTTTGCCACAGTTGCATAAATCTAAAGATAGTAATGGCCTAAAAAATACTAAAAATATTATAGTAATTCTTGATGCCGCTCGTGATAATTTATACATACAAGTTTTTTCGCTAACTGGAGAGAAAATAAAAGAAGCTGCTTTTATAAAAAATAGTGAATTATTAAGTTATTTAGCTCCTTACAAAGGATATGTTATAGGTAATTGCAATCATAATATTACTAGTTATTTGCAAGACAAAATAGATGATTTTATGCTTGAAAATATACTGGTGGAAAATAGGGCTGTTGCGGCTGGTTTTGCGGCTATGTCAGATTATAAGAAAAATACTTATAATAGTGCCGTATCCCCCCTATATATAAGAGATGTAAATGCGGTAAAACTACCAAAACCATCTTTTTAGAAGAGATCTAACCTTGTTAACGATTTGGTAAGGATTGGTTGTTATTATTGTTATTATAAACAAGTAGTTAATAACTTTAATATTTTAGAAAGAGGTACGATCGTGGCTAATTTTGATGGATTTATCCCTTGGAGAAAGTCGGAAGAAAAAGAAGATAACTTTAGTGGATCTTCAAATGGTAAAAATGATTTAGGTAATAATTTCATTTTTGGCGGCAATCTTTTCCTTAAGCCATATCTTTATAATGTAATAATCACTAATGAGGGGAATCCTCCTTCAGAATTCATAAATTGTGTAGTTCAGGATTTTTTCCATAAATCTAATGCTGATCTTGAAGTGATAGCTAAAGATCTAGCGGCAGAAGGTAAAGGCATTCTCGGTACATATACCAGGGAGGTAGCAGAAATGAAAATGGATGAAATAGTTCGTTTCGCCAAAGAAAATAATTATACCGTGCAATGTATTATGGAAAAGGATAGTCGTCATGCTTTCTAAGAATTTAGAATTAACTCTACATAGAGCTTTAACTTTAGCGCATAGCTATTCTCATGAATATGCCACTTTAGAACATTTATTATTGGCATTATTAGAAGATGCTGATGTTTTACCAGTTCTTTATAAATGTGGAGTAGATGTTGCTGATTTAAGTAATAACTTAAAAAGCTTTGTTGAAAATCATTTAAATGTTTTGAGTATAAAAGGTTTAGTTGAAGTTAAGCCAACAGCAGCTTTCCAAAAAGTTATTCATAGAGCAGCGATAAATGCTCATGCGTCAGGCCGAAAATTAGTTAATGGTGCTAATGTATTGGCTGAAATATTTGGTGAACATGATTCTCATGCGGCCTATTTCTTGAAAGATCAGGAGTTAAGTTATCTTGATGTGATTAATCATTTATCAAATGGTGGAATGATTAGCTTTTCTGATGATATTAATAATGGACTTCGGGATGATTTTTTCAGTTTAGAAAGTGAAAATGAGAAAAAACCTGAGAGTAAAAAATTACCCAATATTGCAATTAGTGAAATAAATAAAGAAAAAAAGGAAAAAACTCCAAGCGCTATTGCTAGTTATTGCGTAGACTTAAATAAAAGAGCCCAAGAAGGTAAAATAGATATTTTAGTTGGTCGTGATGATGAAGTTGAAAGGGCTATTGAAATTTTATGTAGGAGAACTAAAAATAATCCACTTTTTGTTGGTGAACCAGGAGTAGGTAAAACCGCTATTGTTGAAGGTTTAGCTTTAAGAATAGTAAAAGGTAAAGTTACTGATATTTTATCTAAAGCAGTTATCTTTTCATTAGATATGGGTGCTTTGCTTGCAGGAACTAAATATCGTGGAGATTTTGAAGAAAGAATGAAAATGGTGATTAATGAAATTGAAAAATTACCTTTTGCAATTTTGTTTATTGATGAAATCCATACAATTATTGGTGCAGGTTCTACCAATGGTGGAGCACTTGACGCTAGTAATTTATTAAAACCAGCTTTAGCTAGGGGTGGTTTTAGATGTATAGGTTCGACCACATATAAAGAATATCATAACCATTTTGAAAAAGACAAAGCCTTATTACGGAGATTCCAAAAAATAGACGTAGCTGAGCCTGATGTTGAATCATGTGTTAAAATTTTACATGGAATTAAGCCATATTATGAATCTTATCATAATATATCTTATTCAAATTCAGCAATTGAATCAGCAGTTATATTAGCTAATCGTTATATTAATGATCGTAAATTACCAGATAAAGCTATTGATGTAATTGACGAAGCTGGTGCGCATCAAAGATTATTACCTAAAGAAAAAAGGGTAAAAATTATAACTAATCGTGAGATAGAAGCTATAGTTTCTAAGATAGCCAAAGTACCTACCAAATCAGTAAGTTCTGATGAAACTAAAAAATTACAACATTTAGAAAAACATCTACAATCGACAATTTTTGGTCAAGATGCTGCAGTAAAACAATTAGTAAGTGCCATCAAATTGTCACGTGCTGGTTTAAGAGAGCAGAAAAAACCAGTAGGTAGCTATTTATTTACTGGTCCTACAGGAGTTGGTAAAACAGAACTTGCGATCCAGTTGGCTAAAAGTTTTAGTATGGAATTAATTAGGATAGATATGTCTGAGTATTTAGAACAGCATTCTATTGCTAGATTAATTGGAGCTCCTCCAGGTTATGTTGGTTTTGAACAAGCAGGTCTTTTAACTGAGTCAATAGAACGTAATCCTCATTCAGTTTTACTTCTTGATGAAATTGAAAAAGCGCATAGTGATATATATAATATTTTACTACAAGTAATGGATTATGGTAGTTTAACTGATAATAATGGAAAAGTGCTTAACTTTAGAAATACCATAATTATTATGACTAGTAACGTTGGCGCTTTAGAATGTAGTCGTGCTCCTATGGGATTTGCAAAAGTTGATCGTGTGGGTGAAGATAAAGAGGCTATTTCTAGAATGTTTAGTCCAGAATTTAGAAATAGACTTGATGCTATTATTCCATTCTCTGCGCTTAATGAGGATATTATAGAAAAAGTTGCCCAAAAATTTATCGAAGAGCTTAAAGCGCAATTGGCAGATAAAGCTGTATCGATAGAAGTTACCAACAAAGTTATAAAATATCTGGCACATAAAGGTTACGACTCTCTAAATGGTGCAAGACCAATGGAAAGAATCATTAATGAGGAAGTAAAAAAACTACTCGCTGATGAAATATTATTCGGTAAATTAGTTAAAGGTGGTAGAGTGAAGATTGATATTAAAAAGTCAGTATTAACTTTAGACTATGAATTACACCATAGTGCTGCCGAATAACAAAAATATATTAGTAGAGAATTAGTTTTTAACTAATTCTTTACTAATTATTTACTAATGTAGTGTTATATTAGTGGAGTAAATTTAAATAGGGCTATATGAAAGAAACTATATCAGCTAAACGTAAAAATGATGCAGTAATTACTGTTTGCCAGGATAACTTAAGTGGCCGGGTATTTATTAAGTCAGTGAATAAAGCTGCCGAGAAAATAACTGGATATCGCCAGCTTGAGCTAGTGGATAAAAATTTTGATATTATCCTTCCTGAAGAGCGGGCTGATGTTTTAAATAGTTATATAGACTATAAAGATCCTGGTAATGATTTTGCAACGGTATTGAGGAAAATTGCGGATTTTAAAATTTTAAACCGCAATGGTCAGCAAATACCAGTTAGTTTAAAAATATTTTATTTAGTGTCTTCAGATGCTAATAAAATTACTTTTGAATTATTAATGCGTGATATTACTCTTATTCATAAACTTGCAGAACTTAAAGATTTAGTAGCAAGCAATGAATTATATAAAGATAAAAACAAATTAGGTTTATTGTCAGAAACTGCAATAATAGAAAATTTAAATATAGCTACTACATTTTGTAAAGATTATTATCTAGAAATTAGTGTGGCGATGATAGCTATTGATTCTTTAGATGATATGGCGAGTAATTATGGAAAAACTGCCGAAGAAATGGTTGAACAAATTTCAACTAAAGTTAAAAAATATTTTAGAACTGACGATCTAGTAGGTTTGGTTGATAATAAATATATTTGTGCAATTTTATTTGATTGTAGCGCCTCAGATGCGCAAAAAGCTTTAAGTAGGGTAAAATCAAGAATAGATAGTAATTCAGTTATGTTAAATAATAATAAAACTGATCTTCATATAAGTACTGGCTATATGCAAATTTCAGCTAATGATCAGCCAAAAGACATCTTAAATAAATGTAAGAATGCTATCTACAAAGCACAAGGTGCAGGTGGTGGAAGAATTTATGAGGTGGTTGAATAAATATTATTGTAAAAAGTTACACATAATACTTGGTAATTGAAATCGTCTATATTACTCACGAATTGTATATTAAAAAATCGTAAGATATTTTTTCACAGACTACTTGAAAACTTGCTGTGTTAGTGTATAATAGAGCTATATGTGCAAATATAATATGGAGACCTAAATGGCAATATTAAACATAGAAGCCTCACCTGAGGAAATTAAAAAATATAATCTTAAGACTAAAAGTAAAATGACTTTAGAAGAATTAGTAAAAACTGTTAGTTTGCAAAAAGGAAAAAAAGTTCTTAAAGAACTTAATAAGTTAGCAAAGGAAACCGGCCTTGCAAAAATGACCATGAAAGAAATTAATGCCGAAATAAAAGCAGTTAGAAATGCAAAAAAAAATAGTAATTGATACGAATGTATTGGTCTCTGCTATTTTATCAGCAGTTAGTAATCCAGGAAAAATATTTTATGAATTTATTTTTACAAAACGATCTTTTCTTTGCATATCGGCAGAGATTTTTCAGGAATATGTAGAAGTTTGTAATAGGGATAAATTTAAAAGATTTCCTTTTTTTGAATATAGAGCTAATTTATTCCTTATTTATATTCTTAATTTTTCGAATAATTATGAGCCAAATCAACATTTTGATCTATTAAAGGACAAATCGGACAATAAATTTATCGATTTAGCATTTGAGGCTAATGCTCACTATATAATTACTGGAAATACGAAAGATTTTAAAATTTCGAAGCATAAAAAAACTTTGATTGTAACTCCAAAAGAATTCTTAAAATTACAATTAAATTAAAAAGTCTTTCTGGATTATAACATTATAGATATAATAAAATCTTTCATTATATATTATACGCAAAGCCTTAATGACTCGTCCGGATATCTTAAATTTTCTTTATACCGATTTGGTTAATGTGGCCAATATAGGGATAAAATATCAAAAATTATTAAAAAAGCTTTTAGGGCCTAAAGTTATCGATTTATTATTTCATTTACCGACTTCTTATATTGATAGACGGAATATGCCTCCTGTATATGAAATGGAAAATGGTCAAATTGTTACGACTATTGTCAGAATTAATGGCTATGAAGGTCTTGATAAACATAAATATAATAAAAAATCTCCGATCAAAGTTTTTTGCTCAAATGAAACTGGCGAAATAGAATTAGTTTTTTTTAATAGCTCGCCTGATTATATTCGTAAATTTTTACCAATTGGCGCTAAAAGAATAGTTAGTGGCAATATAGAAAAATATGCAGGCTATACCAAGATGATCCATCCTGACTATATTTTATATGAAAAACAATTAAATAATATTAATAGCATTGAAGCAAATTATCCCTTAACTGCTGGCCTATATCAAAATATTATAGTTAACTTAATAAAATCAATTTTAGATAAAGTTCCTGATTTTGAAGAATGGCATGATAGTAGTTTAATTCAAAAATATAACTGGCCTAGTTTTAAAGAAGCAATTACCAGAATTCATGCGCCATTAGATTTAGATATAAGTTCTATAGCTGATCCTGCAAGGCTTAGGCTTGCTTATGATGAATTACTTGCCAGTCAGTTAGCTATAAAATTAGCCCGGCAAAAATTTTCTTATCTAAAAGGTGAGGAGATTAAAGGTGATGGTAGTTTAGTTGGGGCTTTAATAAAAAAATTACCTTTTACCTTAACTATGGGGCAAAAGCAGGTGCTTAATGAAATTTTTGCTGACCAAAAAAAAGCTCATTCAATGTTAAGATTACTCCAAGGTGATGTTGGTAGCGGCAAGACTTTAGTTGCTTTAATTGCCATGCTAAATGTGGTGGAGATAAAAAAACAAGCAGCTCTAATGGTGCCAACTGAAATTTTAGCAAAACAACATTATAAATGGATTAGTGAAATATTAGCTGAGATTCCGGTAAAAGTTGCTTTACTTACGGCTAGTTCGAAAAAAAAGGAAGAAATATTTACCGATTTAAGCGCCGGTAACATAGATATAATAATTGGTACTCATGCTTTAATTGGTGATAAGGTTAAATTTAAAGATATAGGGCTGGTGGTAATTGATGAACAACATAGATTTGGGGTTGATCAAAGAATGGTTTTTAGTAATAAGGGTAAAAATATTGATACATTACTGATGACGGCGACGCCAATCCCGAGAACTTTAGCTTTGGCTTATTATGGTGATGTTCAAAACTCATTACTTAAAGAAAAACCTGCTGGTCGTAAATATATTGATACTAAAATTATTTCGGTTAAAAAAATTGCCGAATTAATGGCGAGTTTTAGTAGGGTAATGGCTAAAGGAGAAAAAATTTATTGGATTTGCCCGCTTATTGAGCAATCAGAAAAATTGGCACTTAAAGATGCAACTTCGAGATTTGACGAATTATCAAAGATTTATCCAGGAAAAGTTGCGCTGCTGCACGGCAAAGTACCAGCCAAAGATCGAGAACAAATTATGAATGAGTTTAAAAATGGCAATATTGATATTTTAGTTGCAACCACAGTTGTTGAAGTAGGAGTAGATGTTAAGGATGCGACGGTAATAGTTATTGAACATGCCGAAAGATTTGGTATAGCACAATTACATCAATTAAGAGGAAGAGTAGGTCGGAGTGATAAACAATCAAGCTGTATTTTATTATATGATAAATTAGGTGCTACTTCTTTAAAAAGATTACAAGCACTTCGCAGCAGTAATGATGGTTTTTATTTGGCTGAAGCTGATTTAGATCTACGCGGAAGCGGAGATCTTTTAGGCGTTAAACAGTCCGGGATGCAGGATTTTACTTTTGCGGATATTGCCCTACATAAAAACCTGCTAGAACTGGCCCATAAAGAAGCGCAGCTAATTCTCCATAACGATCCTAAGCTCAATTCCGAGCGGGGCATGAAGCTACGCTTGCTTTTGCATTTATTTAATTATGGTGAGCAGATTAATTATTTACGGGCTTGAAGTTGATTTTGCTACTGGATAAGGTTGTTTACCCAGTGATGCATAGGATAGGCTAGCTGGATCATAATTATGATTGTCTTCTAAAGCCTTTACTATAGTCGCATGAGTACCGTACTTTTGTTTAGCAATAGATAAGGGAGTATCATGCAATGCATTTTTAAAATCTTTATTAGCTCCAGATAAAAGAAGTTCTTGTACTCTTTCAAGGTTATTTTGATCTATAGCTACAAATAATTGAGTATTTAAAGGAACTATTTTGTTAAATAAATTAATTAATTCCTCATTCCCAGTTGCTTGAGCTAGCATAAAAGCCGTATTTCCTTGATTATCCTTATCTGTGAAACTACTCATTCTTTCAATAAAAAAATTAACATTTTTAACTTTATCCGTCTGGCTAGCGGGAGCTAGAATAGCTAGCATTAAAATATTACATCCATTTTCATCTTTATTATATATTTGTGAGCCCATATGCCAACAAGGGTCATAAAAACTTAGAATCAGATTATGAGTAGCTCTATTTTTTACCATAGTTTTGAAGCTATCCCAAGGCATAGAGGTACTTTTTGTTACTGATTGAGCTGTAGTAGGAGCTGATGGTTTAGGTGCTGGAGTAGAAGTTGATGCTTTAGGTGTTGGAGTAGAAGTTGATGCTTTAGCTGTTGGAGCGGGAGCTGATGGTTTAGGTACTGGAGTTGGAGCTGATGGTTTAGGTGCTGGAGTTGGTTCAGGGGGTTGTTTTAAATTTAATAAATATTTATATAAATTAGGATGAGATTTTTCTGCATAAACTTTATTTTTCATGAGGATTGTAGCGGCGTCCTGGGTTATTTTGGTACTAGCACCCTGTTGGACCAGAAAAATTATTGTTTCAACCTTATCGGCTGTTATTGCAGCAACTAGTAAATCATCAAGGGTTTCTTGCTTTATTTTCTCTTCGAGGGTAGTTGGCCTGTTTGACATAAGATTGCTCAATATAATTATTTGATTCTTTGAATGTTTTGTTGAAAATAGTTAAAAAATTTACAATTGTCAATTTCATTTAATCTACTTCTTTAAGTTGCTGTTTTTAAAAGTTAATTCTATCATTGTTGTTTATTGTATCTTCCCAAGCTCCCAAAAATCGTCATCCATGGTTCTTATCTTTTTTTAAAATATTATCAATAAAATCTGCCAGGGATTTAGTCCTGGCCATAAATATTCTAATATTTTTCTAAAAAAGAAAGAGACCTGGACCTACTTTAAGACATTAGTATCATATATAGTATTTCTTAATTGAAATGAATGTATTTATGGATCCCGAATAAAACATAA